>CAYGZM010000066.1:0-19513 GCA_964354365.1 uncultured Pirellulales bacterium
CCCAGGGCGACGTGGTCACGGCCTACAAGGAGCACCTGCGCCGCTACGTCGAGCAGGTGAAGCCCGCGCTCATCAGCTACGACCACTACCAGTTCAGGCTCAAGGGCGATAGCGACCAATACTTCCTGAACCTGGCGATGATCCGGCGTGCGGCGCAGGACGCAGGTGTGCCCTTCCTCAACATCGTGCAAGCCTGCACCTGGGCGCCGGACGTGATGCGCGTGCCCAATACGAACGAGCTGCGCTACCTGGTCTATTCCACGCTGGCCTACGGCGCTCAGGGCATCAGCTACTACGTTTATGCCTGCGCGAACCACCACGGCAGCCTTGTCAGCTTGGACGGGACGCCCGGGCCCCTTTACCACGCGCTCAAATCCTACAACCGCGAGTTCGCCGCCATCGCGAGGGAGCTCCAGCCGCTGCGCTCGCTGGGCGTATATCACACCTCGATGCGGGAGCCCGGCTGCGAGCCGCTACCGCCGGACGCGTCCTTCCGCCTCGATTCCTCGAAGTCGCCCGCCGGGCCGCGCGGCTTTCTGCTCGGCTCCTTCGGGGCCAAAGAGAAGCCGACTCACGTGGTCGTGGCGAACCTGGACTACACCGCCGAGGCGAGCACATCGCTGGCCGGGCCGGGCGAACTCGAACTCTTCGACGCCGCGACCGCTCAATGGACCCCCGCGAAGAAGGCTGCAATCGAACTGATTCTGCCGCCCGGCGGAGGAAAACTTGTGCGAATCGCTCGATGAGACAAGGAACAGGGGGAATTTGTTGAGCCAAGAGCTTTTCGCCTGACTATTTACAGCAATTACTTCCTGAGATAGATTGTAAATGGTGGGAGTTCGCAATTTAGGCGGACAAGAATCCGAAATGGTTCGACAGGCTCACCATCCTGAGCAACGTCGAAGGACAAATTCAAAATTCAAATGTCCAATGGCCAAAACGAAGAGGAACCGCGGATCCGTTCGACAAGCTCAGGACAGGTTTCGCAGATTTGACGGATTTTGGCCACAAAGACAACAAGGCACAAGGACTGCCTAACCACGAATTCGCACCAATGCACCCGAAGATATTGCCTATTTTGACGCGGGTTTACACTGTAAAACAATGACAACACACAGGACAGAGGCGCAACCGTAAGGGGGGTCTCACAGAAGGAGGGATGCTACTGGCGCCAGCAGTTGAGGACCTCGGCGTGGAACTCTCTGAAACATGTGCACCTGCCATTGTCTGTAGCCTTGCCCAAGTCTGACGCCTCGATATGCGAGCATATCCTCTCTATATCACTTCTGGACTTTTTGTATTGATCGCCCACGAATTGGAGAATCTCGCTCAATATTTTGGAGGGATGGAAGAACTCCGTCTGTGGGTCACAGCTCCTCAAATCATAACCTAACTGGCTTTTGATCGAATCGATTGAGAGGGTCGGATGAAGTCTGGGAAAGATGGGATACATGCCCAGGAACCAGGCTTCGAGTTCCATTATGGACAAATGGAGCCTGATCTTGTCTGGCTTGCTCATAGTAGCGATGGTCTTTTGCCAGCCTTCCACGAATTGCCTGATTACTTTATTGTCAATTGTCCTCCCGGCCCTCGTGACGTATGCCTCTGAGTACATGTCTCTCAGACCAATTATGATCTGATATCCCTTCTGAAAGAGGCCCTTCTCCCGTTCCTTTATCGCGCTGAGCACGGCCTGGTCTCCGGCTGCGTCAACAATGAGAAAGTATATCTCGGGATCCGGCGGCTGATGTGCATACGGGACGGGCCCAAGGCTGTGCGAGCGCCATTCCAAACAATTGAAGCTCAGCTTGCTGTTGTCGAATACGAGCATGAGCATTGAGCGAACGAAAACCAGAGCACAGTGACCCTCAACGAATATGGCGATTCTTTTCATCTCTGGGCTTCTCCCCCACCGAAAAAGCCGCCTGCAAAAAAGTCAAAGTTGCTTAGGCCCGTTAATTGAAAATCTCGGAACTTTTCTGGTGCGTTCTCACAACTGTAAATCCTGCAGCCATTCGGTGCTCTTTCGGCGACGGACCAATACTCCAATGGGACATTGTTCATGACGAAGCGGTCGTTAGTGCTCATTATCAGTTGTACGGACGAGTCCTTAGCCTTCTCAGTGAGTAGTGTTATCAAAGCAGACGCCCTTTCGTAATCCAAGCCTTCACCAATATCATCTATAAGTATGCAACTGGGGCGCTTGAACATGTTTGAGTAGGTGAGCTGTATTATGAGAGAGAGTGCCCTAAACATCCCCTGGGAGATGTCCGTCTGCTGAAGCTCCTTTGTCAGATCGTGCTCCTGCACGCTGATGCCCAGCGCCGTTGTAGGGACCGCACCCATCAATTTGCCGCCCAATTCCTTGACTGTCAACTCGTCAAGATGGTAGCCAAGAGAGGCCATATCTGCAATTACGGTTTGAGCAAACTCGGAGGAAGCTCTCGTCATCCCGTCTCTCAGTACTGCGACTACATGGCTGCTCTCCTTAAGGTTCAGTTCTGCTGATGGGTGGCCCAGAACCGCTACTTCATTTTGCCCGAGAGGTGTGCCGAAGGGATAGTATCGCAGCGACTTACCCCAGTCGTACAATCGTTGAAGGAAGGGGTGCTGAATCGCGTCTAGCCTCGCAAAGCACGCCAATTCGTTCTCGGGGGCTTGGAAAGTCATATCTTTGTGAGCATCCAAGAAGTATAGCGTTCCCCTCCCCCCGCTGCTCCTATCCAGGCGCGTCTCGCCTGCAATCTCAAGTTTCTCAAGTATGACCTTCTGGTCTCGATAGGCCAAGCGGTAGATAATATCCTGACCGTTATCGTCGAACCTCACGTTGTAGTCGCCCGATAGAAACTGTAGCTTCACATCGCCAGCCAACAGATTTCCCAAGCCTAAGATCAAGCGGAGCATTCGGGATTTCCCGGTCGCGTTTCTTCCCACGATCAAGTTGATCTTCTTAGGAGAAAACCCCTGCAGACGCCACTCTTTTGGCGTACCCTCGTACTCCACGTAATCAATCGATTTGAGTTCCATAGTGCAAGCCACCTTTCCTTGCAACCTGCTTATTTCGCTGGCGACACTTCGCCGCAACTCGTCCGAGCCTCTAAGATACGCTTGCCGCGACTGATCGTCAAGTAGCTTTAATTCAGCAGCGGTCGAAATCCCGAGCCTCGTGGTAAACTCGTCAGAACTGGTGGCGAGAGGTCGCTAACGTGGCGGATTTCTCTGAATCTTGCCTTTCTCATTAGGGCCAGCAACTTCTTATTTCTCAACGACGACAGAGAATCTCGAAATTTCGCCTATTTAGCGTTCTGAACAGTTGATCAAATACAGTGGAGAACGGTGTTGAAAAACCTCTGTGGCCCCCGGCGAGCTCTGTGGCCAAGAAATCCCCACCTCGGGGCGGGAAGGGGACGTGTCTGGATAATGTCTATCCGCCGAAGGAGATGGCCGGCCGCCGGTGATTCAGGCGGCGGGCTTCAAGCATCAAAAGCAGTTCTCACCCCGGCTTGACTTTCCCGCCCCAACTCGCTAATCTACTCATTATACTGGCCGTCTTACAGACGCTTGGCCCCCGTCACCGGAAAACAGATACCAAATACTAAATACGAGATACGAATTTGATGCCCGGCATTTTTGACCAGACTACCGTTTTTCAGGTTCAGCAGGCCAACGACATCGTTGACGTCGTTTCCGAGCACGTCAGCCTCACGAAGAAAGGCCGCGAGATGCTTGGCCTATGCCCATTCCACGACGACCACCGGCCAAGCATGAACGTCAACCCGCAAAAGCAGATATTCAAATGCTTCGCCTGCGGCGCCGGCGGCGACGTCTTCAAGTTCGTGCAGATGCGCGAAAACCTCACCTTCCCGCAGGCCATAGAAAGACTCGCCGAACGAGCCAACATAAAACTCGAAACTCGCAAGACCGCAAAATCCGACCCCGGCTCGCCGGGACAAGATGCAAAATCCGAAGTTGACCCCAACAGGCTCGCAAGAGTCAACGCCTGGGCCGCCGAACATTTCGCCGGTAATCTCCACGACGAAGCCAAAGGCAAGCTCGCCCGCGATTACCTCGCACAAAGGCAAATCTCCGCGGACAGCATAAAGAAATGGCGCATCGGCCTGGCGCTGCCTTCCGGCGACGACCTCATCAACGCCGCCCGCGCCAAAAAAATCCCGACCGAGCTGCTCGAACAAGCCGGCCTGATAACCGCAAACAGCCAGGACAAATTCATAAACCGCCTGATGTTCACCATCACCGACGTCACCGGCCGCGTCATAGCATTTGGCGGAAGAACACTCGACGACACCGGCGCAAAGTACATCAACTCGCCCACGACCGTCCTGTTCGACAAGAGCAATTCACTCTTCGGCCTCGAACAGGCCCGCCACCAAATCGTTTCCACCGGCCTCGCCGTCGTCGTCGAAGGCTACACGGACGTCATAATGGCCCACCAGTTCGACTGCTCCAACGTCGTCGCGACCCTCGGCACCAGCTTCACCACCGGCCACGGACGAATCCTCCGACGCTACGCAAAAGAAGTCGCCCTCGTATTCGATAGCGACGTGGCCGGAATCGAAGCCGCCAACCGCGCCCTCGAAGTCTGCCTCGCCCAGCGAATAGATATCAAGCTGGCCTCCGTCCCCCAGGGCAAAGACCCCTGCGATTTCATCCTCGCCGCCGGAAAGGACGCCTTCGACAAGCTCCTGGGCCAGGCCGCCCACGTCCTCCAGTTCAAATGGGACAGATTAACCGAAAAATTCGCCGGCGACGACACCATCGCGGGCAAGAGAGCCGCCCTTGAAGAGTACCTCCAGGCAATCGCCGTCGGCTTCTCCGCAGGCAACATCTCAGCCGTTGAAACCGGCATAATCGTGAACCGAATATCCTCGATCGTCGGCCTCGACAAAAAACAGATAAACCGCGAGCTAAATACCCGCATCACCCGCGCCGCAAGGTCCGCATCGTATAGCACCGAAAACCAGAAAGTCACCGCCATCGACCTCGGCCAGGGCCTCTTCGCCGCCGTTCAGAGAGAAATCCTCGAAGTCCTCCTCAACGAGCCCCGCTTCTACAAGCAAATAAAGGGCAAAATCAAGCCGGATGCCTTCGACGTCCTCCTCTTGAAAGAGACTGCCCAATTACTCTTTCAAATGTGCGATACCATCACCGATGTCACGCTCGACAGGGTGCTGGCGAGCGCCGAATCCGTAGAGCTTGCCAAGTGCATCACCGACCTCGCGCACGCCGGCGAAGAAAAGGGCAACCCGGAAAAACGTCTCAATGACGCCCTCGCCGTTTTCGCCAGGCAAACCGCCGCCGACTCTCCCGCCAGGCCCGGCGATCCCAAGGACGAAAAAGAGTTCCTAAGGCGCATCTACGAAAACACCCGCAAAGACAACCCCCACAACATCGGTATGACCTAACCCGTATTCAGCCTGGCGGAGGCGGGAGTCTTTGATATTTGCTTTGTGACTTTGGTCTTTGCTCTTTGCATTTTGCCTTTTGAATTGGTTTCTGACACATTGGGCCGGATTTCGGCTGGGAGGCAAAAAGCAGCGCCTCTATAATTGAACGAAGCTGCGTTTTTGGTCGAAAACTCCGGGGGTTTTTGGCCTGTGGATTCGGCTAAGCGCCTGGCATTGCAGGAATAAAAAAATTTGCAGGTTGCGGATTTTTGCTTTGCGGCAGGCGTGATTTTGGTCGAAAATTGCCGGAAATTTTACCTATTTTAACGCGCTTATACGCTGAAATTGGGGACGAGACGAATTGTGAACAGGGTTTAGCGGGCGCGTGAGATTGTCGGCTGGGCGGATGCTTCGCAGAGGCGAAGCGGCGCGTGCTCAGCGCGGCAAGCGGGATGTCGAAATGATGGGGATAGGTTATGGATTCGCTGGAACTGCGTTTTAGCCTGCCGGGTTGGGTGGGGGATTTGATTGGTGCGGGAAAGGTGGTCCGCCTTACCGTGGAGGAGCGAATGCGTTTTGCGATATGGCTTTCGCAGGAGAACGTCAGACACAAGACGGGAGGGCCTTTCGGGGCAGCGGTGTTCGGCGGCGACGGGAGATTGGTTGCGGCGGGGGTAAATATAGTGCAGGCAAGCAAATGCTCGGTGCTTCACGCGGAGATTGTGGCGATAGCGCTGGCGCAGAAGGTTTTGGGGCGGTACGATATAGGCGACGGGGGGCGGGAGCGTTACGAATTGGTATCGACGACGGAGCCTTGCGCGATGTGCTTGGGTGCGGTTCCGTGGTCGGGAGTGTCCGGCCTGGTCTGCGGGGCGCGAGATGAGGATGCGCGGAGTATCGGGTTTGATGAAGGGCTGAAGCCGGCGGCTTGGGTCGCAGCTCTTGAATCGCGCGGGATTGCCGTCGTGCAGGATGTGCTTAGGCGGGAGGCGGCGGACGTGCTTCGACGGTATGCGGAAGGCGGGGGGACGATTTACAATGCGTCGCGGGACGGGACATCAAGGAGCAGGTAAGGACCGATATTGGCAAGAAGGAGCAGAATGAGTATTCGCTGTAAAAGTCAAGTGGACGACAGAGTCAAGCGGCGAGATTTTCTCAAGGGCGCAGCGGCGGCAATGTCGCTGGGGAGCATAAGCCGGTACGCGAAGGCGCTGGCCGCCGGGCGGTCGGCTTCGTGGATGGCGGATGTTGCGGGGTATCTGGAGAGCCTGCGGCGATCGGATGGAGGCTACGGGTGGGGGGATCAGGAGCGGTCGCATCTGACGCCGAGCTATGCAGCAACCGGGTGCTACCATTTGATGGGACAAGAGCCGCCGAACAAGAGCGCACTGGCGGAGTACATCCGGACGCATCATCCGTTCCACGTTAAGAAGCTGGAGCGGGATTTGAGGGTGTTCGAGTATGAGCAGATACAGGGCCTGCTGTGGCTTGGCGAGAACGTGGGTTCGTTTCGCAGCCAGGTTCAAGGCTGGACAAAGCCTTCGGCGTATCCGAGGCAATACGAACGGGACGGCTATCCGATCCTGAGGTTTGAAGTGATGGCTTTGCTGTGCCGGGGGCTGCTGGGCCTTGCGACGGACGATATTGCGGCGCAATTCATTGAATACCTTGATGTTCGGCGGCGTGCGAACGGGAGCTTCAACAACACGCCTGCCCACGACGGAAGCGACGGGCATGTGATGAATACGCTGTGGGGGATTGAGGCGCTGGCTGCAATGGGGCAAGCGGACGAGAAACGGGCCGAGACGGTCGCGTGGGTGCAGGCGTGCCAACGGTTCGGCGGCGGATTCACCTACCAGCCGAAGCCCGCTTTCGCGGGCATTGAAGATGTCACTTACACGTGGGCGGCTGTGCGGGTGCTGGAACTATACGCTGAGCGGCCGGCTCGACCCGACGCCTGTATCAAGCACATTTTATCGCTACGGAACCGGGATGGAGGATTCGGCGACCGGGCAAGCTGGGCAAGCAATCCGGTGGCAACATATCGCGCGCTGGATGCGCTTGCGGTCCTTCACGGTTTCGAGTCGCTCTGCGCGGGAGGTGGGCGTCGGGTCCAGCGAGGACGAGCTCGCGGACTGCCAAAGGGTCTTAGGGTATTCACAATTCAAATCGAGGCACACGGCAAAGGCAGTCCCGCTGAGGCTGTGGAGCTGGCGAAAGCGTTGCGAATCGATCTATGGGGTGCGAAGAACGCAGCGCCCGGCTGGATTGCCGCGGCGCAGGCGGTTGCGGACCGTCGGCAGGCGCCGGTGAGGTTCTATGCGGCCAATGAAGAGTATGGTACGTTCGTGAGCGTGGCGGGCCTGGGGACTTACAGCCATACAAGCGACGTTATCGCGCCGGCCAATGCGGACTTTGGTGCGTCGCTTTCGGGCAAGGAAGCCGTGTTGTGGGAGGATTTTCGCAGGAGGCGGCTGGTGCCTTTGGAGAAGGCGGGCGGCAGATTGATCTGGCAGTTCAACGAAAACGAAGAGCTGACGCGGCTGTATCTCGACGATTCGCTCGAGCGCGGGGGTTATGCCGGCATCAGCACGTTTCATTTCGGGAACCCTGATTTCACGAACAGCGAGCCTTTCCTGATACCATACGGGCAGAAGATTCCTTTTGTGGCTTTGCAGGACGCCCACGGCAACGAGGCGTGGTGGTGGAGCGATCAACTGACGGGATTCCGCACACTGTTCCTGGCGATGTCGCCCACGTGGGAGGGTTGGCTAAAGGCGCTCGAGCGGAACTGGGTGGTGGCGGTTCGACACGATGCGGTCAGCGGCAATGAGACGTGGATACACGGTGGATTGGCCGAAGCGATGGAATTTGTGCGGCGCCGCGAGGAGGAGTGGAGGTGGTGGGACAATCCGCGTATCAGGCGGCCGATGGTGTCGATTGTGGCGGTGAGGCCCGAAGACGAATGGGAAACGGCACGGCCCGAGCGCGGGGTGACGGTTCGGGTGCGCTGCTGCCGGGAGAATACGACGCAAGGTCTGCCGAAAGCGCCGCGTGCCGAATTGGTTGAACTGGCGGTGGACGGGCGAGAGGTGACGCCCAGGCTGGCGGCGCCTGCGGCGAAATGGGGGGCCTACGAGGATTACTACCACTACTATCATATCGCCGAGCCTGCGGCGGGCAGGCACAGGGCAACGGCCACCATTCGCAGTGTCGATAGCGGGGCTGAGTCCACGCACACAATCGAGTTCTCCGTGTGATACGGCTCAGTGAGTTCTGCAAAATTGCAGGTTAGACCTATATTGTTGAAGAAAATCTCTCTTATGATTTTCTTCAATAATTACATAGGCGATTATAAGACAATACGTTGCCATCGAAAAGAAAAAATCAACAATGGCGCGACAGGCTCACCATCCTGAGTAAAGTCGAAGGAACGATTTTTCCCGGGTAGGGTGGGGCTTGCCCCACCGAAGTGGTGGGCTAAAGCCCACCCTACGCTTAACCTGCAATTTTGCAAAAGCCTTTATTGTTCAAAGAAATCAAGTGCGCTCTGGGATAAGCGCGGTCAAGGTTGCTCCCGGCCATCCCCAAGCTTCGCTTGAGGCTGCCACCCGGCCTCCTAAGAGAATCGCCGGTTTTGGAAGTCTGAGGATTGACCCCCGCCAAAGGCGTGCGGGGACAGGGATTGCCACAGTCGCTGCGCTCCTTCGCAATGACATAATGGACCGTTTTCTTTTGAATACTTCCCGAGAATCGGGCCTGGTGCTCGCTATGACTTTAGGTAAATGATGATGCCGGTCAGGACGAGGATGACGAAGAGGCAGACGCCTGCGGCGGAAATGAAGAGCCACATAAAGCGTTTGTTGTGCTTGGTGATGATGTATTTGAGGTATCGGTCGCTGGTGGCGAAGGTGCGGCTCATCTGGAGGATGCTGTCGGTCTGGCCTTCGGCGGTCTGGTTGAGCTTGTCGAGGGTCTGGTTGAACTTGTTGAAGCCCTCGGTCATCTGGACGTCGGTATCGGCGGCGGCGGAGAGCTGGTGGTTGATGCCAACCAGGGCGTCGGTTTGCTTTGCGGTTTCGGTGGGGATTTTCTCGACGGCGTCGATAAAGCGCTCCTGCTTTGCGGCGGCGCCTTTTAGGTCTTGGAGGAGCTGATCGGTTATCTGCTTTTGACTCTCGACGACGGTAGGGAAGGTTTCGAGCCATTGCGGGAGCTTTTCGATCCGCTCCATCAATTCGGCGTGCTGTGCGACCTGGCGGTCGAGATGTTCGTTAATGCCCTGTAATTGGTCGATGAGCTTGTTGAATCCCTCCTGGACCTTTTCGATAGATTGATTCTTATCGCCCGGCCCGGTCGCCCTGACAACGACGCTACTATCCGGCTGTTCGGCGGGCTGGGCCTGGTCCGGCTGCGGCGAAGGGTTTTCCTGGGCTATGAGGCCCTCGTCGTCCACATCCGGCTGACAGCCGGCCTCACGAGAAAACGTGTGCGACCGCAGCCAATTTCCGGCGCCCTGCCATAGGTCCTTTAGCGTCATTTTGAGCATTCCAACAGAGAAAGACATCTTTCACCTCAAGCTATAGTTCAATCGGCCCCTACATTAAAATCGGGAGGCGCGCCATTTTAGCTTGAGTCAAAAGATATTAAAAGGCTTCCGGCCTCAATTTCAAGAGATTTTTCCGGCGCGTCTGCTGGGAGGCCAGCGAAAGGCCGTTTCCGGGAACGTGGGGCGGGGTTGCATCCGGGGGGGAAAAGGCGTAGAATACGGCTTTGAACTTCAGAATTGCGGGTGATAAGGAAAACAAATGAAGCTGATAACGTATTTGCACAATCAATTGATTCGGCCTGGAATACTCATCGAGGATTCTATAATTGATATTCAGTCGGCGTGGGGCGGGGTGGATCCGCCGGGGAGCGTGAAAGAGATTCTGGAGCGGGGGCCATCGTGCATGGCCAGGTTGGGCGAGCAGGCGGAGTCGGGCGATGGGGCAATACCGCTAAGCTCGGTGAGGCTTTTGGCGCCTATTCCACGTCCAGGGAAGGTGCTGGCGCTGGCGGGGAACTACGTCGAGCACATCAAGGAGGCGGGGCTGAAGCTGGGGCTTTCGGATTCGCCTCGACTGACGACGGTTCCGAGGCCGTTTCTTATGCCGGCGACGGCGGTGATCGGGCCGGGCGATGAGATACCGTGGCCGGTCTATAGCGAGACGATAGACTATGAGCTGGAGTTGGCGGTCGTGATCGGCGGGCGGGCCAAGTGCATCAAGGCCGACGAGGCGGGCGGCGTGATTGCGGGATATACCATTGCGAACGACGTATCAGCGCGAAGCGTGACCTTCGCCAAAAATCGGGCGAAGCGGCCCTGGGACGAGTTCTACGACTGGCTGAACGGCAAATGGGCGGACGGTTTTTGCCCGATGGGGCCATACCTGGTGACGGCGGATGAGATAGAGGATGTGCAGGACCTCGATATGACGCTGACGGTGAACGGGGAGGTTCGCCAGAAGGCCAATACCGGGCAGATGATTTATCCCGTGGCGGATATTGTATCGTTTTTGAGCCATATTATGACGCTCGAGCCGGGGGATGTTATCGCCACTGGGACGCCGTCCGGCGTGGGTCTGGCGACGGGCAACTACCTCAAGGCTGGCGACCGGATTGACGCAACAATCAAGGGGCTGGGGACCCTGACAAACAGGCTGGGAGCAAGGCCGGCTCGGTTCTACGAACCGTTGGGCTGAGGGCGGAGCTTGCGGCTGTGCAGGGGCCCGGAGAGTGAGGCGGAGAAGGGGTGTACTTCATCTTTGTAGGTAAGAACACACTTTCTGAAGGAACTCATTCGTGCGCGCCGCGGCGGGTCATTCCGGCCTTGAGCCGGAATCCAGAAATCGCGGGTACTGGATTCCCGCTTTCGCGGGAATGACAAGGCACACCGCAGAAACTCACGGACGTCAAAGATTGCCCACCTCGCGGCCAAAGCTCAGAAAACGCCCAAGGATGGCAGATAATTCACCTACAATCGTGAATCGCGCCAGCGGAGAAGAAATTTTGGGATTTAGGGTTGACTGGCGGCGATGTTTGTGGTAGAAGAATGAAAAGCAGCTCTTTGGCAAAGGAATAATCTAATTTGCAGGTCTCAAGGCTGTATGCTTTGGGATAGTCAAACGGGAACGCGGTTAGAATCCGCGACGGTCGCGCCGCTGTGTGCGTCTGTCCCGATGAATTAACCACAAATTCACACGAATTTTCACGAATTTGATTGGTGTTGATTCATTGGGAGTCCAAGAGACATTTTTCGGCTCGCAAGGGGTATGCGGGCCGGGCCACTATTCGCAATGGGCGGATGGGAAGGGGTCTCGAGGTAAGACGCAAGTCAGAAAACCTGCCTGTAAGTTAGCAGCACACTTAATTCAGTAGTGTTCTCGCGAAGTGGAACGCAGGTGTGGCAGTGCGGGTTGAAGCCGGTTTATTTGCTGCGGCCCGTTCAGCCCGAAGTATCAGAGCCGCCGTTCCTTTCGTGGGAGCGGCGGTTTTTTTATTGGCGTTGAGCCGGCCTCGCGGTCTGGGCCGGGGAGTGTGAAAGGAGAATGGGAAACAGAATTCAGAATTTGGAATTGAGAATTGAGAATCAAGAATTCAGATGGTTTGCTTGGAAGGAGGAACAAGAATATGGCTTCGAGAAGAGTGTTGAAGATGAAACATTTTGTTTGTGCGCTGGCGGTCTTTGGGATGGCGAGCGAGGCGAACGGGTATATAGCGACGTTTGAGGATTTGCCTTTGGCGGCGGGATCGTACTGGAACGGGTCGGACGGTTCGGGCGGATTTGCCAGCGGCGCGGCGCACTTTAACAACAACTACGACACGATGTATGGTTCGTGGGACGGTTTTTCGTATTCGAATATCACGGATACGACGGCAGAGGGGTGGACGGCGCAGTACAACGCTATCACCGGGAGCGGACAAGGGGGCTCGGCGAAGTATGGAGTCGGCTATGTGGGGTGGGCCGGCCCCCCTACTATTACGCTTGATGCAGCGGGGGTCGTTGAAGGGATGTACGTGACGAATAACAACAGCGCGTATTATTCGATGCTCAAGGGCGATTCGTTTGCGAAGAAGTTCGGCGGCGCCGGCGGAGATGAGCCGGACTGGTTTGTTCTGACTATCACAGGTAAAGACGCGGGCGGGGCTGTGACCGACGTGGTTGAGTTTTATTTAGCGGATTATCGGTTTGCGGACGACGGCGAGGATTACATCGTGGATGCGTGGGAATACGTCGATTTGAGCGAGTTGGGGGTGGTGAAGAGTCTGGAATTTGGGCTGAGCTCGAGTGACGTTGGGGCGTGGGGTATGAATACCCCGGCTTATTTTGCGATAGATACTCTGGTTCCGGAGCCGGGGACGATAGCGCTTTTGGGATTGGGCGCGCTATGTGTGGGGTGGCGAAAAAGATGAGAACCTGTAACAAAGATGAACTGCTGGATAACCCGGTGCTTGTGGATTCCTGCCCCTGCTTTCGCAGGGGTGACAACCTTGCGCAGGAATGACACAGGGTGCAGGAGATAAGCGATGTTGCGACAGGCGGCTATGGCGGCGGTATTGCTGAGCATGGGGGCGGGTGCTGTCCGGGCGGGGCCTTATACCGAGGGCGGGGTGAACGGGTACATTGATCCGAACAACCACTGGCGGCATGCCAATCCGCTGGGCGATGCGGGAGCGATATTGAATCCGATTTTCCGGGGGTGGGCGCGGGGTTGGGCAAAGTACGCGCCTTCGGACGACAAGTGGTCCGGGGCGGGGGTATGGAATGATCCGAACAAGGCGCTGGGTCCGGCTACGGGTGACAACTTCGATATTGTGAGCTTAGGGGACCAGGACAGGAGCGAGATTGACAGGGGCGCGGAGCCGGGGCGGATAACTCTGATCTTCGGGGACCCTTGCGAGGCGGGCGACACAGGTGCGATTCGAGACGTCAAGGGGTACGACTTCGCCGTATTTGAGAATGGTTTTGTTTCGGCTTACAATACGGTCGGCGGGTCGGTTGCGGGGCAGATGCTCGGGGAATTGGGATATGTGGAGGTTTCCTCGAACGGGCGGGACTTCGTGCGATTTCCGTCGGTGTCACTGACGGCGGGGCCTGTCGGTCCTTACGGGACGATTGAGATAAGCAACGTCCATAATCTTGCGGGCAAACATCCGAACGCGAATGGCCTGTGCACCGGCACGCCATTCGATTTGAGCGACGTTGCAGGAGACCCGCTGGTCATGAACGGCACGGCGGACATAAACGACATACACTATGTTCGAATCGTTGATATACCAGGCAGCGGCGACTTTTACGACGAGGCTGAGGGGCATATCGACGCCACGAATTGGCCCATAATTGCCGTCTATGGCCATAACCATCCGATTTACGATGCGTGGGTGACATTCGGCTCGGGAGGATTCGATTTGCAGGCGGTGGGCGTGCTGAATGAGCAGGAGTATGCTGCGGATGTCGATTTGAACGGAGTGGTTGATATGTTCGACTCTGCGCTGTTTGCGTCGGCTTGGGGCAGCCGGTTCGGGCAGAAAGCCTGGATAGGCAGATGTGATGTGGCCGAACCCGCAGACCTCGTGATTGACGGTCGTGACCTTGCGGTGCTTGCCGGGCAATGGTTGAGAGTTGAAAAGTGGCGCATCTTGGGAATGTAGAATATCGAATGCAGAATGCAGAATTCTGAATTTTGAGTATCAGTGGCGTTTGTTCGGATGTGAGTGTCTTATGTCGGACAAGAGAAAAAATGGATTCACGTTAGTTGAGCTGCTGGTGGTGATTTCGGTGGTTGCGCTTCTGTTGGGGATACTGATGCCTGCGCTTGCCTGCGCGAGGTCGGGCGCGCGGGAGTTAGTTTGCAAGAGCAATATCCGGCAGCTTTTGCTGGCGAATTTGGGGTACGCCGGTGAGAACGACGGGTATTACGTTGCGGCGGCGAGTGACATCTGGGACGGAGCGGGACTGCATCGCTGGCACGGGGTGCGCGATAGTCTGGATGAGCCGTTTGATCCGGTGCGGGGGCCGTTAGCTGGGTATCTGGCGGACGGGAATGTTAAAGAGTGTCCGGAGAGGGTGGATTTTGTGAGCGCTGAGGGCTGGGACAGGAATTTCGAGCAGGGCTGCGGGGGATATGGATACAATATGACGTATATCGGGAGCCGGACGTGGCAGAGCGGGTTGGACGGCGCGGATGCGTTCAGGGCGGCATACGCAAGGACGACGCGGACGACGGAGGTAGGCAGGCCGAGCGAGACGCTGATGTTCGCCGATACGGCGATGTCAAACGACGGGAATTCGTATATCGAATATTCATTTGCCGAGCCGCCTTATGCCGTGTATGGGGGCAAGCTCATTACCGGGTTCTATATGTCACCATCTATTCACTTCCGGCACAGGGGTTGGGCGAACGTCGGCTGGGCTGGGGGAAACGTCGGGTCGCGGCAGATGGCGGAGTTTGAGAGCACAAGCGTCTATGGGGTCGATTCGGCTGCTATGAAATTGGGGTGGTTCGAGCCTATAGACAACACGCCTTTCGATTTGGAGTGACATCGCGAGCGTTATGAGAGAAGAACGCTTTTAAGGAGCACGCTTGCGGAGGCTACTGTGAGATATAGCGGTTGGTTATCGGCATTCGTCTGTCCTTGCCCACGTGAAATGGGGAGGCCGATATATTGACAATTATGTGCCTGGAGGCGATGTCTCCAATGAATTGATCCGTATAAGGCAAGCTGGGGGAGAAGGCCTGCGCCGCCGGACTGCCATTATCGGGCCGGCTGCAAACAAGCCTTCTCCACAACCCAATGCCAACCCGCCAGTGCTTGGGCGGGCCAATCGCCAGACAATTAAGAGCTGAGAATTCGGAATGAAGAACGAATTCTCAATTCATCATTCGCAATTCATCAGCAGTCGTAGTACAGGTGGAACTCGTGCGGATGCGGTCGAAGGGCAATCTCATCGATCTCTTTCTCCCGTTTCCACTTTATCCAGGTCTCGATCAAATCATCGGTGAATACGTTGCCGGCCGTAAGAAACTTGTGGTCCTTCTCAAGCGCATCAAGCGCCTCAGCGAGCGAGCCGGGCGTTTTCGGATACTTGGCCAGCTCCTCCGGCGTCATCTCGTAGATATCGCGATCCAGCGGCTCACCCGGGTCAATTTTCTTCTGAATGCCTTCTATTGCCGCCATAAGCATCGCTGTCCAGGTGAGATACCCGTTGCAGGTCGGGTCCGGGCAGCGAAACTCGAGGCGTTTTGCCTTGGGTTTCTCCGAGTACATCGGGATACGCACGCCGGCGGAGCGGTTCCGCTTCGACATCACGAGGTTCACCGGGGCCTCAAAGCCGGGCACCAGGCGACGATAGGAATTCGTTGTCGGGGCGGCAAAGGCGAGAATCGCAGGCGCGTGCTTGAGGATGCCGCCGATGGAGTATAAGCCGATATCGCTTAGCCCGGCGTATCCATCGCCGGCGAAGAGCGGCTTGCCGCCCTTCCACAGGGAGAAGTGAGAGTGCATTCCGCTGCCGTTGTCCTGAAAGATGGGCTTGGCCATAAACGTCACGGTCTTGGCGTGGCGCTTGGCCACGTTCTTGATGATGTACTTGTACCACATGAACTGGTCGCCCATTTTGAGCAGGTCCTTGAACTGCATGTCAATCTCGGACTGCCCGGCGGTGGCGACCTCATGATGGTGGGCCTCGACGACAATTCCCACCTTGCGCATCTCGTTGACCATCTCTGCGCGGAGGTCGTGGTAGGTATCCGTTGGGCTGACGGGGAAGTAGCCGCCCTTGAAGCTGGGCTTGTAACCGAGATTCGGCTCCTCGAAGCGGGCCGTGTTCCAGGCGCCCTCGACGGAATCAATCTTGTACATGCCGGTATATTGATTCTGCTCATACCGCACTTCGTCGAAAATGAAGAACTCGGGCTCCGGGCCGATATAGCCTGTGTCGGCGATGCCGGTCTTCTTCAAATAGGCGGCGCCCTTGCGGGCGACGTGCCGCGGGTCGCGCGTGTAATCTTCTTTGGTAACCGGGTCAACGATATTTGCGATTACACTGACGGTCGGCTCTTTGAAGAATGGGTCGATAACGCCTGAAGCCGGGTCCGGCACGGCCAGCATATCCGAGACGTGTATCCCCTGCCAGCCGCGAATGGATGAGCCGTCGAAGCCGACGCCATCGACAAAGGTGCTCTCGTCCCACGTCTCTATCGGGTAGGAGCAGTGCTGCCAGGTGCCCAGGAGGTCCGTGAACTTCAGGTCCACCATTTCCGCGTTGTGCTTCTTTGCGAATTCAAAAAAATCCTTTGGGTTCATTATTTGTTCCCTTTCAAAATTGACATCGAGTTGTTTTTTGTTAAATCTCTGCTTGTCAAGCTCTGCAGATCGCAGATACGTTTGTGTTCTCCACGAGCTTATGCTCTCAGCCGATCGCGTTGCTTCCTCTTTCGGAAGTTCTGATTCTTACACATTCTTCGAGAGGCAGAACGAAGACTTTTCCGTCTCCCATTTCGCCGGTCTGGGCGCCCTTGGTAATTGCCCTTATTGTGGGTTCGACAAAATTGTCGTTCACCGCAATTTCGAGGCGGATTTTTCGAAGGAGATTGCCGGTTTCCTTCATTCCACGGTAAACCTCGGTGACTCCCTTCTGCCTGCCGTGTCCAAGCACTTCGCTGACGGTGATTAGGTTCAATTCCTCCTTGTATAGCTCCTCTTTGACTTGTTCGAGCCTGTGAGGCTGGACTATTGCAATAATCAGTTTCATAAGAGACTTCCTTTTCGGGCATTATTCGAGCATAGTGTAGGCGCGCTCATTATGCTGTGTAAGGTCAAGACCCATCGCTTCTTCTTTCTGGGCAACCCTCACTCCCATAATTTTATCCACGATCATGTAGAGAATGTACGTTGCCAGGAAAGCATATACGATTGTGACCACGGTTGCAATCAATTGAATCCCAAGCTGCCTGGGATTCCCCGCAAACAGCCCGTCGGCGCCAGCGGGGTTAATTGCCTTGCTGGCAAACAGGCCTGTTGCAACAGCCCCCCAGATGCCTCCAATTCCGTGGACTCCGAAGGCATCAAGTGAATCATCGTATCCGAGCTTGTGCTTGACAACCGTTACGGCGATAAAGCAGAGGACGCTGACGCAGATTCCAATGATTATCGCGGCGCCGGCTCCGACAAAGCCCGCCGCAGGAGTGATGGCCACCAGGCCGGCAACCGCACCGGTAATGGTGCCGAGCATGGTTGGATTTCCGGTGAATTTCCAGTCCAGCAAGGCCCAGGTTAGAGCGGCCGCGGCGGCTGAAGTATTAGTTACAACAAATGCGTTGGCAGCCAGGCCGTTTGCGCTCAGAGCGCTTCCGGCGTTGAACCCGAACCAGCCAAACCACAACAGCGCCGCGCCAAGGACCGAGAAAGGCAGGTTGTGAGGCGGAATGGAGTATTTCTCATAACACGATCTTTTTCCAATCACCAGGGCAGTGACCAGGGCCGCCAAACCTGCGTTGATATGGACAACCGTTCCGCCGGCAAAATCCAATGCGCCGAGATTTCTCAGCCAGCCGCCGACGCCCCAAACCCAATGCGCGATCGGATCATACACGAACGTCGCCCAAAGCAAGGTGAAGACGAAAAATGCGGAGAACTTCATTCGTTCGGCAAATGCCCCTATAATCAGGGCCGGGGCAATAATCGCAAACATTGCCTGGAAGATCATGAATGCCTGGTGCGGAACGGTGGCAGAATAGTCAGGATATGGCTCAAGACCGACACCTCTTAATCCGACCCAGGCAAATCCACCCCAGAATCCATTCCCAGGGGCAAAGGAAAGACTGTATCCGAATAGGACCCATTGGATGCTCAGGGCGGCGAGTATAATAAAGCATTGCATCAAGACGCCCAGGATATTCTTGCGTCTGACAAGCCCTCCGTAGAAGAATGCAAGACCCGGGGTCATCAACATAACAAGTGCAGCCGATATTAACACCCACGATGTATCACCGGAGTCGATTTTTGCGCCGTTTATGTTCGCTGATACCGCAGCGGGCACACCTGGGGAAGCCTCGGCGTTAGCGAAAGCGTTGGCTGAAAATGCTGACAATACGAAGAAGAAAAACAGTATTCGTATAATTCGCCCACTTCCGATTCCGTTTTCTGCGAGATTCTCACCAAACAGGAACCTGCAGCAGACTATGAAGCTCATCTTCTTCACAACAAACAACCTTTCCTTATTGCTGAAAAACAAATACCAACCGCCATACAAAGGGCAATTTGCGTGCCAGGAATGGAAATCTGCTCGTAAGTACTTGTTTTGCAAGCAGATACGTCTCGTGAAGCTCTCGCGGCCTCGAATTAGGTTGCGACAATTTCGTAGTATTGTTTCTCCCAAAGACAAATGTGTGCCAATACGGCACGGAGTTTTAGGTCCGCGCGGATTCGCAGGTTCAGGGCTGAGATATTAGCGCACAAGGCGTAAACGCTTATGGATACAGGCGTTATAGCAATTGGCCTTGAAATGCGCTCTTGCCATACTACGTATATGTAATATTTTATTGACAGTAATACAATTACGTCGTATTATCGTATCTGAAACCAGTGAAATGACCAGGAGTGCATCGATATGGTTACAAAAAGCTCGAGTCGGGAAGACCGGACGGTAGAGGCCTCGCGTCACGTGCTGGAACTGAAGACCCTCTACAAGATCAGTCAAGTCCTTGCAGCGGACGCGCGCCAAAGGCAGGCGCTTGCCGAGGTTTTGGACACACTCGACAACGATCTTGGGATGAACAGAGGCACTGTGACGCTTCTGGCGCCGGACAGCACCGAGATTAAGATCGAGGTGGCGCACAACATATCGCTGGAGCAGAGTCGCAAGGTGCGCTATCGAATGGGCGAGGGTGTTACCGGCAAGGTGATGCAGACGGGCAAGGCAATGATTGTGCCCAAGGTATCGAAGGAACCGCTGTTTCTCGATCGTTTTGAGCGACGGAGCAATGGGAAAGAGGAAATCAGCTTTATATGCGTGCCGATTTCGATAGGGCAAAAGGTGATTGGGACGATTTCAATTGACCGGC
>CAYGZM010000067.1:0-19476 GCA_964354365.1 uncultured Pirellulales bacterium
CTCTCGGCTGTGCGCCGAGCGCAAAGGAGCCTCAATTGGACCAATTCATCACCGCACACGTCGAAAAGGTAAAACCTCTGGCCAAGCAGGCCGCCCTCGCCTCCTGGGACGCCGCCGTCAGCGGCAAGCCCGAAGATTACGACAGAATGAGCGAGTTGACATTGAAGATTCGCCAGGTCTATAGTGACCCCGGCGAATTCGCCTTCCTCAAGGGAATGAAGCGATCCGGCCGCATCGAAGACCCTCTCCTCGCCCGCCAGCTGCACGTCCTCTACAACGCCTATCTCGCCAACCAGATAGAGCCCGGCCTCCTCAAGCAGATAGTCGATTTGGGCACCGAGATTGAGAAGAACTTCAGCACCTTCCGCGGCGCCATAGACGGCAAGGAAGTCACCGATAACCAGATCAAGGACATCCTCAAGGCCGCCACGGACTCCGCCGAGAGGGAAAAGGCCTGGCTCGCAAGCAAGCAGGTCGGAGCAGTCGTGGCGCCCGACATCATCAAATTAGTCAAGCTGCGAAACCAGGCCGCAAAGAAACTCGGCTTCGACAACTACCACACGATGTCGCTGACCACCGGCGAGCAGGACGTCAACGAGCTTGACAAAATCTTCGACGAGCTTTACAAGCTCACAAACATCCCCTACGCCAGGCTAAAGGCCGACCTCGATAAGATACTGGCCAGAAATTGCAGCGTCGAAGCCACCCAGCTTATGCCCTGGCATTACCACGACCCCTTCTTCCAGGAAACGCCTATGGTCTATGACCTCGACCTGGACACCTACTACAAAGGCAAAGACATCAAAGACCTCTCGGCTAAATTCTACGCAGGCATCGGCCTGCCCGTCGAATCCATACTCAAGAACAGCGACCTGTATGAGCGAGAAGACAAGAACCCGCACGCCTTCTGCACCGATATCGACAAGGAGGGCGACGTCCGCATCCTCTGCAATCTCAAGGACAACGAAAACTGGATGGAGACACAACTCCACGAGCTTGGCCACGCCGTCTATGACAAGTATCACGACCCCAAGGTCCCCTATCTTCTTAGAGAGCCTGTCCACGCCTTCACCACCGAAGCAGTCGCGATGTTCTTCGGCAGGCTCAGCCGCAACCCCGCCTGGATGCAGCATACGCTGAATCTCTCCGATGCCCAACGCGCCGAAATCGAGAAAGTCAGCGAGAAGTACGCACAATTGAAGCAGCTCATCTTCGCCCGCTGGGCAATGGTGATGTACAATTTCGAGAAGCAGCTATACGCAAATCCCGACCAGGACCTCAACGCCCTGTGGTGGAAAATGGTTGAGAGATACCAGTTTGTAAGAAAGCCCCAGGGCCGCGACGAGCCGGATTGGGCCGCAAAAATCCATTTCACCATCGCTCCCTGCTATTACCACAACTATATGCTCGGCGAGCTCCTCGCCTCTCAACTGCACAATCACATTGTCGCTAACGTCCTGAACCTTGCTTCCGATAAAGACGTCGGCTACGTCGGCCAAAAGAAAGTCGGCGAATTCCTTGCCAAAAACGTCTTCCAGGCCGGTTCCCTCTATCACTGGAACGAAATGATAAAACGC
This sequence comes from uncultured Pirellulales bacterium, assembly GCA_964354365.1. Classification (GTDB taxonomy): domain Bacteria; phylum Planctomycetota; class Phycisphaerae; order Sedimentisphaerales; family Anaerobacaceae; genus CAYGZM01. The sequence goes on from CAYGZM010000067.1 coordinate 1,578, forward strand.
GCAACCGGTGAACCCTTAAACCCAAAATACTTCGTCCGGCAGTTTGTCAAATGATGCGAGTGAAAGAAAGGCGAATTTGCCTGAGAACTGCCCTTGAAATCCAGGGGCTGTTATGGCAGAATACTGGTTCTCCGGTGTTAGGTTTTTAGGTGATGCCGGCTAAATGAGATTGAAGTACTGAGGCGGCTTTTTGTGGGAACTTTAGACAGGTCATTTCCATTTCGCGATATATTTGACCCTTTTCTCGATGAGTACTCTCAGAAAGCGACCTATTGGTACGTGCCGAAGGCACGCGTGCTCAATGACGAGAACGTTGAGGTAATGGCGGCGATTCTCAACGTAGTCTTCGAGGAGTTCCTTGGATCCGTTTGGAATGTGGAGACACAAGATAGAATCCTGAAAGTCCTCGTTCAGAAGGGAATTCTGAGTCCTTATAAGCCCAAAGGTGAGAAGGCAAACAGGGCTGCTTTGGTGCGTATAATGAAGAAACTTCTTGAGACGCTCGGGCTACTCTGGGTGCGCGCCGACACCGAGATCGTCATCACCGATGCTGGCCTCGACCTGCTGAGCGGCCAGGTCGAAGAGAGAAGGTCCGTAATAGAAAGACAAATCATCAAATATCAATACCCGAACCCGAGCCTTTCGGGAGCGTACGCTGAGGTCTTCGGCGGGCTACTGCCTCACATCTTTTTGTTACAAGTTCTGATGAAATGTGACTACCGAATTACTTTTGCCGAGTATGAGCTGTTTGTAAACCTCGCGACATCACAAGGGGATGTCGAGCGCATTTCCCGCTATATCCGTTCGTGGAGGGATATCAACGAGGAAGAAAAACGGCTTCTCAATGACAAGGTGGCACGAGTGCCGATGACGAAAGAAGCCGTCGATGCGGAGGCGGACCCTGATATGGAGGCGGAGGGAGAGGGAACCCGCTTCAATCGCATTGATCAGAATGCAAGTTATCAGCGGTCGTTTTTTACCTTTCCCAGTTATGTAGGAGTCGATGAAGGGAATATAGTATGTCGTGCACCTGATAGAGTCAAGCAACTGCTGGAGGAGATGTTGCCTTCCCTGAAGATCACGAAATTTCGGGCAATTGAAGATTGGTTTGCGTATTTTGGTGATCCGAAGCGCGAGCCGTCCTGGGCAACGTATCTGATTTCGTTGTTGGAGGATGCGGTAACGAGCGAGGACGTAAGCCGAGCCAAGAGCGAGGTTGAAGAGCATAGAGAGTTGTTGGGGCCGGAGGAGGCCGAAAGTGTTGACAGAGCCCAGATTGAGAAGGACATCGAGACCTTGTATTGTGCTCATCTGGACATGCTTGAAGAAGGGCTCGTTTTGAGCCAGAACGGGCGTCAATTCCCGACCCCGATAGGACGTATCGATCTGTTGTGTGTGAGCAAAGAAGGTGAGTATGTTATTGTAGAAGTGAAAGCACAGGATGCGCGCGACTCCGTTTTCGGGCAGATGTTGCGCTACATAGGCTGGGTTCATCGGAATGTTGAAGGCGCCCAAGATAGGGTCAGAGGGATTATTCTGGCCTCGAAATTCCCGGAGACTGCGCGGTACTCGAGGATCGGCCTGCTCAAGCCTGACTACCAAACATTCATAAAGTTCAAGAGGCATGGGTTCGATGTACAGGATACCTGACAAATCAAATTGGCCTGAATTCTATATCAACAAGATAATCAACGATGATGCGCTTAACGCATTGTCCAAGTTGCCGAGTGAATGTGTGGCGCTTGCTGTGACGAGTCCTCCGTACTGGAACGTAGTTGACTACGGGATCGGGGGGCAAATTGGGCAGACCAGCTACGAGGCATACCTTGCCGACCTGCTGCCAATTTGGAGGGAAACTGAGAGGGTTCTAATTCCAAACGGAAAGCTGGTGATAATCACTCCGATAATGCCGATCCCCAAGAAGATTATCAACGATAGACATACCCGCCACCTCAAGAATATCAATAGTGATATTGAGATTTCTATTCTGCAGAATATCCCGAAACTGCAGAGGTTCAGTTTATACATCTGGCAGAAGCAGACTTCTGTGAAGATGTTCGGGAGTTACCCTTACCCGCCAAATATTTATGAGGACAACACGATTGAATTCATAAATGTGTTTGTGAAAGACGGCGCTCCTCCCAGTATTCCCAAAGAAGCGAAAGAACCGAGCGAGCTGACACAGGAGGAGTGGCGCAACCTTACGATGCAGGTGTGGCCTATATATCCAGAGGACGTGCAAAGGGCAGGCGGTCACCCGGCCCCCTTCCCGATTGTTCTTCCACTGCGGTTGATAATGATGTACACGTTCAAGGAATGCGCCTGTGCAGATTTCGACGGAGACATCGTGCTCGATATGTTTAATGGCACAGGGGCAACATGTGTGGCGGCCAGGGCCCTGGAGCGCAAGTGGATTGGCATCGATCTTCACCCAGGCTACTGCGAGATAGCCCGTAATCGGATTAAGCACGAGCCGGTAGATCCGCACCGGATGATGTTAGAACCGGTCAGAGTGCGCGGTGCGGAGAATGGAAGACAGCTCGCGCTGTTTACAGAATCTGCCGAGCAGAAGTATGCCGATAAGACAGATAACCTTGTTTCCTGACTTGCCCCTGTCCTTGGAGGGCATTGGCCGTAGCGTGGTAGTATATTAGTGAGGACTATGAGCAAGAGTGTTCCCAAAAACTTGCTGCCCAAATATATGTTGCCCGGCGCTCTCGAGAGCGACCTGGAGCGGCTGAATCCGTGGTGGCGGGGTAAACCCCAGCCGCAGTTGCCGCCTGTTCGCCGTTGGGCTTTCCCAGTTGCCATGCAGAGGCTTCAAGCCGGATTGACAAAAATCACCGTCCTGAGAGGACCACGACAGGTCGGAAAAAGCACATTAATCGGACAAATCATAGAGACTTTGCTGGCCAAGGGAGTCCCTCCAAGGTGGATATTCCTTGTTCAGTTTGACGAACTGCCGGCATTACTTGGCGTTGAGGAACCTATTCTTCGCCTTTCCGACTGGTTTGAAAAGACGATTTTGGGCAAGACGTTCAATGAGGCGGCAAGGGCCGGGCAGCCGGCTTATCTATTTCTCGACGAGGTTCAAAATCTCGATAATTGGGCCCCCCAGTTGAAATTCCTGGTTGACAGCAGCGACGTGCGGGTGATGGTTACCGGCAGTTCCGCCCTGAGAATCGAGCAGGGGCGGGACAGCCTTGCGGGCCGGATTAGCGATTTGGAGATGGGGCCTTTGTTCCTGCGGGAGATACTCGAAATCCTCGGAGACGGGCCAATCCAACCATGTCTCCCGTTCAATGGGCTTGCCGCCCTCGGGAGAAAGGATTTCTGGCTCGATGCCAGAGCGTTCGGACAGACGCATCATCAAGAGCGGGACAAGGGTTTTAAGGCCTTCTCAGAGAGAGGCGCCTATCCTGTTGCCCATAAGGCCAAACAACCCTGGGATGAGCTTGCAGACCATTTGACGCAGACCGTCATCCTTAGAGCTATCCAGCACGATTTACGAGCAGGCCCAAAGGGAAGAAAAAGAGATGAGCACCTCCTGAAAGAGGTTTTCAGATTGGCCTGCCGGTACATCGGACAATCGCCGAGGCAGAGTCTTTACCTCGATGAGGTCAAACGAGCGATGAATGCCAACATCGGGTGGCAGCGAGTATTGACCTATCTGAAATTCCTCGACCAGACGCTCCTTATCAGACTGATAGAACCGTTGGAATTGAGACTCAAGAGACGCCGAGGACCATCCAAACTGTGCCTGTGTGACCATGCCCTTCGTGCGGCGTGGCTGCAGGAAGTCATTCCTCTTGACGAGAACGGTCTGAAGCAATGCCCACATCTGCGGGACTTGGCGGGGCACATTGCTGAAAGCACAGTGGGCTATTTCTTCAAATCTCTCACTAATCTTGACGTGGCTCATTTCCCCGAGCGAGGACCTGAACCGGAAGTGGATTTTGTGCTTACCGTAGGGGAGCAGCGTGTTCCAATTGAGGTTAAATACCGCTCTGTCATAACCTGGCAGGACAGCCGAGGACTGCGCAGCTTCATCGAAAAAAGCGCGTACAACGCTCCCTTTGGAATTATGGTGACTCAAACCGACGAGGCTTTCATTGATGACCCTCGAATAGTCGCAATTTCGCTTCCTTCTGTTCTCTTGATGCGATGAAGGAACACGGCGCGAGGGGACGTAGCCAGATCGGTGGGGCAAGCCCCACCCTACATACAAGAGGTGTTTATGGAATTAAAAGACCAATATCTGCCCGAAATAACAGTAAAGGCGTTTGTGCTGGGGATGGTGCTTTCGATGATATTGGGGGCGGCCAACGCCTATCTCGGACTGTTTGCGGGAATGACCGTCTCGGCCTCCATACCCGCCGCCGTCGTCTCGATGGCTTTCCTGAAGCTCTTCAAACGCAACAACATCCTCGAAAACAACAACGCCCAGACGGCTGCATCATCCGGCGAAGCCGTCGCCGCGGGGGCCATATTCACCCTGCCGGCGCTGATTATACTCGGCGCCTGGCAGAGCTTCGACTACAAGTGGGTCACCATCATCGCCGTCTTCGGAGGCGCGCTGGGCGTACTATTCACCATTCCGCTGCGCCGCTCTCTCATCGTCGAGAAGAAGCTCTGCTACCCCGAAGGCATAGCAACGGCCCAGGTCCTCCAGGCCGGTCAGGAAGGCGGCAAGGGTGTCCTGTGTATCGCCAAAGCTGCCCTCGCCGGCGGCCTGTTCAAGGCCGGGGCCGGGGCCATCGGCCTCTGGCCGGAGGCGGTCGAAGGCGCTAAATCCATCGGCGGCACAATCCTCTACTTCGGCTCAAATCTCAGCCCCGCACTCCTCTCGGTCGGATACATAGTGGGCCTGAATATCGCCGTTCTGATCTTTATCGGCGGGGCGTGCAACTGGCTGGTTGCTATACCGATAGTGGCGCATCAAAACCCCTGGCCCGCCTATCAGCTCAAAACTCAGGTCGTTGACCCCAACCGTTGGGACCTCTTCGTCCTTGAATATGAAACCGTCGAGCCGAACGCCACGGCCCAGGATATCGAAAAAGCCGAAACACATAACGCCGAAGTAAGAAATAGGCTCGGCAAGCCCGTTGCCGCGATCGAATACGCCTTGAAGATTTGGTCGAAGCGGACAAGGTATATTGGTGTCGGGGCAATGCTCATTGGCGGGTTATGGACAATCCTCAACATTCGCAAATCACTGTTGAGCGGGATAACCGGCGGACTGAAGGCATATCGTGATATGACCGTGGATCACGTTGAGATTCCGAGGACCGAGAGAGATATACCGATGAAGTGGGTCCTGGTTCTTATAGTTGGCTCGATTGTCCCTTTGTTCCTCCTGTATCAGGTATTTGTAGGGGACGTTTACGTATCCCTTACAATGGCGGCGATAATGCTCGTCGCGGGCTTCGTATTCTCCGCCGTGGCGGGTTATATGGCAGGCCTGGTGGGGTCCTCCAATAACCCCATATCCGGGGTAACGATTGCGACGCTCGTGGTTTCCTCGCTGCTCTTGCTGCTGCTGATGGGAAAAGACGCGCCAAACGGACCGTCCGCCGCCATTATCATCGGCAGTGTGATATGCTGCGCAGCCGCGATTGCCGGCGACAATATGCAGGACCTCAAGACCGGTTATATCCTTGGGGCCACACCCTGGAAGCAGCAGTTGGTCAACCTCGCAGGTTCGGTCGCCGGCGCACTGGTGATTGCCCCGGTAATGACGCTCCTTCTTAAAGCCTACGGCTTTGAAGGCCAACCCGGCGCCGGCCCGAAGGCCCTTGCCGCACCGCAGGCTAACTTGATGGCCTTTGTCGCCAAGGGCGTCTTTAAGGGAGACCTGCCGTGGAATTACGTCTTTGCCGGAATGGCAGTGGGCGTCTGCGTGATTGCCCTCGACCTCTACCTCCAGAAAAAGGGCAGCTCATTCCGCACCCCGGTGCTCGCGGTGGCAATAGGGTTCTATCTGCCGTTCGAGCTGTCCGTCCCTATCTTCGCCGGCGGCCTCATTCACCACGCCCTCAAGCTGTATAACGAGCGCCGCAACGCCAACGCCGAAGAAGTCGAAGGCTCCAGCCGAAACGGCCTGCTCTTCGCCTCCGGCCTAATCACCGGCGAGGCCCTTATGGGCATCATCACGGCAATACCCATCGTTATCCTCGCCAAAAAGCACATATCCCTGCCGCTCATAAAAGATATGCCTTTCGGCTCCGCCCTCGGCATCGTTTTGCTGCTTGCCGTAGCCTACTGGCTCTACAAAACAGCAAAACAAAAATGAAAAACACGTAATTCATACACAAGCCCCGACCGCAAGGGAGGGGGTATTGTCCCATTTTGACAAGGAAACAGTCAAATCCGCAGGGTGACAGCCCCAAGCCAGCAGGGCTCAGGCGCACCGGCCGTCGATCAGTTGAAAATCACGTTTACATTGGGAATCGCCGATTTCAAATCAGCGACACCCTCGGCCGTAACACGCGTCCCAAAAAGCCTCAAAGTAATGAGCCCCTTGAGCGACTTCAAGTGCGCAAGGCCGGCATCGGTCACCTGCATTCCGCCAAGGCTAAGATTTTTAAGGTTCTTGAGCTTCTTAAGATGCACCAGCCCTGCATCGCTCACCTTGGTCTTAATCAAGTACAATTCCCACAATCCAGTCAATTCGCTCAGATCTGCCAGGCCCAAATCCCCGATCTTGGTATCGTTTAGGGACAGCCATTGCAACTTCGTCAATCCTTCCAGATGCTCCATCCCGGCATCCGTCACCCCTGTGCTGGCAAGGTCTAGGGAGAAAAGATTCTCAAATCCGTAAAGCAGCGTCAAGCCTTCATCGGTTACCTGTGTGCCGGTGAGGCTCAACGAAAACAGCCTTCTGAGCTTCTTAAGATGCACCAGCCCTGCATCGCTCACCTTCGTCCATTTCAAATGCAAGTGCCTTAACTCAGTCAGCTCGCTCAGATGCGCCAGCCCGGCATCGCTTATTCGCGAACCACGCAGATCCACCTCACGAAGCGTGATTGCCCTTCCCACAACCGCCATATCCTCATCGGTCACCGTATCCGAGCCGAATATAACGGGCACTCTCAGAACAGGCAGTTTGTATTTCTCCGCCAGCTTCAAATACCATCCCGGCCCACGGGCTGCCTCCACATAAGACCCCCGTTCCTCATCCGCCAGAGCCCTCAGTTGCTCGCGAAGTCCCTGCTGTCTGAAAAAGAACACCGCCGCTATCCCCGCCGCAACCAGAACCGCAAACAGCAAAATCCACCACTTCCACCTACGCCCGCGACGCCCACCCCCTCGCACCTCCTCAACCTCATTCCCTTCAGCCTCTTTCATGTTTCCTTATCCAAAGTCTAAAACCGTCTAACAAAAAAATGATCAGTCATCTGTCTTTCGCACAAAAAACGCGCTGACCATCCATCACTTGAAATCCACTTTAACACTGGGAATCGCCGATTTCAAATCAGCAACACCCTCGGATGTAACACGCGTACCGGCAAGCCCCAAATATCTAAGCCCTTTCAGCGACTTCAAGTATGCAAGGCCCGCATCCGTCGCTTCTGTGCCGTTGAGGACCAGCTGTTCCAGATTCTTAAGCTTCTTAAGATGCACCAGCCCCGCATCCGTCACCTGTGTATTGTTTAAGTATAATCCACTCAACTCAGTCAATTCACTCAGATGCACCATCCCGGCATCGCTTATTCGCGAACCACGCAGATCCACCTCATGAAGCGTGATTGCCCTTCCCACAACCGCCATATCCTCATCGGTCACCGTATCCGAGCCGAATATAACGGGCACTCTCAGAACAGGCAGTTTGTATTCATCCGCCAGCTTCACATACCATCCCGGCCCCCGGACTTCCTCCCGATACTCCCCGCCGTTCTCATCCGCCAGTGCCCTCAGTTGCTTGTTAAGTCTCTGTTGCCGGAACACGGCCGCTGTCGGCGGCACAAGCAGAGCTGCAAGCAGAGCCACAACCAGAGCCACAAGCAGCACAATCCGCCACTTTCCCCCGCGCCCGCGACGCCCACCCCCTCGCACCTCCTCAACCTCATTCACTTCAGCCTCTTTCATGTTTCCTTACCCAAAACCCGTCTTAAACATTTGTAAATCTGCGTTTCGGCTATTGTCTGAACAGCGTGGCAGCCCCAAGCCCGCGGGGCTCAGGCGTGCCGGCCGTCGATCACTTGAAATCCACTTTTACATTGGGAAGTGCCGATTTCAGATCAGCGATGCCTTCGGGTGTAACACGCGTCCCCGAAAGCACCAAAATGTTAAGCCGTTTGAGCGACTTCAAGTGGACAAGACCCGCATCCGTAACACGTGTCCCGCCGAGGTCAAGATAGTAAAGCCTCCTAAATCCACAAAGCAGCGCCAATCCTTCGTCCGTCACCTGTGTCCCGTTGAGGTTCAGCCAACTCAGGTTCTTGAGCTCCTTAAGATGCACCAGCCCTTCATCAGTAACCTGTGTGCCGTGGAGGCTCAGCGACGACAGGTGCTCGAGATTCTTAAGATGCACCAGCCCTGCATCGCTGATCTTCGTCCCATCTAAATACAATGCCACCAACTCAGTCAATTCGCTTAGATGCGACAGCCCCGTATCCCCGATCTTGGTGTAGTTCACGGACAGGCTCTGCAACTTCGGCAACCCTTCCAGATGCGCCATCCCGGCATCGCTTATTTCCGAAACATCAAGCGCCGCCGCACGAAGCGTAATTGCCCTCCCCACAACCGCCATATCTTCATCGCTCACCCGCGAGCAGAACGTAACGGGTCGTCTCAGCGCCGGCAGCTTGTACTTATCCACCAGCATCACATACCATCCCGGGCCCCTGGCTTCCTCCCGATAATACCCGGCTCCCTCATCCGCCATGGCCCTCAGTTGCTTGTTAAGTCTCTGTTGCGAGAACACCGCCGCTATCGGTGGCACAAGCAGAGCTGCAACCAGAGCCGCAACCAGAGCCACAAGCAGCACAATCCGCCACTTTCCCCTGCGCCCGCGACGCCCACCCCCTCGTGCCTCCTCAACCTTGCGCTCTTCAGCTTCCTTCATGGCTCCCTACCCGAAGTCTGTTTTGAGCATTTGTGAATTTACGTTTTGGTCATTCTTTCGGATTTCGAATTTCGTGCTTCGAATTTCGATGCCTGTATCGCGCCCATCGTCCTATCGCACGAACGAGTACGCCGGGTCCCAGGGCGGAAGCTCAATCGCAGGCTCCTCGAATATCTTGAGCACCTCCTCCGGCACGTACTTCTTCTTAACAATCACGCTATAGACGTTCTTATCAAACCACGTATCGTACAGGGTCCAGAGGCCCTCGCTTCCCTTGTCCTTGCCCCAGCTATTCTCCACCAGCCACTTGGCAGGCTTATTCCCCTGAATATCCACGCCCACAAACACCATCGCATGATTCGGCACGCTCTCGCGGAACAGCGAACGCTCGGCCTTGCTCATGCTCATATCCGTCTGGTAAATCGAATCGTAATCGAACATCCCTATCGCCATTATTCCATGCTCTTTGCTCTGGTCCTTGCCCACGTCGCACGAGAACCACACCGGCTCATCGTCCAGCACCGCTTTCGCCGCGATATCTTTGAGCACCTGCACCTCAACATTTGCAAAGTGCGCATCGTCCCCGTCGCGAATGTTTCGCGTCAGGCGAATTTGATAGTGCTTGCCGTACTCCTTCGAAGGATCGTTGAACAAATCGACGTATGCCCTCATATCAACGCCAACCACCTCCTCGAAAAAGCTTTTGGGAGTGTATGACTTGACCTCGCTCACAACCGAATTGGCATCCTCGAATCGCCACTCGAATTTACTCGGCGGCTCCCCTAAGTTCATAACCAGCATCTTGTACACCTCCCCCAGCATCTTTGTCTTTTCCGCCCTGAGCTTCTTGACCGATTTCTTCTCCTTGCTCATCTGCCGGAGCTTCGCCGCATCAGCTCGCACCTTTCCACTGACAAGAGCGTTCATCAGAGCCGTGTTGCCCGAGCTGTTTGTCTCCGGCATAATATCCTGTGGCGCGACCCCGTACTTCTCCACGAGGTTCACAACGTTTTCCCAGTACCCGCCGTCCGGGATAGGCGTGCGAAGCAGAAACTCCATCTCCCGGTCCAACATATCGCGATCCCGAAATTCGATGATGTTCTCCAAGAAGCAGTTCGCCTTCTCAAGCTTGTCCCAGAATGCAAGATAGTTCTGCGAAAGCTCAAATTCCTTGAGCTTGTGCTTCTGGATCACTATCGGCCGCAAAATATTCAGCCCCGCAAACAGCCAGCACCGCCCGCTGTTCTTCTGGTTCGTAACGCCCTTCGTCTTGATCTTATGGCTGAACAGATCATTGTGCTCCCGCAAAATATCGCGGTTCACCGCAAGGCCCGATATATCGTTGTTCGTAATCGAGTTGTACATCGCCCTCGTATGCGTATCCATCTCAAACGTACCCCGAATCTTGTTAATGGCTTCTTCGCTCAATGCGCCGGCGTCTGCAAAGACACACGATGCAATCAGACTCACAGCCAACAATGCCGGGAAGACGGTTCTGCAATTTCGTGAACCTTTCATAATTACTCCTTCAGTTGCTGATTACTATACGGATGCCGCCTTAAGCTGACGCATCTTCTCAAGGCTATCGACGAACTGCTCCAGCGCCTTGCCGATATACGTATTGACCTCATCTATATACCCGTCCGCCGACGCCGACCACACCCGGTTCAGATACCGCTCGCCCGCTGCAAAACAGCTCATCACCTCGCCGTACGCATTCAGCCCGTAAACGTGAGCAATACTCTCGCGCGCCTCCACAAACCTCGTCAAATCCTCAAGAAACAGTTCGTCCACCTGATGCCGAACGTCGTACGTATTGATGGACTGTTTCTCGTCGTTAAGTCGTGTTACGTTCGCCACAATATTTTTCAAAGCCCCCTCGATGGACTGAATATTCGCAGCGACCTTTCCTTCGGATGTCCTAACGTGCCGATGGCTCAACCGCACAAGGGCCACGCCTGCAATGCCGACTGCAAGTGCGCCGCCAAAGTAAACCCACAAGACCGCCTCTTCGTCCACTACGCAGGCCAGCGCCCCCGCCAAAAAGCCGATGGTTATCAATAAGTATCCGAGTTTCTTCATAATAATTGCTTCTGTTGCCTATTTGTTCATTGCGGCCGCGATAAAGTAGTACAGCGCAAAGCCAACACCAATGAGCGCCTCTCCCACTATAAAACCCGCAGCCACCGGAATCCCAACCTCTTCGCTGAATCGCACCCCTTTCTTCCAGTCAACCGCAAGACGCAGCACCGTCCCGATGCTGTACGTCAGGACCACGTTGAACGGCAGATAAAATCCCAGGCCGACCAGAATCCCAAGCCCGCCGATCCCGCTGGTGCTCAGCAGCGCGCCCAGGCCCGCGCCCGCTATGTACTTGCGCACGGGCACGTCACCGCCGAGAATCCCCTTAATCATACTGGCCAGCACCTTGCCCTGCGGCGCAGGAAGACGGTCGCTGCCCAGCTTATAGGCGTCGTGCAGGACGAAAATCAGCACCATAATCACAATCGGCCCCAGCCACGTCGCCAGAAACTGACCTATCTGCTGCTTCTTCGGCGATGCGCCCACCATATAACCCGTCTTCAAATCGAGCATCAGGTCCGTCGCCTGCGCCATCGCAACGCACGCCGCCGCCCCCACCACAACCGACGAGATAATTGCCGTCTTGTCGCCGAGCCCTCGGCTGATAATGATTAGAATAGTCACCGCGATCAGCGTCATCCCGCTCAGCGGAGACCAGTTCGTTCGCCCGATGCACTCCGACAGTATTACCCCCGCCACCCATATCCACGCCGTCCCAAGCAGCGCCATTATCGCACCGGTCAATATCGTCATCTCCTTGACCGACATAACCGCAATTACAAACAGCAAAATTGTCGCGCCCGCTATCCCAATGTACAACAGCCGAATCGGCATCTCATCCTGAGAAAGCGCCGTCTTCGTCTTCGCCGCAGACTGCATGCTCCGCACCGCGCTGACAATAAGAGGCAGCGCCAATACGATACCCGCCAGCGCGCCTCCAATCAGCATCCCGATGCCGACGGGCTGGAACAACACGTCCCTGAGATACTTAGGCATCGTTTTTCCAATCACCGCCAGGCCCTCCGCCGTTGGAAGCTGGTTCATCGCCGCCAAAACCGGCGCCAGAATCCAGTAGCAGGCAAACCCCCCGATCACAAATGAGATACCGCCCTTCCCCGAGATAAAGCCCACCCCCACCGTCATCAAAGAAACGTACCACACCCCGTTCATATACTCCGGCATGCCGAGCCTTGCCCCCAGGTTCCAATACTCAAATCCCTTTACCTGGCTTGCAACGTGAATGCCTCCGCTCAGCGCTATGCCGCAGAGCAGAAGCAGCGCCTTGTGCACGCCCGCGCCCGGCGATTTGAGAATCGTAGCAACCGCCACGCCCCCGGGATACGTCAGCCGCTCGAAGTCAATCATCTGCTTGCGAAGCGGTATGATAAACGCTACGCCGAGAATACCGCCCGCGATGCACGAGAAAACCATCAAAACGCCGCTGAAATCGGTCTGCCCCAATATGAACAGCGCCGGAACCGTGAACATCATACCGGCCGACGCCGCGTTCACCCCGCTGGCGATGGTCTGGTTTATGTTGTTCTCCACAATGCTGCTTCGGCCAAGAAGCCCCCGCAGAATGCCGAAGCCCAGGATTGCCGCCACCTCCGACCCTTCGATGGAAAAGCCGAGAATCAGGCACGCATACCCGATGCTCACGGTGATTAGTATGCCCAGCCCGTAACCCACCAGAACCGAAGTCCACGTCAGCTCCGGATAAGGCCCCCTGCGGATGACCCTTTCTGTGGCCCCGTCCTTACTTGCCGTCATCGGCTCTCCTTGGCAGATTCGCAACGCCCGCAACAAACAGGCCTTACGAAAAACATCAATCCAACCCCCAAACCTTACAAAACCCCAATCCCAAACGCAACACTTTTCCAACACCCCCTTTGCTCCCCCTGGCTAGCCCTCGGACCTGTGCCGAGGGTCACCCGGAAATCACCGCAAATCTGAAATCTTGAATCAGAAATCCGAAATCCATTTACCCCCCCAAAAAAACGCAACACTTTTCCCCCACCACCGCCAACCCCTATTTAGCCCCGGTCTTCGGCCGGGGGCACCTTTTACCCCGGCCTCCGGGCCGGGGACACCTTTTACCCCGGCCTCCGGGCCGGGGACCCCACTAATCATGTCCCTTAACATATCGAATTCGCTCCGCCAGCGCCGCTTCGTCGAAGCAAAACCGCTTATCGTATCCTTTCGTCCAGGCTCGCCCCCGAAACCCCATTGTCTTAAGTGCCATTCTACCAGCATTCTTATAGTAACTGACGACCACCCCAATCGGAATATCAACGTACGCGCAGACCACATGTACATGATTCGAACACACCGCAATCGCAAGTATCTTCTGATCGAATTTCTCTCTCGCCCCCAATATCGCCTCGCGAACAACCGCCCGCTCATCCCTCCTCAACCGCACCGCTGCACGCTTGAGATTCTTTCGGCAATCAATCTTAATCGCAACATTCGCTCCAAGCACATCCCCGTCTTTGACATACCCGCGCTCGTCACCCTGCAGCCAAGTCCCGTAAGTAGTCCACGTCAAAAGATATCCCAACGTCCTTGCCATAGTCAAATGCTACCCAAAACCCCACGACCCCGCCACCCCCTATTTAGCCCCGGTCTTCGGCCGGGGGCAACTTTTCTGAAATTAGCTCTTAAAGCCCCTCAATCCACCCCGCACCATTGCCAACCCTTATCCCCCCGCATAGGGTACCCCTATTCGAAAAGACCAGACCCCATTTCGCTCAAACCGCCCTTTTCCAATAGCTTCGACGAACCGCCATCGGGCCCGATATGACTACGTAGGCCATCATGACTACAAGCGTCACGGCTGCAAACCACGATGCCCACGCGGCGGATGGAACGTGAGCCGTCTTTATTATGACCGTCCCGATGGCAAATGCCTGCAAAACCCCCTTCAGCTTACCCGTAGCCACTGCAGGGAAGGCCATGCCGCGAGCTTCGGTGATGTGGCGCAATAAAGTAACGTAAGTCTCTCGAAGGACCAGTAGCCCCGCTACCGACCAGTGAATCGCAGCCAGCGTCCCTCGCCCGAAACTAAACAGCTTCGGCTCGCCGATTATCGCAAAACTTATGAACGTCCCGCAGACCAGGATCTTGTCGGCCAGCGGATCCGTTATTCGACCCAGCTTGCTTGAGGCCTTTAATCTGCGAGCTATCTTCCCGTCCGCGATATCCGTTACCTCAGTAACGATAAACAGAACAAAGGCGATATCGAGAAACAACGGCCGGTTCCCAACATACGGCGCGTAAAGAATCATCCCCAGAAAAACAAACGTCAAAGCAAACCGCGCAAACGTCAAAATGTTCGGGATCAGTTTGAGCATAGCCACATAATCTCTTTCCTCGTTGTTAATTGCGAAACGCTGCCACCCATGCCGCCACTGCGCTTAGAAACGCTATCGCTGCTGCTATCCAAAACTGCTTGGAAGCACTCTTGCTTGCCTTGGTTGCCATTTCATATCCTTGCGCAGCCGTCTTGCACATATTAGCCATAGATGCTGTCTGTAAAGCTATGTGAATGTTGTTGACAAGGCCTATAGGGTCAACAGAGCCGTCAGGAAGTCGCTGTCGCCCCGTACTGGCTCCAACTTCCATTGCCAGATCCATCAACTCATCAATTCTTTCCTCTCTTTTTGACTTGCCGCGCAACTCAATCTTGATTTGAGTTAATCTACGCCTGTATTGCTCAATTTCTTCATCAGTCATGGTACTTCCCTTTTTGAATTAGTCTCAATGCGACGCTGCCCCACGTTACTATTGTCTGTTTGCGGTTCATGGCGACTCTCCTACGCCTCATCCTCCTCTGGAGCAGGCTCCGGAAAATCCGATTCTCCCCACTGACCAAATTCAGTCTTCTCCAACAATTCATTCACTTGCTCAGCGGTGATGTTGAGTCGCGTTAGGACATCACGATTCATCTCCTGCGGAGGTGTTATGTCTGCACAGTATTTGTGCGGTCTGCTGTCTCTCTTCTCTTTGTAGTAGACCAATATCTCAAGTCCATTAGCGAAGCCAACGGCATCATAAAAGAAGCTCCTGCCTTTTGGCTGTCGCCGAAAGCTCAAATCCTCAAACCGCGTCATCCTTCAGTCCCCTTAGATGAAAATTACTTATCCCTTTCGAGCGCTTCGATACGCTTCTGTTCCTCAAGCCTCTTCCTCTTGAAGTAGAGGCCCAGCCACGACTTGTCTCCCCACTTGCCCCACATGAACATCATGTTCACTATCGGGCACAGTCCCAAGGCGGAGCATATTAACCACCCATACACGGTGCTAGGTAGCCCATCGTCTGCAATGATTACGCTAAGAGCTACCAATGCGCCAATATTCAAAACAACAGCCACAGCTTTCATAGCGATTCTCCCGTAAACACACTTTCCCAGTTCATACTTTTGCCTCAAATTGGCAACCGCCCATGAAGTTCTCACGGCACCATCTTAACGATTGCCTGCTTTACTTCCAAGGACAACTCTGGCCAACGCTCGACCACTACCCTCAAATCCAGTCCATTTTCGAGCGCAGAAAACAAACCAGAAACAAGATTCTGCTCCTGAGATTCCCCGTCACGCTCGCTCTTTCCCATAAGTTGTTGTTCTCCAAGAGCTTCTGAACTGGGCCCGCCATCAAGCATCTCGGAGCGAAGCGCAGATCCCGATTCATCGGGACAGCATCCAACTTTAGCTCACTTTAGTCACTTTACCTCACTTTAACTCCTTTGCCCCTATTTGATAATCCGTGTCAATCCGCGTGAATCCGTGTCTAATGCTTTTCTCTGTCCCCTCACTGCTCTGGCCGAAGGCCCGCCGCAGGCGGGTGGCCAACCCAATGTGCAAAATCTGCGTTAATCTGCGAAAATCCGCGAAATCCGTGGTTAAAATTCACTTGACATCTAACTCAATATACAGTATAATATACATCAAACTAACAGAATCAGAATACTAAATGGTACTCAAACTGACCATTTCTAAGATGAAGACCCGTATAAGTCTTGTTTCGATAAGAACATGGCACAATTTGTCACTCTCCAGAATCGCGAAAAACAGTGTTCATCCGTCTTAATCAGCGTCTAAAGAATGAAGTCGGTCCCTTGACGCCTTCGTGTCTTAGTGGCTATAAGTCAATTATGCAAAACAAAGCCAATTTCAAAATGGGTAATATAAACATAAGTACAGCAAGAACAAAGGCTTATGCCAAAGAACAACGAACAATGAACAACGACCGATTACTCAAAACAAACCCAATTCTTATAAGGGCAAAAACAATGCACCCTCCTGTACACCCTGTCATTCCGACCGAAGGCACGCTTCCAGCGTGCCGAAGCGGAGGAATCTGCTTCAATGCTCTCCCCGCCCCCCAAATCGCTTATTTGGCCCAGCTTGCCAAGAATTCATGAGTCAATTATGCAAAACAAACCCAATTCTCTAAAGGACAAAACCAATGCAACCCCCTACGCCGCAAAGGATTACGAAAATAACGCACGCCCCGCCGCTCGAAAAAACAAACCCAAACAAACCCAATCCCTTCCCCAATCGTCTCTTCGTGGCTAAGTATTCTTACTCCTGCGGTAGCGTCTGTAGTCAATCCCCAGGTCTTTGACCTTATACCCCATGATTCGCGGCGTAGTCCTCAAATCCCGCGCCGCCGACGCAAGATTCCCGTCGCACCTTTTGAGAGCATCAACGATTATGTCCCGTTCAAACAAATCCACCCTTTCTATAAGCGACCCTGTCCCGATAGTATCCGATGCGTCGGATGTTTGAAGAGTCGGCGGCAAATGATGCCCGTGGATGACCCCGTCGGTGCTCAGAAGCACCGCTCTTTCGATGCAGTTCTCCAGCTCTCGCACGTTCCCCGGCCAGTGATAGGCCACCATCATGTTTATCGCCGGCGTGCTTATCCGCCGAACGTCCTTGTTCATCTTCTTTGAGTATTGCTCCACAAAAAAATCCGCTAATAGCAATATGTCGTCCTTCCTGTCACGCAAAGGCGGCAGAAAAATCGGAAACACGTTTATCCGGTAGTAAAGGTCCTGCCGAAATGTCCCCTTATCAACGGCTTTCTCCAAATCGCGGTTCGTAGCCGTTATTATCCTCGCGTTCGTCTTAACCGTGCGATTGCTCCCCACCCGCTCGAATTCCCGCTCCTGGAGCACCCTCAGAAGCTTCACCTGCATAACCGACGAAAAATCTCCTATCTCATCAAGAAACAGCGTCCCCCCGTTTGCCTCTTCGAGCCGTCCTATTCGGCTCTGTATCGCCCCCGTAAAAGCGCCTTTCTCATGCCCGAACAACTCGCTCTCAAGCAGGTTCTCATTCAACGCCGCACAGTTCACCTTTATAAACGACCCCTCGCTTCGCAGGCTCGAATAATGAATCGCGTGGGCGACCAATTCCTTGCCCGTACCGGATTCGCCCCGAACAAGGACGGTTGTATCGCTCCCGGCCACCTGGTGAATCTGCTGATACACGTCCCGCATCGTGCTGGAGTTGCCTATTATATTCTCCGGCCGAAACCGGTCCTGCAATTCGTGACGAAGCCGCAAATTCTCATCCTCAAGCTCCTGTCGCCGAATCGCCGCCTCCTGCCGGGACTTCACATCGTTGGCGATCATGCTCGCAACGATGCTCAGAACCCGCATATCTTCATCCAACGACCTCGCCTCGTCATACGGCCGGTCAATTGAAATCGTCCCAATCACCTTTTGCCCTATCGAAATCGGCACGCA
>CAYGZM010000068.1:0-11198 GCA_964354365.1 uncultured Pirellulales bacterium
GACGAAGCCCTCAAGAAATCCAGGCTGGACGCGTGCGGGGACCTCTCAAGCATGCCTATCCACATGGCCGACCTCGCAACGGACAATTACGAGCAGGAATTCGCTTTGGGGTTGGTGGATAGCGAGATAAGGCTTCTCAGGGAAATTGACGACGCCCTGGCCCGCATCGAGCAAGGGACTTACGGCGTTTGTGAAGGCACCGGCAAACAGATACCAAGAGCTCGCCTTCAAGCACAGCCCTGGGCCAGATACTGTGTAGAACATGCCAGAATGGTGGAACGAGGCCGCGCAACGGAACAACAAGAGTGAAAAGCGAAACCGAATCCTGCTATGAAACACAGATGCCCGACCTGTGGCAAACCGGTTAAGGCACCATCCCGCGAACAACCCAAGCAGACGGAGTTCTTTCCCTTCTGCTCGCAGCGGTGCAAGCTCCTGGACCTGGGCGCCTGGCTTGACGGAGAATATAGGATAAGCTCCGATTTGCAGCCCGGGCAATCGCAGGAATCGCCCCAGACATCTTCCGACAGCCCTTCGGACACACAGTGAGGTGCTCCGCTCGGCAACAATATCTTACGAAATCTCTTGAAACCGACCGATAGGTGGTTGTATATTTGCAGCGGTATCTCACATAGGCGCCAACTGCAACCTTTTTGAGTTCTGCAAAATTGCAGGTTAGGCCTGCTTAGAAAAGAAAAAATCGTTTGTTGATTTTTTCTTTTTAACACCAATCTATTGTGTCATAAGTGCTTAGGTAATTATTGAAGAAAATCATAAAATAGATTTTCTTCAACAATATAGGCCTAACCTGCAATTTTGCAGAAGCCTCGCAACCTTTTTGAAAGGAGGCAAAATGGTCAGTGAAAGACAACCCCCGCAGTTGTTCGATAACCTTCTATTCCCCAAGATATTCCAGGCCTTCCGTATGGCTTTGCAGCCCGGCAAATTGGGAATCGCCCTTTTAGGGGTAGCCATTATATGCCTGGCAGGCCACGTTATGGACTTCAGCAGAACAGTGGTTGTCAGGTCGGAAGAGCAAGACAAAGTCAGTGAGCTGCAGGTTTATATGGATAGTCCGACACCGGATGCCGCATTACTCGAATTCCGCCGGGAGTTCGCAGAAAAGGGCATTCGCGCCGGCGTATTCGCCACTCTTTGGCGCTTTGGCGCGGGGAAATTCCACGCTGTATTAAGGGAGCTGTTCCAGATCAACTTTGTCGGTGTCGCGGAGAATATCGCCGATTGTTTCAGGGCGGTGGGATGGGCGGTGAGATACCACTATATCTATTGCCTGGTCTTTGTCGCCATAAAACTCGCCGTGCTCTCGGTCGCCGGCGGAGCCATCTGCCGAATTGCCGCACTTCAATTCGGCCGGGGTGAAAAGCCCGGCCTGCTGGAAGCCCTGAGATTCAGCCTGCGAAGGTTCACGACCTTCTTCTTTGCACCTCTGGCGCCTGTTATCGGGATTCTCTGCATAGCTGTACTGATTTCTCTTGTGGGGGTGCTGTGCAATATTCCACGGGCCGGCCAGTTGGTAATGTCTATCTTCACGCTGCTGGCTCTGGCGGAGGGAGCCTTGATAGCCGTCGCTTTGATAGGGACTGTTGCAGGGTTCAATTTGATGTTCCCCGCCGTGGCATACGACGGCTTAGACGCCCTTGATGTGATAGGCCGGTCTTTCAGCTATGTATTCAACCGGCCCTGGAGAATGGCTTTCTACAGTGCCCTGGCCGCTGCTTACGGCGCGCTCTGTTACCTGTTTGTGCGGCTTTTCGCCTTTTTGCTCATCCTCGTCACGCACATGATTTTGAGGTTCAGCGTATGGTCCGAAAACAGCAATGGCGTCAACAAGCTGACGGCGATATGGCCTGAGCCGAAGTTCATGAACCTGTTTGGATCGAACGGTTCGGCCGCAGCCGGCGCCGCCGAATCCGTAGCGGCCTCCGTCGTGTACCTGCTCCTGTGGATCGTCGTCGGATTGGTCGTGTCCGTAATAATAACCTTCTACTTCTCAGCCAATACCATAATTTACTCGCTGCTGCGCAACAAGGTTGACAACGCCGCCCTTGATGACGTCTATCTCGATTCCGACGATCTTGGAATCAACTCAATGGCGACTGTGAGCGGCTCCCAAGAAGCGCCGCCGCAGTCAAAATCACAGAGTGCTTCAGATTCATCGTCTTAACCGGATCGCCTCGTGGGCTACGTTGCCCTGTGAAAAACCCCGGCGTGTAGCGGGCCAAAAAGGGCTTCATATCGCGGCTGACCTCACATACCGTTTAATCATAGGCCCGTATATCGGACGGTGATAAAATCAATGCAAGTTTTCTGCGGCCTTTTCGCTATTGTCCGCAATTTGGCAACTTTCCCACTTGTGCAGCCCCCTTTTATTGACGAATACGTACAGTATAGTATCATTATATTTCCCTCGTAGAAAGATGGGGGATAGACGCCATCGTGCTGGTGGAATATGCCTGATTCAGACGGAAACATGCAACAAGGAAAGGGGACAACGGACCCCGTGCACCCTGCGCACCATCCTGCCGCCTTGCTGCGATTCCGCAAGCAGTTGATTGTCCTTGCTCACCTGGTCACATTCGCCATCTCCCTGCTGCTTTCCTTCCTTGTGACAAGCAATATGGAAGTCCGCCGAATCTGGCTCTTCGGCCAGTACCCTCTATTGCTGCTGTTTTTTCTCATAATCAAACTGCCCATATTCGCCTTTTTCAAGCAGTACCGCGGCTGGTGGCGCTACGTTGGCATTTCCGACCTTACCGGCATACTGCGAGCTTCCCTCGTGAGCACGCTGATTATCGTTGTCCTGTGGTTCCTGGTAATCGTTCGCGGGGTAGGCTCGATTCACCCAGCCCTCACCAGTTTAGCCAACATCAGCCAGGGCGTCTTCATGGCTGATATGTTCGTTACGGTCCTGATTCTGGCCGGACTGCGAATGATAATAAGACTGTACTACGAGGAGTTTCGCACGGTCGAAGCCGGCCGACTCAAACGCCTGCTCATTGTCGGAGCAGGCAACACCGGTGAGGCCCTGCTGCGGGATATTCACCGTAAGGAGGTCCTGGAATACGACGTAATCGGGTTCATCGATGACGACTCCGCCAAACACGACATCAACATTCATGGAATCCCCGTGCTCGGCAGCGTCGAGCAGCTGCCCAATATCTGCAAGAGCCGCAACATCGAAGAGATTGCCATTGCAATGCCCTCGGTGACCCACCTTGAGCTGCGACGCGTTATTCAGGTATGTGAAGGCACCAAAATCCGCTTTAGAACTGTGCCGTCCCTCACGGACATTGCATCGGGCAGGTTTCGCGTCTCTCAGATTCGAGATGTCGATATCAACGACCTTCTTGGACGAGAAACGGTGCATCTCGACCTCGATTTGATAGAGACATTCGCCAGAGACAAGACGATTCTCGTCACCGGTGCCGGCGGCTCCATCGGCTCTGAAATGTGCAGGCAGCTTTGCAACTTCAATCCCAGGCTTCTGCTGCTCATCGAGCAGGCCGAAAATCCGCTTTTTTACATAGAGCGGGGATTGCGAAGAGAATTCCCGACCGTCGCCATCAAGGCCCTTGTGTGCAACATTACCGACAGACTGCGCGTCGATGAGATATTCAGGCAGTACAAGCCCCTGATTGTTATTCACGCCGCCGCTCATAAACACGTGCCGCTGATGGAGCTCAACCCCGGCGAAGCCGTCAAGAACAACGTGATCGGCACCCGCAATGTCGCCGACGCAGCCGACAGCCACGGCGCAACCAACTTTGTAATGATCAGCACCGACAAAGCCGTCAATCCAACCAGCATCATGGGTTCATCCAAGCGAATCGCAGAGATGTACATTCAAGACCTCAACAGGACCAGCAAAACGCACTTTGTGACCGTCCGGTTCGGCAACGTGCTCGGATCAGAGGGCTCGGTCGTCCCCATCTTCAAGAAACAAATAGCCGAGGGCGGCCCGGTGACCATCACACATCCCGATATGAAACGCTATTTTATGACCATACCCGAAGCCAGCCAGCTTGTCCTTCAGGCGGCGAGTATGGGGCAGGGAGGCGAAATCTTCGTCCTCGATATGGGCGAGCCCGTCAAGATCGTGGACCTCGCAAGAGAGCTTATTACACTTAGCGGCTTCAGGCCGGGCGAAGATATTGAAATGGTCTTCACCGGACCCAGGCCGGGCGAAAAGCTATTCGAGGAGCTTTCAATAGTCGGCGAAGATATGCAAAAGACCAGGCATCCCAAAATCGGTATATGGACGAACATCCCGATGGACCGCGAAAAGCTCCGCAGGAGTATAGGCGAGCTAATCGAGATCGCCAGGACGCAGAGTCATAGCGAGATAGTGCGGAAGATTAAGGAGCTTGTCCCGGAATATATCGGCGGCAATAACGACCACGCCCGGGCTCATTAGAGGAGGTTGAAAGTGAGCTAAAGTGAAGCCAAAGTGAATTAACGTGAGCTAAAGTTGAAGAAACAATCCACAACTTTAGGCACTTTAGTCACTCTTGACTTTAGGCACTTTACACTTCTTGGAGCGCTACTGCGAATATGTCTCTATCATTTTGGCCAGCGTCTGGGCGTTCTTCTGGTCGGGCTTTATTTCCAGAGACCTCTGCCAGTGCTCGATCGCCTTGGCGGCAAGATTCGCATCGCCGTTGCCGCGTGCTTTGAGCATATAGACAACGCCCAGCCCCCTGTGCGACTCCCAGTCGGCGTCGTTCAGCTCAACGGCCCTGCCGTAACTGCCTATCGCCTTATCCAGTTCGCCAAGCTTCAAATAGCAGTACCCAAGATACTGATGGGTCGTGCTGTTGTCGGCCTGATGTTCAATCACGGACGTCAGCACGTCTTTGGCAAGGTCATAACGCTGCATCTTCAGATGCGCATAAGCCAGTTGCATCATGACTTTCGGGCTTCTTTCAGCAAGCTGTGAATCAGCTTCAGGCGATTCAATCACCTTCGAATCGACCTGGGCAGGTTTGTCAATCGCCTGAGCGGTCTCTTTCGGTTTCTGAGCTTCGCGAAAAGCCTTAGGAATTCCGTTCTCACCGTCCTCGCTCAACTCCGGCGCCACAACCTGGGTGTCGCCGATTATTCTCGGAGTTATCAATACGACCAGCTCGCTGATCTCCACCGATTCGCTTGAAGACTTGAACAGGTTGCCCAAAAGAGGTATATCGCCGAGCAGCGGGACCTTGGAAATATCTTTCGAGGTCTGCCTCTTGCGCAGGCCGCCTATCGCTATGGTCTGGCCGTCCTTAATCAGCGCCACGGTATCGGCCCGCCGCGTATCAACGGTCGGCACGCCCAATACAGTCTGGTACATATCGCGGCCCGCGTCATCCTGGCCCCTCAGGACCGCTATCGCATTTTGACTTACCACCACCCCAAATTCAGGAATAACGTGCAGCTTGATCACCCCGTCCCTTGCAATGTGTGGAGTGACCTTGAGTTGAACGCCGACGTCCTTGAACTCCGTGTACGTCATGGGAGCCTCTCTGGACACCTGAAGCAGCTCCCTGTAGGGGATCTCACGTATGATCCCGAAGTCGGCCGTCTCGTTATCCAGAACCAGAATCCGCGGGTTGGCAAGGAGCTTGGCCTCTACCTGCTTCTTCAACATATTCAGGGCAAACTCAAAATCAACCGCATCGTTGAGAAGGCTGAAACTCAACGCGCCGCCCCCCGTCCGGTCGAATGATCCGCCCACAAAGGGCTTGCCCCTCTTGCGCGTGTAGTAACCTGTCGGGCTCTGCTCCACCTTTGTCTCGGTGCTTGTAATCTCCGGCATCGTCACTGTGGTTGTGTCCGTTCTATCGACCCAACTTGTGGAATCTGTCACCTCTTGACTTATGACTTGACCCCAGTTGTTAAGGGTGCTTTTCTCTTGCGTACTCCATTCCGCGCCATTTATAGGGTCTCCCGTTCTGTCATCTACAGTCACGATTTCGTGCTTTGGGGTCATGGTCGTAGTGGTTGTCGTGGGGTTCACTACGCCCTGCGCTTCGAGCGGTATTACCCTCCCCGCCCTCAGTGCTCCCTCCAGGTCGAATCCCTCTCGCGTCGTTATCTCGTAGATTTTCACCTCCACCAACACCTGCTGCGTCTGGCGATCCAGCTCCGTAATGAATTTGTCCACTGCCTTGATCTTTTGTTCCGTGTCCGTGACCACGATATGGTTCGTTCCCCTGTTGACCGCCACTTTACCCTTGTCCGAAACGAAGCTCCGCAAAGACGCGACAACCTCGTTGGCGTCCGCGTACGTGATCCGGTACACCTTCGAGATAAGCTCCTCCTTGGCAAGCGAGACCTCCGAAAGCGGCATCACCCTGATCATATTGTCCGTGGCCACGTATGTACAGTCGTGCGCCGCAAGAATGTTGCCCAGCGCCTCATCCAAAGGCACATCCGTCACCTTCGCCGTAACGTTGCCCGTAACCTTCGGACTCTTGACAATGTCAATCCTGGCATCCTCGGCCAGGTCCATCAGAACCTTGTCGATTGACTCATCCATCCAGGTGCGCGTAATCTTCGTCCGAAGCGCCTCCGGGGCCTTGTTCGCAGCATAGGCAGCGCCCTCCTGGGCATTGACGACCACCGGCGGGATGGACAACGAGATTACCAGATACATAAGGACTGTGATTCGGCAGTATTTTTTGCTCGTGCTTCTCATGACCACAACTTCCTCCATATGATGGATTCCCCTTCTCAAGGCGCGCCAAAACTATTCATTTCTTCCGTCAAAAAACCGTCTTGCATCTTCTGTTAATGTATTATAGCATTTCCAACGCAGCAGTTCAAGAAAAATCCCCCCTCCGCGGCCCTGATGACCGCCAACGAAACGCACCCTGCGCAGATTTGGCTGCTGCAGCGCCACAATCAAGCATTATAGGACATATAGCCTCGTTTTGCGATACTGACGGAGCCGCCGCACGCATTTTTGGGGAAAATCGCCCGTCCATTCGCCGGGATGCCCGGGTGCAACCATCCCCAAATCCTTCGGATTTTAGGCTGCCACACGCATAGAAACCGCAAATAATGTTACCCGGAATTTGACTTATTTGAACCATGCCGATTTTTGCTGGCTTTTGGCCGATATTCTATTTATCGTATGATGAGGTGCAAATGAATGTGCTCGAAAAACGGTCTCTACAGATTCAACGAAATTGAGAAGAAGTGGCAGCAGTTCTGGCAGCAGCGAAGAACCTTTCGCGCAGAGGACTGCGACAGTTCCAGGCCCAAGTACTATGTCCTGGATATGTTCCCCTACCCCAGCGGCCAGGGCCTGCACGTCGGCCATCCCGAAGGCTACACCGCCAGCGATATAATTGCGCGGTACAAGCGGATGAAGGGCTTCAACGTCCTGCACCCCTTCGGGTGGGACGCCTTCGGCCTGCCCGCCGAGCAGCACGCCATAAAGACCGGCACGGCTCCCGGAAAGACAACCCGCAAAAACATCGACAATATGCGCCGCCAAACCAAATCGCTCGGATTCAGCTATGACTGGGACAGGGAGGTAAATACCACCGATCCCAATTACTACAGGTGGACGCAGTGGATTTTCCTCAAGCTCTTCAACAGCTACTTCGACCAGGCCGAGCAAAAGGCCAAGCCGATAGAACAGTTGCCGATACCCCCCGGCCTGACCGAAGCGCAAAAGCAAAACTACATCGACGATCATCGCCTCGCTTACGAGGCCGAGGTCCCGGTCAACTGGTGCCAGGAGCTGGGGACCGTCCTGGCTAATGAAGAGGTTGTCGGCGGGGTCAGCGAACGCGGCGGACACCCCGTAGTCAGAAAGCCGATGCGCCAATGGATGCTGCGGATAACAAAATACGCAGAGAGACTGCTCGAAGACCTCGAACTGGTGGATTGGCCCTATTCGATAAGGAAGCTCCAGACCGACTGGATCGGCAGGAGCGTCGGGGCCGACGTCGATTTCAAGGTCGATGGCTTCGACGAGACCATTCGCGTCTTCACCACCCGCCCCGATACGCTCTTCGGCGCAACGTATATGGTATTGGCGCCCGAACACCCGCTCGTGGATAAGATCACGGCGCCGCAGAACAGACAAGCCGTTCGCAAATACCGCGACCAGGCCGCACGCAAGAGCGACCTCGACCGCACCGACCTGGCAAAAGAGAAAACAGGCGAGCCTTTGGGCGCCTTCGCCGTCAACCCGGTCAACAACGAGAAGATCCCCATCTGGATAAGCGATTATGTCCTCATAAGCTACGGCACCGGCGCAATTATGGCCGTGCCGGCGCACGACGACCGCGACTTCGAGTTCGCAACGAAATTCAGTCTGCCGATTGTGCCTGTTGTCGAGCCGCCCGATGCCGGGCAGGCCGACCTCGTCAGGCAGGACAAATTATGCTTCATCGGCGACGGCACGGCAATCAACAGCGGCCGGTTCAACGGCCAGTCAACCGCCCAGTTCAAGGAAAACATAACAAACTGGCTTGCCGAAAGAGGCCTGGGTCAGAAATCAATAAACTACAAGCTCCGCGACTGGCTTTTCAGCCGCCAGCGCTATTGGGGCGAGCCATTCCCGATTCTGCACACCGAAGACGGCCGGGTCATAGGGCTTCCGGAGAACGACCTGCCGCTAATACTGCCGGATGTCGAGGACTATAAGCCCGCGGGCGCCGGCGAGCCGCCATTAGCCAACGTTCACGATTGGGTCAACGTCACCCTCCCCGACGGCACGAAGGCAAAACGAGAAACAAACACAATGCCCCAGTGGGCCGGGAGCTGCTGGTACTACCTGCGATACCTCGACCCGCAAAATATGGACAAGGGCTGGGGCCCGCAAAAGGAAAAATACTGGATGCCCGTCGATCTGTACATCGGCGGCGCTGAGCACGCCGTCCTGCACCTATTGTATTCACGCTTCTGGCACAAGTTCCTTTACGACCTCGGCTGCGTCAGCACCAAGGAGCCGTTCACCAAGCTCGTCAACCAGGGAATGATCCTCGGCGAGGACGGCCAGAAGATGAGCAAGTCACGCGGCAACGTAATCAACCCCGACAAGGTCGTCACCGACTACGGCGCCGACTCGATGCGCCTGTACGAGATGTTTATGGGCCCGCTCGAGGCAATAAAGCCCTGGAGTATGCAGGGAGTCGAGGGCGTGCACCGATTCCTGCAAAAGGCCTGGCGGGCCGTCGTCGATGAGGCCGCCGGCGAGCTCGACGAAGCTGTAAGGGACGCCCGGCCCGATGAGGCCACGCTTAGACTGCTGCACCAGACTATAAAGAAGGTCGGCGAAGATATAGAGACCTTCGGCTTCAACACGGCCATAAGCGCGATGATGATCTTCATAAATCACCTCGGCAAGCAGGCTATCAGGCCCAAATCGGTCGTCGAGCAGTTTGTCCTGGTCCTCGCCCCCTTCGCGCCGCATATCGCCGAGGAGCTGTGGCAAAAGCTCGGCCACAACGACACTTTAGCCTACGAGCCGTGGCCTGTGTATGACAAAGAGCTTGTCAAGGAAAAGGAAATCGAGCTGGCGGTGCAGGTCAACGGAAAAATAAGGGATAGAATCGTCGTCCCCGCCGACGCCGACGAAGAGCAGATAAAGAGTCAAGCATTAGGCAGCGCAAAGGTGCAGACTGCGATGGCCGGTAAGGACGCCAAGAAGGTAATTGTGGTCAAACCAAGAATAGTGAGCATAATCACATAGCGCTGCGTGCCAGTTGAAATGATGATTGTGTGGAAGAGCGCGGTTATTCTCAGCAGTATAATGATGTGCACCGAAATCGAAGCAAAGCTGAAAGTCAATTCGCACGAGCAAGTCGAGCGCAGGCTCACTGAGCTCGGCGCCGAATTTATCGCAGAGCAGTCGCAGACGGACTGCCACTTTGATGACGCCAACGCAACCCTGAGCAATGGCGACAGGGCGCTGCGACTGAGACGGCAGCTTGTCGGCAGCGGCACGCGATTCTTCCTGACCTACAAAGGCCCTAAAGAAAAGAGCAATTTCAAGAAAAGGCAGGAGATAGAAGTCGAAATCAGCGACGCCTCTTCAATGGAGAAACTGCTCTCGGCCCTGGGCTACAAAAAAGTGATGACCGTTGAAAAAACACGGTGCCTCTGGCGGCTGAGTGAATGTGAAGTCGCCCTCGACAGCCTGCCTTTGTTGGGGGATTTTGTGGAAATAGAAGGGCCGGACGACGAGACAATCAACAGTGTCCGCAAAAGCCTCGGATTGTCCGGGGCGCCGCACATAGCGAAAAGCTACGCAGCTTTGACAAAGGCAAAGCTCCACGAGCGGCGGCACGACGCGGCCAAGTGAGAATATACAGCCTGCTTATGAAACCGCAAGACGGTTACATTGCATACATAGTAAATCCAAAGTCCGGCGCATCGAGCAGCAAGCTGACCGGACGGCGCTTTCAGCAATACCTGCTCCATCGCCGGTTCGACGTCAGGGCAAATCTAACGGTCTCGCTCGAACACGCCCGCCAGCTCGCCGCCAACGCCTCAAGCGATCACGACTGTGCGTTGATCGTCGTTGTCGGCGGCGACGGCACGGTCAGAGAGGTCGCGCACGGACTGGAAGGCAGTGACAAACCCCTGCTCATCATCCCCTACGGGACGGAAAACCTCCTTGCAAGCGAGCTGGGGTACGACGAGAAATTAAAGACGCTAATCAGGACGTTCGAGGCCGAGTACGTTCGGCCTCTGGACCTGGGCAGGTCAAACGGCAGGTGTTTCACATCCATAGCCGGTTTCGGATTCGACGGCCAGGTCGTTGACCGCGTCCACCGGCAGCGAAGCGGTAACATAAACTACTTCGATTATTTCTGGCCTATCTGGCGAGCCTTTTGGGAGTACAAGTTCAAACCGATGAAGGTGCAAGTTGACGGAGAAGAAATCTTCGAAGGTCGCGGCCTCGTCTTCGTCGGAAACATCTCAAGATACGCCATGGGCCTCAAGATACTCCAGCACGCCGACTTCGGCGACGGGCTGCTCGATGTCTGCATTTATAAATGCGCATCCCAGCTTCACCTGGCCAAGCACTCGGCCATGACGGTCTTCAAACGGCACGCAAAAGGCAGGGACGTCATTTACCGCCAGGGCAAAGACATCTGCGTCAGCTCCGATGCCACCGGCATAATGACTGAAATCGACGGCGACCCGGGGCCGCCCCTGCCCGCACAAATCACGGT
>CAYGZM010000068.1:11298-18161 GCA_964354365.1 uncultured Pirellulales bacterium
TAATGACTGAAATCGACGGCGACCCGGGGCCGCCCCTGCCCGCACAAATCACGGTGATACCGCACGCCGTAAATGTAATGGTGCCGCAAGGCGCAAAGCCCGCCGGAATCAGAACGAGAATTATCAGGGCAATGGGATAGTTCGGTAGTAGTTGGGATTCGATGTATGAAAAAAGGAAATTTCACAATAGCTGATGTCGAAGTGGGCCTGGACGCACCCTTATTCGTGATGGCAGGCCCCTGCGTGATTGAGAGCAAAGAAATCTGCCTCGACATCGCAGAGCGGCTCGTCGAAATCGCCCGTTCAACCGGCGTCCCAGTTATCTTCAAGGCCAGCTTCGACAAGGCCAACCGCAGCAGCATCTCCAGCTTCCGCGGGCCTGGACTCGAAAAAGGTCTTGACATCCTCGCGGCGGTCCGCCGGCGGACGAATCTGCCGATTACAACCGACGTCCACGAGCCGGCCCAGGCCGAAGCCGTTGCGAACGTTGTTGACTGCCTCCAGGCGCCCGCCTTTCTCTGCAGACAAACGGACCTGCTCTGTGCCTGCGCGCGAACAGGCAAGCCCGTGAATGTGAAGAAGGGCCAGTTTGTATCGCCCGACGAAATGAAGAACGTGGTCGAGAAGCTCCGCGCCTGCGGCGGCAGCAAGATTCTGCTCACAGAACGCGGCACGTTCTTCGGCTATAACCGCCTGGTCAACGATATGACCGCCATTGAGACAATGAAGAACCTGGGCGTGCCGGTGGTCTTCGATGCCACTCACAGCACCCAGCAGCCCGGCGGCCTCGGCAATGCAACAGCCGGCCGGCGAGAGATGGCCCCCGTGCTCGCCAGGGCCGCCATAGCCGCCGGCGCAAATGGCCTTTTTCTCGAAGTCCATACCGACCCGGACAACGCCAGGTCTGATGCCACTACTATTATGCCCATAGACTGGCTCGAAGATCTGCTCAAAGTCTGCAAAGACATATTTCATCTAATACGCAAGTAATCAAACATGCCCAGACAGTACAAGTATCTCTATGGTCCGGTGCCTTCCAGAAGACTGGGCCGCAGTCTTGGAATCGACATCGTCCCGCTCAAGGTCTGCACGCTCGATTGCGTCTATTGCCAGCTCGGCAGGAGCACGGAAAAGACCACCCGGCGCAGCGAATATGTCCCCATTGATGCGGTCATCGAGGAGCTCGCCGAAAAAATCAGCCGCGGCCTGGATGCCGACTTCATAACCATCGCAGGCTCAGGCGAACCGACTCTTAATTCGGGCCTCGGAAAACTCCTGAAAGCCGCCCGTGATATTACCGATATTCCACTGACAGTCCTGACCAACGGCACCCTTTTTTTCAGAGAGGACGTCCGGGCGGACTGTGCACAGGCGGATGTCGTGATGCCCTCGCTCGACGCCGGTGACGAGCCGACATTCCGGAAAATAAATCGCCCACACAAGGATATTAGCATTGAAAAGCTCGTATCGGGACTCTGCGCGTTTAGAGAGGAGTTCTCCGGGCGGATATGGCTCGAGGTGTTTCTCGTCGATGATGTGAATACTGATACCGAGCAGATTGCGAAGATCAAAGCGCTGACGGAGCGGATTCGTCCCGACAAAATCCATCTCAATACTGCTGTCCGCCCCACCGCGGATGCGAACGTCAAAAAAGTCGCAATCGAAAAGCTCCGCACTATCGCCGCCGCCCTGGGCGACTCCTGCGAGATAATCGCTGATTTCTCCGCACGCCATCAGCCTCGACACGCCGAAACTACCCCGCAAGACGTCTTTTCAATGCTAAAACGCAGGCCTTGCTCACTGCAGGACATATCCGCCGGCCTGGGAATCCCACCTGACCTCGCAGTCAAACATCTGGCCGGTCTTCAACGTCAAGGCCTTGTCGAATCCTACGAGAAGAACCGGACAATCTTCTTCAAAGCAACATAGATTCACATATCCCCACACCGTGACAGGCCGACAAATTGCTCCAAAATTTGCTCCTAATCTCTTTATATTCACGTCCTATTTTGTAAAGCCGGCGGCCTTATTCGCCGATAAAAGTCTTGTGGCGTTTTTCAAAGTGTCGATTTTATCCGTCCCACTGAGAAAAACGACGCACCTGGGTTCTGGTTAATCGCCCGGGTGCGACGAAGAGTATGTTGTTCACTGGGAGTACTTGGCTGACCGGCATATATCGAAGGATTCTCCCCCGGTCCAAGGTTGCCCGATGAAGAAAGCAAAGCGACAGCTCGTGTTGAACAAGGGTGCGGAAAAGTTCATTTTCCGTTACGAGGCCGGACATGAAGACGACCTTCTCGATGCCCTGATCGACCAGGCAAAAAACAAACGCACTGCGTTCGACTGGTTTGACGCCGCCGTACTGAGCTTCAAGCTGACCCAGTCGCTCATCGGCCAGGCAGACGAGCTCTTGAGCCAAAATTCGGATGCACAGATTCCTGCAAATTAGTCACTCTGTGCTTTCCGTAGCGATACAACCGAACACGTTAAAGGTTTTGGCAGAGTAACTGAAACTTATCACAATATTTGGCGGATAGGTAAATTATGGAACACAGCAAAATCATTCAGAGATTCTTGGATTATTTAAGATTTGAAAAGAGATATTCCGAACACACCGCGAAGTGTTACGGCGCCGACCTCGGCCAATTCAGCGAGTTCCTCATCGCCGGCTCTGAGGGCGGCCACGAGCCGATCTCATCGTATCACGAGCCGGGCGGAGCAGTCACCGCCGTCGCAACGCAGACGAGCGCCCAGGTTGACCACCTGCTTCTTACCACCAACGTCAACACCGTCAGAACGTACCTGGCGTTCCTCAACGACAAGCAGTACTCCAAGGCTACGATTGCACGCAAGCTCGCCACCCTGCGAAGCTTCTACAAGTTCCTTGTAAAGAGAAACGAAATCACCGCCAACCCGGTGATCGCAGTCAGAACGCCCAAACAGGAGAAAAAGCTCCCCCGCTTCCTCGAGTACGAAGAAGTCAAGAGACTGCTCGAAACGCCCCCGATGGACAACTGGCTTGGCGCGAGAGATGGGGCCATCCTCGAAACACTCTACAGCACAGGCATAAGGGTCAGCGAGCTTGTCGCCCTGAATATGGATGATATTGACTTCCTCGGCGAAATCGTACACGTCAGGGGCAAAGGCAAAAAGGAGAGAATCACGCCGATTAGCTCATCCGCGCTCCAGGTTATTCAGCACTATATGGAGTATAGAAACAAGCGCGCCCAGAGTAACAGCAACTTCGACTCAAAGGTCCTCTTCGTGAATAAACACGGCCGCCGGCTGAGCACCAGGAGCGTCCGGCGAAAGATGGACAAGTATCTGAAGATAGCCGGGCTCGACCCGGCCATCAGCCCGCACACCCTGCGCCACAGCTTCGCCACACACATGCTGAACAAGGGAGCCGATTTAAGAAGCGTTCAGGAGCTGCTCGGCCACCAGTCGCTCTCAACAACTCAGATATACACGCACCTCACTACTTCAAAACTCAAAGAGGTGTATCATAGCGCACACCCGAGAGAGCAGCACGAACCAGGCAGCCCGATACATAATTAACCAAAGTGAGCAAATAAAAAAGGCCGCTCCCTCGAGCGGCCTTTTTTTTATTCTATCGTAAATCGCCCCGCTGGGCATCACGCACTTCACAACGACGAAATCCGGTCCCCCGTTATATCCCCCTTATTCCCACCACCGCACCCGGAACAAGCGTCAAACCCGGCGGAATCTTTACCAGCACGGGACGGCCCCACTGAGGCATGTTTGGATTGCGCCACAACCGTGCAGGCATCTGTTCGACCGTCGGGCCAACATACGCCACCTGAGAATCAACCATCAGGTTCGGAATACTGTTCCTGTCGATAAGCTGAACAACCATATTCTCCCGGACACGACTCACCTGCTTCTCGGTAGCATAAGCCACGATATTGTCCGGCTCCTTCTTGGCGATAGTGAGTATCGCCTCACCCGCCAAAACCGCCTCGCCCGCTGTATGCTGAACCAGGCTCACAACCCCGTCAAAAGGCGCCCGCAATTCCACGGACTCACGCCTCGTCAACGAGTCAAGCCGCACAAGGACTTCATCCATCTGCCGCGCCAGCACCTCTGTCTGTTTGTTCAAGGCGTCCTCGGCAGCCTGGTCCGCGCCTGCCGCATCGGGCTCGCCTTGCGCGAATGCCTTCTCGCGTTCGATCGCAAGTGCCATATCGGCGTTGGCCTGTTCGAGAAGAGAACCATTGCTTGCCATTCGCTGCTCGACTGCCGACTTCTGCGCCCTCATCTTCTGCAAATCATAGATAGCAACATCGTTCGCATCCACGCGCCCCTCCGTCACGAATCTCTTGATGTCAAGATCAAGCTGACGCAACGCAAGCCGGTCTGTCTCAACCGCTGCGGTCAGCTCCAGCACGCGCAATCTGCCATCGCTTACGTTTGTGGCAAAAGGCCTTCGCGCGGCAGTCCAGTCCGACACCCGGTTGTTCACCTGGGCCATATACGTCGCCCTGGCCACCTTCGACTCTGCCGCGAGTTGCGCCATTTGCGCTTTGAGGACAGCGAGCTCGGCGTCCAATTCGGGCCTCGGCCGTTCGTTGTCAAGCACTCCGTCAATCACCGCCAGTACCTGCCCCTGTTTTACCTCGTCAAACAATTCGACCCCAATATCCTTGAGCCGACCGTCACACGTCGCGGCAAGCTGATGGATCGGGCCCTGGGCTATGCCAAGGACTTCATACCGCCTTGAGCGATGTGAAAAAAGCACAACCACGCACGCTATGGCCCCCACCCACACCACAAATGGAAGCAAGTGAATTCGCAAACCGGCCAAGTAATCTCTGGAGCTTATCTTTTTCATTCTACCTGGTCTAAACCTCCAGCAACTGTTCCTGCATCGTCAGACTTATATTTTCCACGCCCTCGACTCCCTTCAGTTCGGACAACATCTCCGCGTTCCTTGCCGCGTTTCGTATCATCAACTGATAGGCGTACTCGACCTCGGACGTCCCAAAGCCGCTGTCCTGCGCCGAAATCAGAGTGAAGCTCCCGCAGAAACGCTTGAGAATGGCCGGTATCGGGTGCCGCGGGTCTATATGGCCCCTGATGCTGAACCGCAAAAACCCGTTATGCGGCTGATGCGTCCCGAATCCGGTCAAATACAGATACACTATTATCAGGCACAAAATAACTGTGCCGACAATCGCCGTCATATAACGCTGGGAACCCGCCGCCATACCCACCGCAAGCGAGCAAAAAATAAATGCCACGTCGCGAGTATCTTTAAGTATATTACGAAAACGAATGATCGCCAGCGCGCCCATAAGGCCGACCGCTGTGATAATGTTGTTGCCTATGATCGTCATAACCATCGACAGCACCACCGTAATCAGAATCAGCGACTGAACAAACGACCGCGAATATGACAGCCCGGTGTGCGTGGCGTAATAAACCCACGCGATAAGCTGCCCCAGAATAAAGGCCAGCACCAGTGACAGAATAATATCCACCGGGCTGAACAACGCCGCCGAAGGAATATCTTCCAGCCATAACCAGGCTCTTTCCATAGTAACTACCCCGCTAAGTGAGGTGCGCAAAACCTCAACAAACATGAATCACAAATCGAAGTGGCGTACTTCGACATCGACCTTGCCCGCAGGTCAAAACACTCCACCAGCCGGCTCAGCCACACAGGATAACTGCCCGTGAACTTGATCTCAAGAATCACCCCGCCGTTCTCGGTGGCCGGACTGCGCTGCCAGCCTGACCCGCCGAGTCTGACTTCGGGCTTGTCCGTAACATTATAGCAGAGCTCTCGATCAAACGTAACCCTCACCCTGCCTTCCCCCTCGCCCTCAAACGCCTGCCGCATATACCGAATAAGCACCTTGGGCTTGGCTTGAATGCTCGTAATATACAACTGAAACTGGTTCAGCGCCTTCGTATCAACACTGTAATTCTGAGGCGGCAGAGACAGCCCGGAAAGCAGCCGCGGAACATCGCTGTGCATGACCCGCGTCCGGCTCTTCATAATCACAGTATTGATACGACGCTTGATCTCGAAAAAAACCGGGTAGTCGGGCTCATCCGTATAACCACGAACCCGCAGCTTGAACCGGTTCTGACGCCCGTCTATGCTCTCTTTACACAAATGCATATCGTCCGAATCAAGATACAGGCTCACAATCGGGTAATCACCGCTCCGCTGCAATTTACAGTAACGGTCCACCGGCACGTACTGCCTGACAAACTGCGCAACCGCTCGAGCTCTTGACTCGGTAAGGTGATACTTCAGCTCATAGCGGCACGCCAGCATCTTATCCGCCGACTCTGCACGCTTGCCCGGACCCGCTTTGGCCCCATCTGCAGTGCCCTGGCCGGTGCCCAATGCGGTGCTCTGCCCGGAAATATCTTCTGCTTTTTCGCCCTTACCCATAGCCGAATTCGTCACGAAATCACCCTGTTTCAACGAAAGCAAGGCTCGTTAACTCTGTTTATTTCAACCTCTTACAACGTCCCATTCTTGGGACCCCCCCCCATCCGCTTGATAGATGCGCAAGACCAACTCTTTGTAACGCTTTTTTACTATTCGTTCTACACCCCTATTGTCAGGTCTTTTCATTTTACCTATTCTAACATAAATGCAATGCCCAAGTCAACCCTTTTCTCGCCCTTATCCTCGTCAAGGGACTCAGAAAGTACCGTATATATTCATCTTCGTCCTATAACTCACTTTCCCGGCGTCGGAGGGCTGCTTGCGGCCCAGTTGTTCGGGTCGTTGCCGTAAAGCTCGCCGGTCACTCTGCTGAGCGACGCCCCGCCGCCGTCCGGCCCCGTAGGCCACAGGTCAACTCCGCCCGGACAGTCCGCCG
>CAYGZM010000069.1:0-18115 GCA_964354365.1 uncultured Pirellulales bacterium
CCGTACGCCACCAACAATCCTACGAAATACACCTTGGACTATCAAGAAATATAACGGGTCTTGCCCCCGAAAATTGGTCCATGTGTTATGAGAGGTTTCCGGAAGATATTATGGTTGTGCGGCCGATTTGAAAGGTAGAAGGGTTGGCTCGAGTTGGACCCGCCAGGTTCCTGCCTTCACCTTTCTTTCGCCGCCCCAGCTTGGGTGAGGGCGGCGAAAGCGGATTCCCATCTATGGGCTATCCAGCCGGAGCAACGGACTCCTTATCCTATACCCCACCTGGTACTTACGTTCATAAGTCGTTCTAGGACAGGCACATACGAGCACGATACGTCTTTTCCTTCTCCGCTTGTCTCCAAAATGATGCCGCTCACCCCAGTTTCGCCCCTCGTCAGTGACCGTGACATACTGAACTGCCGATAGAATAGAGGCTATGAAAAAACCGTGGGTATACAAACGAAAAAACATCAACGGTTATTGGGTGGGCTGGTACGCAGGTGGTAAGAGAAAATCCAAAGCCTTGCCAAGCAAGGCATTGGCCGAGCACTTCCGTCATATCAAGTACACTCAGCTCAACTCCGATGTCTTCACGAGCGTTGTGGATTCCGACTGGAGCCAGATGATTGAAGAGTATCGGCAATGCAAACACGTGGAAGGTCTTGTGGGGGCGTCGATCTACGAGGTCTTCCTGACACTTAGACATTTCAAGCGGATAGTCAGCCCCAATTCATCCAAGGAAATCACACGGCAGAATCTGGATACCTTCGTCCTCAAGCGGAGAGAAGAGGTCGGGAAAGACACACTCAACAAAGACATAAGAAACATAACTGCATTCCTGAATTGGGCAGTGAAGAATCGCTACGTGGCTTCTGGTCTGGAAGTTAAGAAAGTCAAAGTGCCGCAGAAACCTGTGATTGCACTGTTTCCCCAGCAAGTACGGGATATCATCAAGCTGGTGTCCAAATATCCAACTTTGCGACTGAGAGTCTTGTTGGCAGTAACAACAGGACTTAGGCGTGGTGACATCGAGGCCATACGGATTGGTGACATCCACTTTGACCGGAACACCATTACAACTCACAACCGAAAAGCGAAGAAAGCGATGGCAGAACGCCCTGTTCCAGAACAGATTACGACAGAACTATCCAATTATGTTGCCACGCTACCAGATGGGCAGGAATTGTTGTTTGCAGACAGGTTCCCTGAAAAAAGGTGGAAGAAGATACGCTGCAGGATTGGTCTGCCTGATCTGAAGTTCCATGATTTAAGGAAGACGTTTGCATCGCTACTGGCACAGCGCGGTGTTTCGACGGCAGTGACGCAAAGGCTTCTTGAGCATTCCACCCCACAACTCACGAATGAAGTCTACACAAATGTTGACCCAGCGTTGCGCCAGGCAATCAGCCTATTGCCTGTTGGGGACTGGCTTTGAGCACACGGCGGGGCATGCTCAATGTACTGAGTGTCGTTTGACGCCTTTCGTGCATCGGTGCTTTGCCCTATTCAGGTAGTCTCCATAGCAGGCATCGTCGCTCCGGCGGCTTATATTGCAGATGAAGCTATTGACGTGGGGCGCGGGCTCACGGCTAGATTTGGATTCATGAATCCTTGACCTTGACACGGTCAACCTGAGCTATCAGGTGAGAATACGCTGAACTTGACTATTAATGATGAGCTCTGCCGACCAATACAGTGAAGCTCGTAAATCACTGGAGTCAACACAAGCCGTCGAACTTGGCCGTGACCTTCTTCATCTTGTCGGGACAGTTGGCCCCATTTACGCTAGAAAGACGGAAGTTGTCTTTATGTGAGAATCGGTTCACATTCGCCGTAATAGATACCTAAGGTTTCGCAAGAGTGAGCCTATTGGCTCTCCTTGGCGGTCTTGACCACAGCGAAGAAGGCCTCTTTGGGCTGGCAGTTCCGATCGAACAGCAGGGGAGAACCTCCAATCCAGGACGCTCCATCATAAACGCCCCAGAAGGTGACACGAGTGATATCGTTCTTGTGTTTGAGCAGGACGGAGAAAATCTCGGCGTACTTATCCGCGAGTTTCTTCTGGGTTTCCGCCGCGTCTGCGCTTGGATCACTCGTGCTTTTCCGGTTAACACGGCTGATATCGGCGCCGCGATATCCGCGGGTCTGCGTGCGGATGTCCAGTTCAGTAATCATCA
The DNA here is from genome assembly GCA_964354365.1 of uncultured Pirellulales bacterium. Taxonomy (GTDB): domain Bacteria; phylum Planctomycetota; class Phycisphaerae; order Sedimentisphaerales; family Anaerobacaceae; genus CAYGZM01. The sequence goes on from CAYGZM010000069.1 coordinate 2,175, forward strand.
CCTTGACACCGGCAGCAGACAGAGCCGTGATAGCGTAGTCAAGACCCTCGGCGCTGGGGTGCGTCAGACTACCATGCAGTTGGATACCGACGCCGTCGATGCGGATACCCTTGGATTTGAGGTGCTTAACAATCGCGACTGCCCCATCGCACTTGGTCTTTGACGTATCGAGACCGTAGTCGTTGTAGTACAGTTCGGCGTTAGGATCGGCCTCGTGGGTCCAGCGGAAGGCGTTCTCGATAAAATCGTACTGCTTGTCTTCAGAGCCTTCGCCGATGATTCGCAGCCATTGGCTATTTCGCAGCGTGCCGTTCTCGTTGAGGGCTTCATTCACCACATCCCACCCCCTGATACGGCTTTTGTAGCGGCCGACAACGGTTATGATGTGGTCTTTCATGCGAGTTAGGAGGGCATCTCGTGTCAGGTCGTTTCCCGAATCGTCGCGGAACACCCACCGTGGAACCTGGCTGTGCCAAACAAGGCAATGGCCGATAGTGACCATTTGATTCTTCTCACAGAAGGCCACATAGTCGTCAGCCGGCTCCCAGTTGTACTGGTTGGGCCACGGATGGATAGATTGCCACTTCATTTCATTCTCTGCGGTTGCAGTATTGAAGTGTTTCTCGGCAATCGCCACTGCTCCAGCGTTACGCCCTGTTACCACCCATCTATTCAACGCGCTGCCAATCAGGAAATGGGTTTTGAATACATCTTTCAGAGCGGGCACCTCCTGTCCGGCCATGCACGGAATCACACCAACTGATAGTACCACCAAACTCACCAGCGTGATTGTTTGCCTTGTTCTCACTATTGTTCCTTCTATTACTTCATTGCTGCCGTGTTTACTCGGCGAAGATCTCGATGCCGTTGATCGCCGGATTTTCTATGTTCGGCGTAAACGTAATTCTCAGCTTGCCGTCAGTTACCTCAACGCCTTTGTACTCGCGCTGGATCGCCTTGTACGGCCCCCCGGCCTCCTTGAACATATCGAAATCCGTCTCCGGCTTCTGTCCCTGCACGGCAAACGAATACACCCGCTGGCCGACGCCGGTGATGCCCGTAAAGCACTCGGCAAAATGCAGGCGGACGGTGTACTTGCCATTGGGAAGACTGAACTCGTACGCGCTCATGCTGTATCGCTCGGTCCGGAATATCTGCGGGAACGCGACATTAGGAACTTCGAACTCTTCGGCCCGTTCGACCGTCCTTCCATCCAGCGGGCTCAGCGACGCGCTAGGGGCCTTAACCTCATCGGGCAGCCAGAGGTTGCCATTTTTGTCGGTGTAGGGCTGATAGGCCCCGCACGCCACCCGGATCACCAGCTTGTCGGTAGCCGACAGCACAGGCGGAGCGGGCAGCCTGGGCGGAGCCGCCTTGAAGATTTGTTGGGCGAAGAGATACAGGTTGTTGGCCCATTCGGTAGCGTCGTGGGCGTTGGAATCCACGTGCCAAATGTGCGGCACGCTCTTTTCCTTGAGGTAGTTGTGGACGCCCTGGCTGATGCGGATCAGGCCGTCCTTGTTGCCGCAGGCCAGCCATAAAAGCTTCAAATTTTCCCTGGCGGCTGTGGGGTCGGGCACGAGCTCGGCGGGAGGTTTGGTATTGGGGGCCGACGAGAATCCGCCGATCCAGGCGAAGACGTCGAGGTGACCGAGGCCGAAGTTCAAGGACTGGCCCCCACCCATTGACAGGCCCGCCAAAGCCCGATGCTCGCGGTCGGTATAAACAGAGTACCTGGTCTCAATGGCGGGAATCACATCATTGAGCAGATCGCCTTCAAACGCGGCGAAAGCCGGCGCACTGGCGAAGACGTTGCCTTCGGCCCGGTCGTTCTTCTGAGCCCGGCCGTTGGGCATAACCACGATCACTGGCTGGATCTTGCCGTCGGCCAGCAGGTTGTCGATGATGTTCTCCGGATGGCAAAGACGCTGCCATTCCGTCTCGTCGCCGCCGATGCCATGCAACAGATAGAGCACCGGGTATTTGCGGTCGGTCGAATAGGCGGGCGGCGTATAGACGAGCATCTTTCGACGGGCTGCGACCGTCTTTGAGTCATACTCAACCATCGTCAGCTCGCCGTGAGGGACATTCTCACGCTTGGCATTGAACCCGGCGGGCGGATCGGCGAAGGCGGGCTTATCGTCCGGCCCCAACTCGATTGGTCCGCCGAATCCGGGTCGTCCGCCGCCTCTGCGAGCATCCGGCGAGGGCGCGTCGCGTGAAGGGGCCTCAGACGAAATGGGGGAATCAGGATCCTTGAACAGCAGTTGGGCAAACTGGTGCAGGCTGCGGCGCCATGACTGGAACTCGTGGGCCGTATCCTGGGAGACGTAAAAGACACTGTTGATACCAGCTTGTTTAAGTGCGTCGGCGTCCGCCTTAGGGTCGCCACCAAAGCCGGGACGATCGCCGCCGCGTCTGCGATCGAGTTCGCGGCTGCCGTAGCTAACGAATACCAGCTTAACCTTCTCCTTGAAACCGGGCGTGTTGTTGACATCATCCAGGGAGATGGACCCGCTGCTGAAGAGGCCGATGTGGGAAAACTTATCGAGATTCTTCAGGGTAATCGACTTGGTTTCCATTCCGCCCATAGAGAGGCCAGCCATGGCGCGATGGGGTTGATCGAAGAGCGTACGGAAGTTGGCATCGACGTAGGTGATCAACTCATCGACGAGAACCGTCTGGAAGGGACCGATGTCGAAATCTCTGAGGCCGCCGAACCGGATTTCGTTGGTCATACCGTAGGTCATCACGATGATGAAGGGCTTGGTCTTCCCCTCGGCGATCAGGTTGTCCATGATCAGGTTGGCGCGGCCTTGGTTGCTCCAGGCAGTCTCATCCTCGCCCCAGCCGTGCTGTAGGTATAGTACCGGATATCGTTTGGTCAGGTCCTTGTCGTAGTCAGGCGGCGTGTACACAAAGGCGCGGCGTGAGGTGTTCGTGCTCTTCGAAGGAAAGAGAATCTGCTGCACTCGACCGTGGGAAACGTCCTTGAGGGCGTAGAAATCCTGGTCATGAGCGGGAATCTCGATACCGCTTTCCCAGCGAGTCGAACCATAGAAGTTCAGGGTTCCGGGATCGTTAAATGTCCCCCCATCAATTGTGAGATGATAGTAGTGAAAGCCTTCGTCCAGCGGTCTTTCCGTGGTGCCTATCCAGGCGCCGTCATCGGCTTTCGTGAGGGGGATGCCCCCGCCCAGGCTCACGCTGACGCTTGGGGCTTGGGGTGCCACGATGCGAAATCGAGCATACCCTTGAGAGTTCACTTGCGGATACTGCTGGCCGGGTTGGTTCAAAGTCGAGGGCTTGAAGTCTTCTTTAATTGTTGGCTGGTCTGCCTGAGCCAAACAGGCTCCACACGTTACCGCGGCTACCAACAAGATAGTCATAAGCCTGTGATTCATTTGATGACCTCCTTAAAATCATTTAGTTGTACCGTATCTGCTCGATATGATACAACTCTGCAAACCGACCCGCAATCCACGAACGTACTATTTCTTGGCTACCGTTTTTGACCGGGCAAGTGCGCCGTCTGGTTAATATAACTCCGCTTAGAAGTAAGATGAAGAACGGATATCAGCAAGATTTTTCATCTCGCCGGCGGTAAAGTACGCGGGTATAATCTGCGTGACGGTTTTGGAGACCAATAAGTGTTCACTTTTTGGGAGGCTAATATCGTGATCGGCACACATCCGACACTACTGGTTTTGATTCTGACCATATCCGGCAATGTGGCTGTTGCGCAGCCGCCTGAGGAGCCGCTGAGCCTGTGGTATCGCCAGCCAGCCAAGCAGTGGGTCGAAGCCCTGGCAGTGGGCAACGGGCGGCTCGGGGCGATGGTCTTTGGCGGCGTTGTGCAAGAGCGAATCCAGTTGAATGAGGACACGCTCTGGGCCGGTGGACCGTACGACCCGGCGAATCCCGATGCGCTTGAGGCATTGCCGAAGGTGCGGGAATTGATCTTCACAGGCCGATACCGGGAAGCGCACAATCTGGTCGGTCAGAAAATGATGGCCAGGCCTTTGACCCAAATGCCCTATCAGTGCGTTGGGGACCTGATGCTGAAATTTCCGGACGCTAACGGGGTGGCGGATTATCGGCGAGACCTCAACCTGGATACGGCCGTGGCCACTGTTATCTATGCGATCGAGGGAGTGCGCTACACGCGAGAGGTCTTCTCCAGCCCCGTGGATAAGGTCATCGTAATTCGATTGAAAGCCGACAAGCCCGGCAAGGTCACATTCACGGCCGGCATGAATACGCCACAGAAGGCGTCGGTGATTGTAGAGTCGCCCAATACACTGGTAATGCAAGGCGTCAACGGGGGCTCCAGTGGTATTGCCGGCGCCCTCAAATACCAGGCGCGTGTAACCGTTACGGCTTCGGGCGGACGGGTCGTGCCAGGCGACGGCCAGATCACCGTCGCTGATGCGGATTCCGCGTTACTGCTGATCGCAGCGGCCACCAGCTACAAGAACTACAAAGACGTGACCGGTGACCCCGAGGCGCTGACCAAAGAGACAATCGCCAAAGCCGGCGCGAAGTCTTTCGACTCGTTACTCAAGGATCACGTGGCCGCCCATCAAGAGTTATTTCGGCGGGTGACGCTGGATATCGGGGCGACGGCTGCCGCTGGTCGCCCGACGGATGAGCGAATCCGCGATCCCAACAAGGCGAATGATCCACAACTGGCGGCCCTATATTTCCAGTTCGGCCGGTATCTGCTGATCAGCAGTTCGAGGCTGGGCTGCCAGCCGGCTAATCTCCAGGGCATTTGGAACGAAGGCATGAATCCCCCGTGGGGAAGCAAGTACACGATCAATATCAATACCGAGATGAACTACTGGCTGGCCGAGCCGACGAATCTGGGCGAGTGTGTCGAGCCGTTGGTGGCGATGGTGATGGATCTGAGCGAGACTGGCGCGCAGACGGCCAAAGTCTGCTACGGCGCAGACGGCTGGGTTACTCATCACAATACCGACCTGTGGCGGGCCTCCGCTCCGATCGACGGTCCCCAGTGGGGAATGTGGCCGACGGGTGGCGCCTGGTTGTGCCTGCACCTGTGGGACCATTATGATTATTCCCGTGACAAGGAATACCTGGCCAAGATATATCCGGCCATGAAGGGAGCCTCGCAGTTCTTCTTCAATACGCTGGTTGAAGAGCCCAAGCACAAGTGGCTGGCGACATGCCCGTCGCTGTCGCCGGAGAACGGGCATCCGTTCGGCACGAGCGTCTGCGCGGGACCCACGATGGATATGCAAATCCTGCGTGACTTGTTCACCAACTGCATTCGTGCGGCGGAGATTCTTGGCATCGATGAGGATTTTCGAAAACAAGCGGCCGCCACACGTGCTCGTTTGGCGCCCAACCAGATCGGCGGTGCCGGCCAGCTCCAGGAATGGCTGGAGGATTGGGATATGCAGGCCCCGGAAATTCATCATCGCCATGTCTCGCACTTGTATGGGTTGTATCCGAGCGATCAGATCCACGTGCGGACCACGCCCGATCTGGCGGCCGCGGCACGCAAGAGCCTGGAGATTCGCGGCGACGAAGCCACCGGCTGGGGCATCGGCTGGCGTCTGAACCTCTGGGCACGCCTCCATGATGGCGAACACGCCTATAGGATTCTTACGATGCTTCTGAGGCCTGAGCGGACCTACCCGAATATGTTCGATGCCCATCCGCCGTTCCAGATCGATGGCAACTTTGGCGGCACTTCCGGCATCGCCGAGATGCTCCTTCAAAGCTGTGCGGGCGAGATTGAATTGCTGCCGGCCCTGCCAACAGCCTGGCCAAACGGCTCCGTCAAGGGCCTTCGCGCCCGCGGCGGCTTCGAGTTGGACGTCCAGTGGAAGGATAGTAAGCTCGTCAACGTAACCGTGCGTTCGCTCGCAGGTGGATCCTGCCGACTTCGCTACGGCGCTGTCACGCGAGACTTGAACCTGGCTAAAGGCCAGAGTACTCAATGGGATGGAATCCAATGATGCAAGCCATGCGAGCCCGACGCTCGCTCCCTTCAGTATCAACATCTACAAATTCCCGGTAATATAATGACTGAATTTGATAAACCTCAAGAAAGGATTTTTATTATGAACAATCCTATTTTCTCGTGGTTCGCCGTTACGTTACTGATATCCTGTAGCGCCCTTTTGGCTTCCGCGGCCGAGCCAGCCCTTCCGACCCAGCCCGCTACATCGTCAACGGTGCGTGCGGATGCTCCCAAGCTGCCCTTTACCACGGCGTTCCAGTGGAAGTCCAATGATATCCTGATCAAGCCGATCTCCGACGAAACGCACGATCTGGTGTCCGTCAAAGACCCAACGATTGTCCGTTACAACAACAAATGGCACATCTATGCGACCACCGCGAATACTCAAGGCAATTGGAGCATGGTCTATCTTAGTTTTGCGGATTGGTCGGATGCTGCTAATGCCAAGCCCTATTACATTGACAACAATCCGAACCTGCGCGGCTACCACTGTGCCCCGCAAGTCTTCTACTTCCGCCCACACAAGAAGTGGTACCTGATTTACCAGTCTCAGCACCCGCAATATTCAACCACCGATGACCTCTCCAAGCCGGAAACCTGGACCAAGCCGGAGAATTTTTTTGATGGTAAGCCGGCCAGTGCCCCGCGGCTCTGGATCGACTACTGGATGATCTGCGACGACACGCATGCCTACCTCTTCTTCACCGGCGATAATGGCCACGTGTATCGCAGCCGGACCAAGATCGAGGACTTTCCCAAGGGCATGAGCGACCCGGAAATTGTCATCGAGGGTCCGCGAAATGACGTTTTCGAAGGAAGTATGACCTACAAGATCAAGGGGGCCGACACTTATCTAACACTGGTCGAAGCCATCGGCCCGGCACGGTACTATCGCGCCTGGATATCCGACCGCCTCGATGGCGAATGGACGCCGGTTCAGGATGCAGATACATGGCAGAAGCCCTTCGCAGGGATCAACAACGTCACCTTCGAGGAGGGCGTCACACCCTGGACAAGGGACATCAGCCACGGAGAGCTGATTCGCGACGGATATGATGAAACGCTGACCATCGACCCCAACAACCTCCAACTCCTTTATCAAGGTCGCGATCCGGCAATCAACGGACGCTACGACCAGTTGCCCTATCGACTCGCTCTCCTGAAATTGCACCGTTCCAGGAAGTAAATGTTACTGTAAATTGCATGAGCTATGTTTCTAAGACAAGCCTTGCATGGGTACAATCAAGAAAAAAAGTTTTCATTGTTTGTATAAACGCAAGCAGTATAAATCTTTTTTGAAAGATGATAAACATGAAAACGAGAAGCAGTATTGTGATAATGCTCGCACTGGCGCTCACGTTGCCTGCCACGTTGATGACGGGCTGCAGGTCACACCTGCAGTCTACTACCCAGGCCGGGAAGGGGGCCAATGTTGCTCCGCCCAGGCCGGAAGGCCCATGCGACATCTACGCCGCTGACGGCTGCCTCTGCGTGGCTGCCCACAGCACCACGCGTGCCCTGTACGCCTCCTACAACGGCCCGCTCTACCAGGTCCTGCGTCAGTCGGATGGCAAGACCCTGGACATCGGCGTGGTCCAGCCCAACGCGGGGGATGCGGGGGGATACGCCGACGCGGCCGCGCAGGACGCCTTCTGCGCCAACACGTACTGCTGGATCACCAAAATCTACGACCAGTCCGGCATGGGCAACCACCTCGTTCAGGCGCCCCGCGGCGGATTCAGCGGCCCGGCCATGGGTGGGTTCAACAACATCCCGCTTGCTGACATGGCGCCGATTACGATCATGGGCCACAAGGCCTACGGCGTCTTCATCGAGCCGGGTATGGGCCTCCGCCAGAATGACGCGGTGGGCACCGCAGTCGACGACCAGGCCCAGGGGCAGTACTGGGTCGTAAACGGCCATCATTACAACTCCGGCTGCTGCTTCGACTACGGCAATGCCGAGACCGACAGCCGCGACGACGGCGACGGCACCATGGAAACTACCTACTATGGCAACGCCACCGCCTGGTATCGCGGGCAAGCCCCCGGCCCTTGGATCATGACCGACCAGGAGAACAACTTGGTGGGTTGTGTCAATCCGTCTCCAAACGATAAGTACTGCCCAGACCTGCTGAGCATCACGTGGCAGTTCGTGACCGCCACGGCCGACGGCGAACCGCACCACTGGAGATCCATGGGCGGCGATGCCCAGCAGGGCGACCTGAAAGTCATGTTCGACGGACCGCGCGTCATAAATGACAGAAGCAGCTACGACCCGATGCGTAAGCAGGGCGCTATCCTTCTGGGCAACGGCGGCGACAACAGCAACGGTTCACAGGGCACCTTCTATGAAGGCGCGATGACGGCCCCAAACACCTTCCCGATGCAGGAGACCAACCAGAAGGTGCAGGCCAACATCGTGGTGGCCAGGTACGACGTGCAGCGGATGAGCATAGCGCCCGCGTCGGCCACCGTCACACCTCCGGGCCTCCAGACGTTTTCACCGGGCTCCTCACAGGACACCACCGTGACATTCACCAACACCACGGGTGTGCACGTGACGAACGTCAAGTTGGGTATCACCGTACCCTCGGGGTGGACCGCTGTCGCCAAGACGCCGGCGACGATCGCTGGATCGATCGCGCCGGGCCAGAGCGTCAGCACCACCTTCAAGGTCACCTCGGGACCGGCGGCCTTCAACGGCGACCTGGTCGGCAACGCCTCATGGACAAACGCGGCGACCAGACAGACCCAGTCCGAGATCGCGATCGAAAAGGTGCGGAATGTCAGCCCGGTCAAGATCAACGAGTTCGCGATCGGCTCCGGTACTCCCGCCAATTCGACCAACTCGTTCATCGAGCTTTACAACGCCGGCGACCGTGCCGTGGACATCTCCAACTGGACCCTGACCCAACACCCGACCCAGCAACCCGTCTTCTCTTTGGTGAAGATCCCGGCCGCGACGGAGCTCGCGGCTAAGGGCTTCTACCTGCTCGGCCTGTCCAATTCCGGGCTGGCCGTGCCCGCGAAAAAGGGCGAGTCCACCATCTACGTCAGGAGTACGGACGGCATGTCGGTCGGCGATACGATTCAAATCGACACCGGCTCCGCTATGGAAACCCGCAAGATCGCAAGCATCCAGATTCCGCCGGCCTCCTCCAACGCCGGTGGCCCCGGTGGCTTTGGTGGCTTTCGCATGCAAGGTGGACCCGGTGGCGAGACGACCGTGTGGCAACCCCTGCCTGACGGTCCGGTGATCACGATTCCCGCCGGCTCGACCAACATACCTGTCACGAGCGTGGCCGGCTTTGAGGTCGGCCAGAAGATGGCCATCGGCTATGGCGCTACCTACCCCACCGTGGCACAAGCCATCGAGAAGTACGAGGTGGTTACGATCACCGAAGTCGGCAAACCGGGCACGCAAGCCTGGCTGTCAGCGGATGCGAAAGCCGGCGACACCAATATCAAGGTATCATCCGTCGCCAACATTTCGGTCGGTGACAAGATCAGGCTGGACATCGACAGCATCGGCCATGGGATCGAGACCGTCACGGTGACGCGCGTCGGCACGCAGTCGCGTCGCAGGCCCTTCGACGGTCCCATGCCCGAAGCGGACTGGGGCACGGGCACCGACTTGGCAGAACCGCTGAAGTTCAACCATTCGGCCAACATCCCCTTCAGCGTCAGGGGAACGGGGATCAGCTTTGCGCCGGCCACAGCCTTTGACCACTCGAGCAACGAGCCTGTTCTGGCTCTTAGCACCAGTATCACGCTCGACCGACCTCTCGCCAGGGACCACGAGATCCATGCAGTGGTGCGTGACGAGAAGGTCACGACCACGGGCTACCAAGGGACTTCGACGCCCAATCAGTGGTTCGGGGGCCCCGCCCTGGGCCCCATGGCCGGCAACATGGTGCTACGCGACGCCGCTGGCTTGGTCGTAGACAGCCTCAATTACGGTGGCCTCGTCGACCCATGGGCCGCCGAGGGTTACCAAGCCAAATCCGGAGCAGGGGAGAGTGGCTGCAGCGTGCCCACGCCCGGCGCGGGCAGAGGCTTCGGTTTCGGCTTCGGCGGGCGGGGCGGTATGGCAGCCAGCGCGCCCAATAAGAGCTCGGGCCGCTTCCCGGACGGTACAGACACGGACAGCAACTGCCAAGATTTCCTGTTGCAGAACGACACCACACTGTCGGTCGCTTCGTCCGCTGACACGAACAATATCAAAGTCGCCAGCGTGGCGGGTTTTGTTGCCGGACAGAAGATTATCATCGATACGGGTGCGAACAGTGAAACCGCCGTCATCAAGACGGTCGGCACGGCGGGCGGCACCACGGTGAGCACGGCCACCGAAGCGGGCGCGACCATTATCCCGGTTGCCGACGTGGCAGGCTTTAGTGCCGGTCAGACCATCACCATTGATAGTGGCGCAAACTGTCAAACGGCGGTTGTCGCCTCTATTACCAGACCCAGCCGCTTTGGCCGCGGCAGAGGCGGCCCTGACAACGTCTCTATCACCGTTTCCTCGCCGCTCACTATAGCGCACGCGCAGGGGGTACAGGTCTCCGGCTCCGGCATCACCCTCACCACTGCATTGACCCGGATGCATGACAGCGGGACGCAGGTCGCCAGCAACGTTCCCACGCCCGGTGCGCCCAACCAGTATTACAGGAGACCTCAGTGAGGGCGCCTGTGGACTTAATTTAGAGGAGCACTTCATTATGAAGAATAAACACTTGTGTCATATTGTGATTTTGTTGAGTCTTTTGAGCACGACGATGGTTCAGGCCGAACCTGCGCGAAATCCCATCATCTGGGCCGATGTGCCGGATGTCGCGGCTATCCGCGTCGGCGATACCTATTATATGAGCAGCACCACAATGCACATGAGCCCCGGTTTGCCCATCATGAAGTCGAAAGATCTGGTTAACTGGGAACTGGTCGGTTATGTATACGATACACTGGCAGACAATGAGGCCCTTAGACTGGAAAACGGCAGAAATGCTTATGGTAAGGGATCCTGGGCCAGCAGCTTGCGTTACCACAACGGCACCTACTATGTGTCCACGTTCTCCAGCACCAGCGGCCGGACCCATGTCTATACAACCAGAGACATTGAAAAGGGCGATTGGAAAGAGACTTCATTTGCGCCGTCGCTGCACGACCATTCGTTATTCTTCGATGACGACGGACATGTCTATATGCTCTACGGCGTTGGCAATCTTCGCCTTACCGAGCTGACAGCGGATGCCTCTACTATTAAGCCGGGGGGTTTCGACGAGGTGGTCATCAAAGATGCCAGTGCCGTAGCCGGGCGTGATATCGGCTTGCCGGCCGAGGGTTCGCAATTACGCAAGATCAACGGCAAATATTATGTGATGAACATCACTTGGCCGCGCGGCGGTATGCGTACGCAGATTATCCACCGGGCGGACAAGATCACCGGCCCCTACGAGGGCAAGGTCGTTCTGCAGGACCAAGGGGTCGCCCAGGGCTGTCTGATCGACACGCCGGACGGCAAGTGGTATGCGGTTCTGTTCCAGGATAACGGAGCGGTCGGGCGCAGTCCCTGGCTTGTGCCGGTCCGATGGAAGGACGGCTGGCCGGTGTTGGGTGTCGATGGAAAGGCTCCCATGACGCTCGATATTGACGACAAGGAAGAAGGACTTGGCAATATCGTGGCCTCCGATGAGTTTAATCGAAAGCCCGGCGAGCCGTTACCCCTTGCGTGGCAGTGGAACCATAATCCCGACAATGGTTTCTGGTCGATCGGCGAACGCAGCGGCCACCTGCGTCTGACCACCGGCCGTGTGGACAGCCAGGTCGTCCAGGCCCGTAATACACTCACCCAGCGTACTTTTGGCCCGGTGAGTTCCGCGGTCACGAAAATCGAGGTAGGCAATATGAAGAACGGTGACTACGCCGGCTTGATCGCCCTGCAAAAGAAATACGGCTTTGTCGGCGTCAAGATGGAAGACGACAGCAGATCGATCGTTATGGTGAGTGCCCAATCCAACGCGCCTGAGGAGGTCGAGAACGTTCCACTCAAGCAGCAAACTGTGTATCTCAAGATCGACTGCGACTTCAGGGACCGGACGGACAAGGCCTATTTCTACTACAGCTTGGACGGCAAGACATGGACGAAGATCGGTTCCGTCCTACAGATGGCCTATACCCTGCCGCATTTCATGGGCTACCGCTTCGGATTGTTCAACTTCGCGACCAAGAGCGCGGGCGGATACGTGGACTTCGATTACTACCGCGTGAGCGATGAGATCGGCGTGGAATAGCCGGCGTTCTATAGTTGGATAGTTGTCTCTTGCGGTTCTTGGCCCCCCTCGATCGAGAAGGATGCATTTGTTTTTGTGCCGTCAGTTCCGGTTGCCGTTGCTACGTAATCACCGTGGAAACCGCGGAACGACAAGAGGCCTTCAGCATCGGTCGTACCGGATATTTCGGTGGACCATTCTTTCATCAAGGCTTCATATCGCTTGCCCGCCTCGTTGAGCGTCCAATCACGATGCGCCAAGCTTGCATTGGGGCCGCGCCAGGAATCCCCCGCCCAGAAGACCCACATCATGATCCCTTCGACCACGGGGTGGCTGTAGGCGGTGCGATAGACCAACTCCAGTTTGTCGGCGCAGCTTGCCTCATTGCTGTCGGCTACGTCGAATTCGGTGATCCAGATAGACAGCTCCAGGGCTGCTACCTTGTCCAACCGCTCCTTCAGGACGCCCGGGTTTGCCAGGATGTCTTCACGCCAGATGTGCCCCTGAATTCCGACGCCGTGAATCGGCGCTCCCTGGTCGAGCAAGCGGCGAATGCCGGCGACGTACTCATCCGTTTGCACCTGCTCGAACGCCTGGTCCACAGAGAGGATATTGAATTCGTTCACGAAGAGCTTCACCTCAGGGGCCAATTCGTGGGCCTTTTTGAACATCCAGGGCCAGATCGACTCGCCCAAGCCATCTTTGAAGAACGACCCGTGAAGCATTTCGTTGTCCACATCCCAATGGACAAATCGGCCGCGAAAATGTGTTACAGCGCTTGTAAGGCGGTGTTCGACGGCCTGGCGTAACTGGTCGCCCGGGAGGTCTCTAAGCCACCTCGGCTGCCATCTCTCCGGTTCCCAGAAGATGCAGTGCCCCCGCACCGGGATATGGTTGGCCTGGCACCAGGCCAGCATGGCATCGGCATCGCGGTAGTCGTCCCGGCCCTGGAAACGCTCGTTGGAATACCACTTCGATTCGTTTCCGAACACCGCCCAGTTGAAATGGTTCTTGAAGAACTCGGCGTACTGTTCGTTGCGTAGCACCACCCGACTCACGGCGGCTCCGAACGGGAAGGCCTGACGGACCTGACGTATCCCCACCGCTATGCCCCCGGCCGGATTGCCCTGTTTGTCCACCACGTGCACTCGCACATCGCGCTGGTGGAGACGCACAATTCGCGCGTTTGCCTCATTTTTCCAGTCGGTAGTCGCCTCCAAGGCAAACGCTGTACTTGCAGCAGCCAGCATGACAGTGATGCAACTGCAGAACCTCTTCATTGCCACTAAGCTCATTGTACATACCTTTCCAGAAGAAGGGAATAACTTGAACCGAGATTTCCTATTTAACCTCATATTTGGCGTCCTAAACGCGACACGGTTAATAATACCGTAATCGGTGTCTCAATTTCAATACGACTGGTTACCAACATGGCCAGTGAAGCAAGCAACAGGCGTGCCAGAAGCCGTGTCTCCGAAATGACTCCACCTCCGGACATTTCAGTGAGAAGTGTGTCTGCCAACACCCCTGTCAAGCGCAAAGAACGCTGTTTTTACAATTTATCGGCCCGGAAATCGGACTCCTTATCCGGGACCTGCCTGAGTGCACTTCTCGGACCTCGTCTTCTAAAGCTTTGTCGGCACAGAGCTTACGCACAGCAGTTTGTCGATTTGGCCCGATTCATAAGGGGCGCGCAACAAGCGCGCAACAGAATGACCCTTGCGTGACGCCTCGGAAGCGGCACGAGCACGGTCTACCACGTCCTTTCGGATCGCCAAATAGAACCGTTCCGTGGTCTCAATCTCAGCGTGCCCGGCCAACTCCTTGACCTCGTGAAGACTGAGCCCTTGGATGACCCAATTGCTCAGACAAGTCCGCCGTAGATCGTGGAATGTGCCGATCCCGATGCCAGCTAGCCGCCGTATCTTGTTGAAGTGTTGGCAGAACTTCGACAAGGGTGATCGCCCCTTTTCGACATCCCACCGCCCCACTCTGCGGAGTTCCTGAATACGCTCATACCGAGCCATTGGAACGAACACATACGGGCAACCTTCTGGCTGAGACAGCTGGTGTTCGATCAGCATCTTGACCAAACCGGCAGTCAATGGAAGTATTCGATGCTCCGTATCCTTGATATGCCACTCCCAGGTATCTTCGCCGTCTTTCTTGGGAGAGACATCGACGGTCATTCTTGCGAAGTCGATATCCCGCCACGTGGTGTTCATAAGTTCACCACGTCGCATGCCGGTGCCCAGGCACATGCGAATGAGAAGTTCCCACCTGACCAAAGATCCCTTAGCTTCGTACTGCCGAGCGGCGATACACAGCCTATGGCATTCATCATCTGTGAACACGCGAATCTTCCGTCTCGGGGCCTTCGGGGGCTTGAGCCTGCGAAGTGGGTGTCGATCAAGTTGTCCTCGGTCTTCAGCCAGTTGAAACACTCTTTTCAGGTGCCTGACCTTCTTTGCGACAGTCGCGGCAGAGACTCCCTCGTTAAGGCAGTATTGAATGAACTGCTCACCGTGCTCATATCGAATTTCCTGCACGTCGATATCGCCTACGCACTCGACGAAGTCTTTCATGGCTCTGGCCGTCTCACTTAGAGTAGTGGCGCGAACCTGCCCCTTCGTGCGCGCAAGACTATCGCGAAAAAAGTCCGTGAGCCTCATCGATACCGGACCAGCGACATTCACTCGTAGCTCCAATTCCTTCTCTTGCTTTTGCCGTTCGGCTTGACGCTTGTCTGCATGACCGAGGGAGACTTGATGTCGTTTCCCATTTTGATCAACGTAGTCAAGCATGTACCGAAAAGATTTCTTATCACGCGAGGGCCTCATCCTAAGCCTTACCAGCTCTTTCATAAAATCTACCTCCTTTCTGATGCTGGCCAAGGGCTTGGGTTGGTCCAAACCTTATTGTACCATACCCAGCCGTTATTGACTACAAGTGACATGGCTCTGGAGCCATTTCTTCACAGAATCAGTCAGGTAAACCGCCCTTCCGCAGAGGTAAATCCGGGGTAGGCCATGCTTGCGTTTGAGGTTTTCGATGACATTTCGGTGGTTTGAGGCACTGCTGATCTCAGGGATGCGGAGAAACCGGATCAGTTCCTCTTCGGTCATGACGGTAGGGCAGGGTTGGAATTCGCCATCTGGGCTTGGTAGGGTCTCTGGCGGCTCAAGATTGTTCTGCACGATGCTCATAGAAGTACCCCTTATCATTTTTCTGTCGAACATCGGCCGCAAACGATGGCGATTGCAGGAAAAGAACGAAGGATTATCTCAGGCGGCTGGTCCAGGTGCCGCGGCCCAGATTTGAAAGCCATGTTTCTTGGTTCCCCAATGGGCCCGTTGACAACAGCCCATATGCCTCAGAAGGAACTGCGAGAGAAACCAGCGCTCATCAAGTACAAGCAAAGGTTCGTCAAATACAGAACCAGTATCAACAATGGCATACGGGCTATTCTCGCTAGAGAAAGGGTCGATATAGGACGCCTCCCGGTCTTCGTAATGCACGTATTTGCATATAACGATATCGTAAAACGCTGAAACTGCGGCTCCTTCTTTCCGCTTGTGAATTAGGTGCTGCCGGATGTACAATCTTATTTTTGTGGGCAGTCGCCTGATGAGGCTGCCTCAGTCATCAGAATGCATAAAGACAAAGTCACTGTTTTCCCAA
>CAYGZM010000070.1:0-18031 GCA_964354365.1 uncultured Pirellulales bacterium
GCCGTCGCCCACAAATCACGCCACACGCGCATGTGGTCCGAGGCCAAAGCCGCAATCAGGCAAACGCACCCTAAGCCAATCACAAAATTCGCCCACGCCGACTCAGTGACTTCCGTCTTCGGCCATCTCACCAGAAGCGGAATGCCAATCATCGCGTAGATCGAGCAATACAAGAAGTTGAGCATTGCGCCCCATTTATCCAATCCCTTCTGAACGGCCCTGACCTCCGCATCGTCCGAAACGCGCCGCTGCAAACGGCTCACCGAAAGCTCCAGAAGCAATCCATCCAACCCCGCCTTTGCCGTCTTTCTCTGTTCGGCGCTTATCCACCGATGCTGCTCCTTCCCAAGGTGCATCCGTACAACTAACGGATGCCAAATCAGCCTTGCAACAAAGCAAACATGCAGCGCATAAATCAGAAAGCCGCACACCGCAGCCACAGCCGCTAGCGCCCACATCGAATACCCCCCTCCTCCAATGTCACTGCACCCGCCCACATTCTTATCGACGACCAATTCCCATACAAACAACGCCACGAAACCCGGCGCCACATATCGAAGCAGAGCTCCGATACGACCAACTGCCTCCCCTATTATCGGCCCCCTGACTCTTTCGGCTCCCGATGCCCCTTCATTCCTTTCCGTCGCCATAGTCTTTCCCTTCAATAGACCCCAACAACTATACCAACCTTCACCACAACTCACAGATTATAGTCGTTTGCCTTCTACCTTCAAGACTCATTCCGCCTGCCCTTACGAAGAAATCGCAAGGCCCGATAATAAGCACACAATATCAGTCCATAACCCGACAGACCAGAAAACATACCAAGCCCTTTTCACGACTGTCAATCCCATTTGATTAACCGGCATTCGTTACTTGACGTCCCGCACTTGCAGAAGTACTATTATGGTCACTGTAGTTTCAAAGCCGGGCGTTTAGAAAAGGCAGACCCGAGTATCGAGCATCAAGTATCGAAAATCGAGCATCGAGAATATTTTCTTTGATTTTTTCTCGTTCTTTTGCGTCTTTATGTGTAGGTATAACAGGATCAGGGTAGGGGATTGCCCACTTACCCGCGATCCCGGCCCAGTTAATCGGACTTGCGCCTCGAGTCTTTGGACTGGAGAAACCCATTATGGATTGTCCGGCTTGTGAAAATGCAATGATAACCCTCGAGCTTGAGGAAGTGGAAATCGATTACTGCACGGACTGCGGTGGAATATGGCTCGACGCCGGCGAGCTCGAAACGCTGCTCGGCGAGCCTGAAAAAGCCGGCGAATTGCTGCATTCCTTCAAAGCAGACCTCAAATACACCGAAAAGCCCTGCAAATGTCCCATCTGCCACAAAAAAATGCAAAAAATCGTCGTCGGTCAATCTCGGCCGACCCTGCTAATCGACAAATGCCCACGAGGCGACGGCCTATGGTTCGACAAGGGTGAGCTGCGCGACATCTTTGACCGAGCGCAACTCGACAAAGACAACAAAATCCGGGAATTGCTGGCCGACATGTTCGGCCACAAAAAAAAAGGGCGGGCATGAGGAACTAACCGTGAAAGAGCCGGCGAGACGATTGACCTTCATATTTGTGCTTTTGGTTCCTGGCGGCCTTGGCCGGGCGACGGAGTCCTCGCTGCCCCCGGACTATTCCATCCCCGTTATCGACCTCTCGAAAGACACTAACCGCCAGGTCATAGTTGACAAAGAGCCCGGCCCATCCGCCTGTTCCTGCCTCACTGTGCTGCCCGACACCGACATCGTCTGCCTCTACGAGACCGGCCAAAAGCACCCATACGAGACTATCGCCTTCGCCCGTTTTGCCATTGACCGGCTAACCGCAGGAAAAGAAAATTCACGTGACTTGAAAAAGAAATCCGGTATAATGCCCAACAACAAATGAAAAAATGTTTATGGAATTAGTTTTTGGAAAGGAGATAACTATGTTGGCTATCAGCACGTTGAGTATTATTCTCATCATCGTAGGCGCCGTCGTCCTTGTCGTGGCGCTCATCCTCAAAAAAACCTCTTCATAAGAGGACACAAAACACACTCAAAGTAGGAGAAGTCCTATGGGACCAGCGTTGGTTACCCTTATTATTATTCTCGCCGCAATCGTTGTTTTGGCTCTCTTTGTCATCGGCATCTACAACGCATTGGTTCGGCTTCGCAATCAGGTTGACAACGCCTGGTCGCAGATTGACGTCCAGTTGAAACGCCGCCACGACTTGATCCCGAATCTCGTCGAAACCGCCAAGGGCTACATGAAGCACGAACGCCAGACCTTCGAGGAGATAACAAAGGCCAGGGCGCAGGCTATGGGCGCCAAGGGTGTCGCCGATGCCGCAAAGGCCGAAGGAGCGCTCGGCGAAGCGCTCAGCAAGTTCATGCTCGTTGTCGAGAATTATCCCGACCTGAAGGCCAATCAAAATTTCTTGGCGCTCCAGGAAGAGCTGACCGGCACCGAAAACAAAATCTCCTTCTCAAGGCAGAGCTACAACGACCAGGTCCTGTTCTTCAACAACAAGATTCAGATGTTCCCCTCGAACATCGTGGCCGGTACGTTCGGCTTTGCCAAGCGGGATTTCTTTGAGGTCGAAAGTGCCGCAGAGCGTGAAGTACCAAAGGTAAGCTTCAATTGATTGTCCAAAGGCCGCCGCTTCTTCTCCTGGGCGGGCCTGAACCCGCTTTGGGACGTCGGGGATAGGGCCTATCCGCAACGCAGCGCAAGTCGATGCCGCCGAGGTGGTCTCTCTATAGGCCTCGAAGGATAGCTGACTGAGCTGCGGCGCCCGGACGTCGAGATACGACAATGTGGGAATTGATACGGGCAAATAAGAGAAACTCTATCATTCTGATGGCGTTGATGGCCGCCGTCCTGATGACCCTCGGCCTCGTCATAGGCGCAGGAGTCTTTGGCGCTGAGGGCGGCTTCATCGGCCTGATCATCGCAGCGGCGGTCTGGCTGCTCCTGACCCTCGTGAGCTTCGCAAGCGGCGACCAGATCTTCCTCGCCGCAAGCAGGGCCAAGCCCGTCACCCACGACGTCCATCCCCAGCTATTCAATGTAGTCGAAGAGATGAGAATAGCCGCCGCCCTGCCCGCAATGCCAAAAATCTACATCATCAACGACCCCGCCCCCAACGCCTTTGCAACAGGCCGAAGCCCGCAAACCGCATCCGTCGCCGTGACCGCAGGCCTGCTCGCCCGCCTCGACCGCGACGAGCTCCAGGGCGTTATCGCCCACGAAGTAAGCCACATCCTCCACCGTGACATCCTTTTCGTGACCCTTGCCGGCGTCATGCTCGGCTCGATTGTCCTGATCTCCGAGGTATTCCTGCGCGGCATGTTCTACAGCTCCATGGGCTCTCGCCGCAGATACTCCTCGGGCGGCAAAGGCGCCGGCCAAGCCCAGCTCGTCATGATGCTTGTGGCGGTAATCGCTGCAATCCTCGCCCCAATAATGGCCTACCTGCTCTACTTCGCCCTGTCGAGAAGGCGCGAATATCTCGCCGACGCCGGCGCCGCAAGATTGACCCGGTACCCCGAAGGCCTCGCCTCCGCCCTCGAAAAAATCGCCAACGACCCATCCCCGCAACTCCAGTCCGCCAACAAGGCCACTGCCCCGATGTACATCGTCAATCCTTTCAAAAAGAAATCGCAGATGAAGCTCTCCGACCTCACCAGCACGCATCCGCCGATTTCCGAAAGGATAAGAATCCTCCGCAATATGACCCACGGCGCGTCCTTCAAAGACTACTCAAACGCCTTCACCCAGGTAACACACAGCAAGACGGTTGTCCCCCCTACCGCTCTTGCCAAGGAGGAAATCGCCATCCGCCAGGCGCAGGCCGGCGAAGAAAAGCAGCAGCGAATGCAAAAACAGATGCGCCAGGTCGGCGATATTATGCGGAAGGTCAATCAATTCGTATTCCTGACCTGCCTCTGCGGCCTGAAACTCAAAATACCCCCCAACTTCAAACCCGACAGAGTCAAGTGCCCCCGCTGCAATAGAACGCTTGACATCCCCCAAAAATAGTCCCCGCCGCCCTAACCAGCCCCCAGCCCAAACCGCTTATTTTCCTTCTCTACAAACTTGCGCAGCAAACCAAGCTCACTCCCGACACCTGGCTGCAATCAGAATAGGCGCCTTATCATCACCAAGAGTCCGAGCACGGCCACAGGAATGCCAACCGGCGCTCCAACCACCGTGAAGGTCAGGATTATCCCCATAGCCATCAGCCCAACCGCCGCTGCAATCCCCAACAACCGCCCCTTCAGCCCGATGATCAGCGTAAGCACGCCCACGCCGTAGTAAAAGGCCACAGATACCGACGCGTATTCTTCCCGAAGCTCATAGTAGCCCGTCAACGTTGATCTTGTTAGTTGTCATTCCTGCGCACGCCGCCAGTTGTCATTCCTGCGCAGGCAGGAATCCACAACCCTTAGCCGCCTACTGAGCGAGCAGCCCCCACAAATTCAACTGTGAGTGGCTAATAGCATCCTGCGTGATTAGACTGCCTCGTTCTTCCAAAAGACGCAACAAGCCGTATGAGTTTTGCAGAATTGCAGGTTAGGCCTACTTAGAAAAGAAAAAATCGTTTGTTGATTTTTTCTTTTTAACACCAATCTATTGTGTCATAAGTGCTTAGGTAATTATTGAAGAAAATCATGAAAGAGATTTTCTTCAATAATATAGGCCTAACCTGCAATTTTGCAGAAGCCTTTCCAACAAGCCGCCCGTGCCGCCTGCTACTTCACGCTCAGGCTCTCGCCGGGCTTGAGAACTTTGATCTCGCACGCCGCGCCTTGTGCAAACTTCTCGGCGTCGTCCCCACTGCCAACAATATCGCCATAATGGTACGGCACCGCCAGTTTGGGCTTTATATCACCGGTTGCTCCAGCCGCCTCGTCCGCGTTCATCGTGTACTTGCCGCCTACCGGCAGCAGCGCCACGTCAATATCCTTCAGGGCCTTCATTTCATCCGTCACGTCCGTATCGCCGGCGTAGTATATCCGCTTCGATCCCACCTCGATTACGAACCCGACCCATTGCTTCGCCTTTGGGTGAAACTGCTTGCTCGGATTATACGCCGCCACGCCCTTCACGCGAACGCCCCCCAGAACAAGCGTCATTCCCGGCACAATGGCCTGTCCCGCTCGTTCCTTCGCAATAATGTCGGTCGAACCAACCAGTTTCGTCTCAGTCCCGCTGACCTTCGCAATATCATCCGGCGAGTAATGGTCCTGGTGACTGTGACTGACAAGCACGATATTTGCATCGTGCGGCGAATCCTTCAATTTCCACGGGTCGATGTATATCACCGTGTTCGCATCAGAAATCCTGAAGCTCGCGTGGCCCAGCCACTTCAGCGTCAATCCCATAGCCGCCTCCTTTCCCCCCTCCTGTTTCACTGTCGTTTCTGTCTGCTCGGCCGGCGCCTGCGGTTTGCCCTTCTCGCACCCGCCAACAAACCACCCCAACGCCGCAACCGAAACCAATAATGTCATTACCCGCATTGGTTCCTCCTTACCATCAACACAGCAAAAGGCTTCTGCAAAATTGCAGGTTAGGCGTAGGGTGGGCTTTAGCCCACCACTTCGGTGGGGCAGCCCCACTCTACCCAGGAAAAATCGTTCCTTCGACTTTGCTCAGGATGGTGAGCCTGTCGAACCATCGTTGATTTTCTTTCAACGGTAATGTATTGTCTCATAATCGCTTAGGTAATTATTGAAGAAAATCAGAAAAGAGATTTTCTTGAACAATATAGGTCTAACCTGCAATTCTGCAGAACTCATTCAACGCTAAAACGATAAGCCGCTTGCTGCCTGAATGTGAAAATAACCAAAAGCGAAATGATTGTCAAATAAAAAAGGCCCCACCGAAACAGCAGGGCCTATGGCCTTCACAACCCGATTATCTCGGGATTTATGCCAGGGGACGCACGTTCGTCGCCTCGGGCCCTTTCTTACCCTCGGCAACCTCGTACTCTACGGCTT
Source organism: uncultured Pirellulales bacterium (assembly GCA_964354365.1). Taxonomy (GTDB): domain Bacteria; phylum Planctomycetota; class Phycisphaerae; order Sedimentisphaerales; family Anaerobacaceae; genus CAYGZM01. Next base: position 5,996 of record CAYGZM010000070.1, read on the forward strand.
GGCCGTCATAAAGCGACCGAAAACCTTCCGCAGCAATGTTCGAGTGATGCACAAACAAATCCGCACCACCATCGTCGGGAACGATAAAACCGAACCCTTTCCTATCGTTGAACCATTTTACCTTACCTTTATCCAATTTATCGTCTCCTTAGGCTCCTGCGACAAACAAGCCTGCAATACTAATTCCCTCGTTTTTTTTCCAGGGGTACACTCCGAGGGAAAGGAGAATACTCCTTAGCACAACCGAGATAATACCGGTCGTCTCCCCCTCTGTCAACAAAATAATCTGCGGATTTCTTTCTCCGGAACAGCCGCAAACGTGCTTTTTTTAGCATCCATCCGGGATTGTCGCGGGAATAATGCCCGTTTCCCGGCTGACTTGTCACGGCGTGCGTCACCGGCCAACAAATCGTCGGCTCATCTACAGCCCTGCCCCGCTCCCGCCGCGCACAGCCCGGCTGCCAAAGAATGACTCGACCGGTCGCCGCAACGCATCGCCCCTCTGCTAAAACGTAGTTTCGAGGCAATCCTTCCGCCAGCAGCAATCGGTATGAACGCACTGCCCATTGGAGGTTCCATAGCACGGCGTGCAATGCTCTGCCGACTGGATGCTGTGGATAAGCTCGCTCTTCTTCATTTTGCCCGGCGTTATTCCCAGCGCAGCCGCCTTCGTCTTGATTTCTGACATGCTCAACTGTCTTTGTGCAAATTGTGTTGCAGGCATATCTTATCTCCTTCTGTATTCTCACAAACCCTTATGAACACATTACCTAACAGTCACAATACCAGCCAATCTCTCATCGTTAAAACAGGCCGGCTTGCCTGCCTTAACCCTGGCTCCCGGCGAATTCTCGCCTATATGTTTTCGTTCAAATACGCCGGCGACTATAGAAATCCCCGCCGGCTCTTGACAGATTTTGCAGATTTTCTCCGGTTCCACAGGGATTCTACTGATTTCGCCCTTTTTCTCGGAACCTTCAGATACCCTCCCCATCCATCCCCTATGCCGCAGTTCCTGATAAACACCGCCGAACAGGCAACCTCTTTCAAAAGAAACACCCCCCGCCCTTATGTTTGACCTGCTCGCAGCAGCGTGTCGGCCGCGATGAAGAACGGCCGGCCTTGCTGATCCACGAGAGGAAGACGATTCTCACTGACCTTGAGCGGGAAAGCGGGCTTGTTCTCTGCGCCTACGATGAGTTGGCAAGAAGTGACGGAAAGAAACGAAACAAGGAGGATGCTTTCATAGGCTGCGAGAATGTGCTTATTCGCTATCGGTCAGTTCCGAGAAATACCTTTGGCAATAGTGATATGGATGTTTGTCTCGAAACCGTCCCAAGTTATCCACCACGGTAACAAGCCGGCATCGCGCTTTTCCACCGTTTTTCTCACCGCGCAGGCCACGACCAACCATCTGCATGTAGCGGACAGGGCTGAACACCTGCCGCGCAATCAGAACCATGTCGGTTTTCGGTGCGTCGAAGCCACTGCTGAGGACATCGCAATTGCACATGACGCGGATTTCGCCCCGCTGAAATCGGTCCAAGAAATAACGCCTGGCCGCAGTTGGAGTCTTGCTGCTGACAACCGCTGTGGCGATGCCTTGCAGATAGAGGCGCGCGGACATCTCCTCGGCGTGCAAAACAGAATTGGCGAAAAATAGAACCGAGCGCTCCTTCGCTGCTTTAATTAGTTCCACGAGGAATTCGTTGCGCTGTTTGTTGCCGCCAAGGCGCTGGTTGATAGCTTCGATGAGATTCTCGAAGTCAATTCCCTCCCACGGCTCCGCAAGCTCTGAAAGCCGGTCAATTTCCTCCTGTAGCAAGCCGACGCCGGAAGGCAGCGCATCGTTATCCACCTCGGCAAGGACGCCCTGGTGACGCAGGCGAACATGGAGGTGTTCCTGGTTGCTCGGCAACCATTGGTTATCAAAGCGTCGCGCCAACCTTTGGGCTTCCTTGTCGTCCGCGCGGAAAGGTGTCGCGCTGAGACCCAGAATGGGCGGTTCGTCCTTTGGCGGCGCACCCGGTCTCGGTGCCTCCGCATCGAGCCACCGCAAGAGCTTCGTGTAGCTCGGCGCGATGGCATGATGGCACTCGTCAACGACGACCAGTCCGGGCTGTTTGAGCCACACCAATTCTTCGGCTTCCATGCGGTTGTTCAAGGTCTGAATTGATGCTACGACCAAGACCGGTTTGTCCGGGTCCTGAATTGCCGGGTTTGGATTGTTGCCCCACAAGCGAACGATACGCAAGTCGGTCCTCTGAGCGCCGAGATTAAGCCAAACTTGACGGAATGCCTGAACCGCCTGCTCGCAAAGCTCATCCGTCTGCGCCACCCAGATGACACAGCGGCGATCGCTTTCGGGCTTGAGAACAAGCAGCACGGCTGCCTCCACTGTCACAAGCGTCTTGCCGCCTCCGGTTGGCAGGCTTACCACCGCACGCCGTCGCCCAGTGCCGCTGGCCACCAATGCACGGATACCTTCCAGAACTTCCTCCTGAAAGTCGTGAAGTGGCGGCAACTCTATGGGCCCGCTAATGAACTCTTCTGATTTTCGCGGCGCTTGCAGCGACGCAGCGAACTCCTCGGGAAACCCGATGCTCACGACGAAGGGACGCGCCTTGGCGGTTCTCCATTTGGACGGTGGCTTCAATCCCTCCGCATCCAGCGTTTCTTTGAGTGTGGCGAGGGTGGCAGGGCCAAGTTGCGCGAGTGTCAGATCAGCGAGTTGCAGTGGCTCACATTGCTGGATGAAATCCATGCCGGCGAGGTTGCCGAGCGCCTGGCGTAGTGGTTCTGAGCGTCTTCCCACCGCCAGGAGCAATCGCTCCGTAAGTGTCGAACCCTGAGCCACCTTCGCGCGCAAAGCGTCCACCTGCGCGTCGCCGAGGATACACAATGCTTCTCCTGGTTCGTGTTTCAACCACCTCGCAGCGGCCACCTCAGCCAGCAGACGCTGAAGTCTGTCGGCACGCGACAACGAAGCCAGTTGTGCCAAATCAAGGAACAAAGTGTTCTCCCGCATCAGGCAGGGCACAGAGTCGGATTGTCCTGCGACATCCAGTTTCAGACCGGCAACCGGCTGGCATTGCGAGGTGTCCTTTACTTCATGTCGCAAGACCTCTTTCAGTTCGGGGAATGCCGAAACCAAGAGACAGGCTGGTCCTGTCTGCTCCGTCCATTCTGGTTTCATTAGCCCTGTGAGGTTGTGCGCTCCTTTCTGGAGCCACAGCTTGAGCGCTTGTTCGTCCAACGTGACCACGACGCGGCTTTCTGTCCGCGCGTGCTTAGCAAGATACGGCGAGCCGGTCACATAAACCTGCGCCAACGGTATTTCGCCCACCTTGCTGCGAAGCGATTGTGGGGCAATGTTGTCCATTGCCGCACCCGCCCAAAGCTCACGCAAGGAATCTTCTGCAACAGCCTCTGGAGTCGCCAGCACCTTGATGAGCGCCAGCCACAATCCAGAAATGTCAGCTGTCGTCGCCTCGATTGTTGGGATCACACCTTCCAGTTTTTCAAACGAGGGCTTGAGTTGATCCCATTTCGGGAGTTTCGCCAGCACAGGCTCGTGACTTCGTTTTATCAGGGCCGATAGGGGGATGGCATGGTCGCCGACTTGCACCGCGCCATGTCTGAAGAGGAACCACGGTAGCGGGTGGGGAACGTCAATCTTCGTATATCTTCTGTCGGAGTGGCCGAACTTCAGCTTTCCTACGAACTCTCCTCGGCCAATTAGGCAAAGGAACCGCTCAGTAAGCTTAGCGTTTGGAATGCCGCTCAACTTGGGCAGGAAGGCCCAGCCTTTAGGAAACTTGAAGCCCGCTGGTTCCAAGAACTCCCAAGATGCACTACTGTTAATGTTTTGTTGGAAGTGCTTTCGCCAATGCCACAACCAATCATGCAATCCGTTGTACGTGCTGACTTCGTCCACTCCATCCGGAAATTCGCAAACGCCTAATGTCGCCAATAATTCATTGTCTTCGTCATGAGTGCCGGAATCAACCAACACACTCTGGTTCGAGGAAGTATCATCAGGGCTGACCAACTCGCCAGGCAGGAGAACTTCATCGGCCGAGACCCATTCCCCATCGCGCCGCCTCACACGAATCTGGTCGGAATTCTGCTTGGTGAACTGTTGGCGCACGGCAGGAGGTGCTGCGCGCAGCCTCGCCCAGAACGTCTTCCACCCAGCATCTCTGGCCTCCGCTGGATAATCCGGGATACCATTCAGCGACTCGCGGAGCACTGACTCCCACACGCTGTCGTCGAGCGACTTCACCTTCATTACGTCCGTGAGAATGCGCTTCGCCTCCGCAACCTCGCACAATGATCGAGCAACCGGATGTCGGCCATCGGGAACGGGCGTGCCTTCTGGCGCAAAGACCACCTTATTTGCGGTCAGGAATTGGCCGCCATCCGATGGGATGATGGCCAAGGTCTCGCGGGCGGTGTTCCATTCGTATTGCTTGCATTCGTTAGCATATGCCTCAGCAAGTTTGAGGACTTGAATGGTCTTCTCCACGACAGCGGAAGCGACGGCTGCGAACCACGAACTCGCTTCACGCCTCCGGAGATTGGGGCACGACGGCTGTTCTGTGCCTTGCGGCTTGAGCCGCTCTGCGAGTGCATTTAGCCGGCTGCCGCGCTGCCGCTCCAGACACGAGTGATGAACCGTCCGAGCCAGTTCATCGGGTCCGGCGAGCACCTGCCACTGCCGGGCAAGTTCTGCGGTGTCTCTCGGGTGACGCCACAATTCCCGCGCAGTTCGCAGTGTTCCCGTCGCGTCAGGTATCACGGTTGCCGTTTCCAAAGTTGCCCAGATGGCCTCCACGAGCGGAGCAGCGACGACCTCGTCTTTGCGTTCAAGCTGGCGTGGGAAGGCGTCCAGCGTGCGGGCGGGGTCCGCGTCCGCGCGCAATTGCGGTAGCGTTTCCACAATGAGCCGGGCCGCTTCACTCATCAGCGCCGTGTTCCACTCGCCGATGATGATGGCTTTTCGGTCGCTGTTCAACTTCCACGGCGCGTTCAGGATTCCGGACAGGTAAGTCGGGGTGTCCGTCGGGAAGAAGGCCCAGAAGCGTCCGATCTCCTCGCGTTTCCCTTCCAAAAGAATGGCCCAGGCCAATCGCACCGACTCCCGCGCATGAATATCGGTGGCGTCCTCACGTGCGCGTTCGTCGGTAATGGCGACTTCGCGAGAGGCGACGCGCCAGCGTGATTGTTCTTCGCCGGCGAACAACACACGCTCAGCACCTGCTGTCTCGATCTTCAATTCTCGAACCGGCTTGGCACCATCGTCCAACTGTAAGGTCATCGGCACCTGCAGAAAAAGAAGGAACTCGGAAGGGAACGAGCTAATTTCATCCCGTAGATGGTACACGAATCCAGCCGCGCGAATGTCTGCACGCACGATGGTCTCTGCCCAGGTAAGCTCACGGAGAACCGCATCGCCAGCGAGCTCCCCTTCATCCAAGGGGTACGCGAGCCGCAATCCCGGCGCATCCTTCACGTTGAATCTCTCTTGAAGCTCACGCCGACACCGCTCCGGGTCAAAGCGAAGTGCTCCGGCCCCTTTGGTGAATAGGTCAATCCTTCCGCCAAGCCGAAGCAGCGACTTGAAGGCCAGGCCGAATCGTCCGATTTGATCACCGCGCTTGGGCGAATAATGGGAGAGGAGGAGTGATTTGAGGCCGCGCTCCGTCAGTGACCCACCGGTGTTGGCCACGTAAAGATGTGAATCGCGAAGGACCACCTGAACGCGATTGCCACCAGGAGGCTGATTACCTTGCTTGTGTGCCTCCAAGATCGCATCCGCTGCATTTTGAACGAGTTCGAGCACTTGTCGGTAGCCGTAGCCACCAGCCAGAACGTGTTGCTCAATCCCGTAATGTTCCCCGATTAGGTCAGGTTGTTGACCGTAGGCACCAAATGTCTGCTTATTGAATTGAGCGACTATCTCTTGGATTCGAGCATTCATGCCACAGCCAGCCTATGACGAATCACGAGCAAATGCTATCAGCAAAGGAATACGTCATGGGTTTCAGGTTTGGAGTCCAGCACCAGCACCCAGTCCGATTCGCCAGCAGATAGTATCACCGCAAAATCGTCTCTATCATACTATAACCCCGCCCACTTTGCCAGCAAAAAAAACTCTTTTTCACAACGGCACAACAGTCCCCGAAACGGGGGCGAGCCGGCTGTGTGCCTGCCCGGACTTTGCGGTTGTGTTTTGGTTGGATTTTTGGTAGATTTCGGCGGACAATGATTACGAAAGGAGTCAGCAAATGCTAAAGATAGGAATGATCGGAGCCGGGTTTGTGGCTGGGTTTCACGCAAGGGCGTTAGGCTCGGTTCGCGGGGCCGAACTCGCCGGCGTCTGCGCGCCCAAGGGCGCCGAACAGCTCGCACAAACCGCTCGTCAAAACGGACTGGGAAATACGCAGGTCTATGAAACGACGGCCCAGCTTTGCGAAGCCGTGGACATCGTCGCTATTTTCGCGCCGAACTTCGCCCGCATCGATATTATGCGCGACATCGCCAGGGCCGTTGAAAGCGGCGCCGAGCTAAAAGGCATCATCTGCGAAAAGCCGCTTGCGCGAAATCTAAAGGAAGCCGACGTGCTCACGCGGATGGCCAAGGCGCTTCACGTGCCGACGGCGTATTTTGAGAACCAGCTTCACATACCGAGCATCGTCGAGGCCCGCAGGCAGCTTGCGGCGGTGGAGAAGACTATGGGGGCGGTGCATTTGGCCCGCAGCGCCGAGGAGCACGGCGGCCCGCACGAGCCGTGGTTCTGGGACCCCACAACGCAGGGCGGCGGGGTCTGCTGCGATATGGGCTGCCACAGTATCGCGGTGGGGATGTATATGCTCACGCCGAGCAACAGGCCGCTGGACTATCTTACGCCCGTTTCGGTTACGGCGGAAATGGCGCTATTAAAGTGGGGCAAGGAGCCCTGGATCAGCCAGCTCAGGAAAAGGGGCGTGGATTACACCGCTACGCCGGCCGAGGATTATTCATTAGTAACCGTTGAATTCAAGGACCCGGAGACGGGCGTATGCAGCGTTGCGCAGGCGACGAACTCGTGGATGTACGATGCGCCCGGGCTGCGGCTGTTGATGGAGGCGATTGGGCCGGGCTATTCGTACAACGTCAATTCGCTCAAGTCCCCTGCCGATATGTTCATCAGCGACGCCGCGGCCGCCGCCGTGGGCGACAGCGAGCTGGCGCTGGAAAAGGCGCAGGCCACGCGCGGGGCGCTGATTTTGCAGCCGAACGAGTGCGACCTTTACGGCTACATAGCCGAGTGGCGGGATGCAATCGCAGCGTTTGAACAGGGTAGAGACGCACTGCTGAATTTCGAGTTCGGGCGATTAGTCACGATGCTGATTATGGCGGCGTATATGGCCCACGAAAAGAAAAGAACAATCGACCTGACCGATCCAAAGACCCTCCAGAAACTGGATACCTATATCCCGCTGATCCAGCAGGGCAAAGGGGCAAAAGTCCTGCTGGGCGCCGGGTAAAAAACGCGGGCAGATAGGAACGCGGCGGAGCGCAAAAACCGGCCACCGGGGCTGGTAGTGGTGTACTGGTTCAGCGTGAGCTGGACAAATTCGCTTTACGGTTAAGAGAGTACCTTGCCTTCGGTCTTGGGTGGTGCGAAAAATCGCACCCTACGCCTGCAATTTTGCAGAAGCCTTTCTATGATTACCAGGGGAGAGCGCCTCGGCCCGGCGGATGAGCCTTGGGGCTGGAGGCGCGGAGGCGGCACATAAGCGCGGCTCTTCTAAGGCCTTACCGGTGCCATTGGCGGGGAGAGTCCGGTAAATCAAGGGGTAGTCACCTGGGCAGAGTCCCATTTTGCAGCTAAACGCATTGACCAGACGTGGTGAATATGTTACAATAGGGTAAGAAACTGAAGCGGTTGGCCGTTGTGGCGATAGGCTCCAAGGGCAAACCGCAAATCAGTATTTTCGAGTACACGAGGAAGGAAGTAAGAGATGCTCAAGTCCATAGTACGTCTGTCGTTAATACTGTCGGTGGCCGTGTATTCGGGAGGTCCGGCTTGGGGGGCCTGTCCAAAGGGCGACCTGAACGGAGACTGCGCAGTGGATTTTGAGGACGTGCAGACCTTTGCCGAGCAATGGCTGTACCCGCCCGCGAGCCAGGCCGATATCGACGGTCTGGGAGGCGTGGATGGGCGTGACTTTACCATACTTGCCAGCGAGTGGTACCAGACGGGCATTCCACTTGTGATAAATGAGGTGATGGCCTCCAACAGCCGCACCAAGACTGACCCCCAGGGACAGTATGATGACTGGATAGAGATATACAACGCAGGCAGCTTCTCTATCGATACCGGTGGGATGCACTTGACGGATGAGTTGGGGAATCCGACCAAGTGGCAGATTCCCGCCGGCAATCCTGCGTTGACGACGGTATTGCCAGGCAACTATCTGCTGATATGGGCGGACAACGACCAGACCGACTATCCAGCCGGGCTGCACGCGGGCTTTGAACTCAATGCCGATACGGGCGATGAGGTCGGGCTATTTGACTGCAACGGCGTTTACATCGACAGCGTCGAGTTTCCGGACCAGACTCCGGACGTTTCTTATGGCCGCTACCCCGACGGCAACGATACGTGGCGTTTCTTCGGGACGGCGACACCGGAAGCGACGAATATTGATGCGTACTTGGGGCAGGTCGCGGACACAAAGTTCAGCCATAATCGCGGCTTCTACTATTCACCCTTCTCTGCAACCATTGCGACAGAAACCGAAGGGGCCGAGATATATTACACGCTCGACGGAACCAGTCCCCTCAACCTCGCCAGCGAGGTTCCAACCGGCACTCGATATATCAACTCAATACCGATAAACACCACTACCTTTCTGCGTGCTGTCGCCGTCAAGCCCGGCTGGAAGCCCACTAACATCGACGCGGAGACGTATATCTTCCCGGCGATGGTGCTGCAGCAGGCCACCAACCCATCCACCGGCGCCCAGGTCGTCCCCGCCGGTTACCCGACGCTCTGGGACAGCGGAACAGGAGACATTGTGACCGGCGATTACCAGATAGACCCCGACATAGTCAACCATGCGACCGCGAGCAACCGCTTCACCACGTCCGACATCGCCTCGCAGCCGACAATTTCCTTGGTCGTGAACAGGGACGATTTCTTCGGCGCCAACGGGATTTACCTCAAAGAAGCCCTGACTTATCACGTTGACCAGGCGCCCGAAAAGGTCGCTTCAGTTGAGTACATTGACACGGTCCGAGGGGTGTCCGAACAGGCCAACTGCGCAATAGCGATGGCCGGGGGCGTCAGCGGCGGAGGCACCAGCCTCCAAAGATGGAAGTCTTATAAGCTCTCGATGCGGCCGAGGTTCAAGACAACTACAGATTACGGAACGTACACAGGCGGCCCGTCAAAGTTCAATTTCAGACTCTTTCCCGATTCTCCCGTCGAGCGATTCGACACCTTCGTGTTCGACGCTGTCCTCAATCATTCCTGGCTGCACGCGACCGACGCCACCCAACGTAACACTGCTATGTACATTCAGGACCAGTATGTGGCCGACCTCCACAACGCTATGGGCGGCTATTCGCCCCACGGAATCTACGCCCAACTGTACCTTAACGGTTTGCACTGGGGGATGTACTACGTCCACGAACGCCCGGACCACACCTGGGCGGCGGAGATGTTCGGCGGCGAGGCCGACGAGTACGATTGCATCAAGCACGGCAGCTATATGGTCAACGATAGTTTCGGCGTCGTCGGTAACGCCTTTTCCAACTTCAACGCGATGGTCGCCGCGGCAAGCGCCGTGCAGTCAGACCCAACCAACGCAGACAAATATGACACGGTTTGCCGGATGCTCGATATCGACAACTTCATCACTTATATCCTGGCCAACTGGTTCACCGGTAACCAGGACTGGGTTGGGGTGGACGGAAGCGGTAAAAACTGGTATGCAACGCGCCGGAATCACCCGGATGGAAGATGGCGCGTCCATTCCTGGGACGCCGAGCATACCATCGAAGGAGACAACCAGGTTGGCAACAGCCCACGGGATATTCACGACAAGCTCAAGGGCAATGCCGAGTACCTGATGCGATTTGCAGACATAATTCACAAGAACTTCTTCAACAACGGTGTCCTGCTTCACCCGAACCCCGCCAACATGTACCAGGCACTGATGACAAAGGCTGACCGCGCCATTGCGGGTGAATCAGCACGCTGGGGCGACAACCGGCAGTCCACCCCATACACGCGGTCCAATTGGCTCACCACCCAGAACAGCAAGCTCAGCAGTTTCTTCCCTGGCCGTACGGCAACGGTATTTGGGTGGCTGCGAGGCGCCGGGCTTTACCCGAGCATCGACGCGCCGGTCTTTTGCATTAACGGCTCATATAAGCACGGGGGGTATATCTCCTCGACGGACTTGCTCTCCATAACGGCCGGGGCAGGGACGATATACTACACCATCGACGGGAATGACCCGCGCGTGTCTCCGAAAACGACCAGCACTATTCTCGTCAGCGAGAGCGTCGGCAAGCGGGTCCTCGTGCCGACGGGCGACATCGACGACAACTGGAAGGGCGGCGGCGCCTTCAACGATTCACTCTGGCGCATCGGCAACAGAGGTGTGGGTTTCGAGACAAGACCGGACGATACAATAAACTATGTAGCGCTGATCGGTATCGATGTCCTGACTGAAATGTACGACAAGAACGCCACCTGTTATGTTCGCATCCCGTTCGTCGTGAACGAGAACCCGGCAACATTCGACTCTCTGCGTCTGAGGATGCGTTATGACGACGGGTTCGTAGCATACATCAACGGCATCGAACTGGCTCCCAGACGCAACTTCACCGACACACCGACCTGGAGCTCGAATGCGTCAAGCTCCCGCACGGACTCTCTGGCGGTCGATTTTGAGGACATTGTCATCTCTTCATACATTTACACATTGCGTAGCGGGGACAATATTTTAGCGATCCACGGGGTGAACAGAGCAGCCAATAACGTGGACTTCCTTATCTCGGCCGAACTGGTTGCGGGCAAAAGCGGCTCCGCCGCCGGCAATGTCTCGCCCAGCGCTATCGAATACACCGCACCAGTGACTCTTGACAAGAGCACGCACGTCAAGGCCCGGCTCAAGAGCGGCAGCACGTGGAGCGCACTTAACGAGGCGACTTATGCAGTTGGGCCGGTTGCCGAGAACCTGCGGATTACCGAGATAATGTACCATCCGCAGGAAACGGGTAATCCGGACGATCCTAACGAAGAGTTTATTGAACTGCGGAACATTGGGCCGGCCCCGATGAACCTGAACCTCGTGCGGTTCACCAATGGCATCGATTTTACGTTCCCGAACAGGGTGCTTGACTCCGGCGCCTATGTGGTGGTTGTAGCGAAGGAGTCGGCGTTTGATGTGCAGTATCCGGGCTCCGGCGGTGTGGTGGCCGGGGAGTACACGGGCAGGCTTGATAACGCCGGCGAGCGAATCATGCTCGAAGACGCCCTTGGCCGAACGATTCACGATTTTGAATACAAAGACGGCTGGCGCAACATTAGCGACGGCCAGGGCTTCTCCTTAACGATAATAGACCCGACCAACCCGGACCCGAATAGCTGGGGGCGGAAGGATTCCTGGCGTGGCAGCGCGTATGTGGGCGGCTCGCCCGGCTGGGACGACAGCGGCATAGTCCCCGATCCGGGCGCCATCGTAATTAACGAGCTGCTCGCCCATTCACACGCTGTGGCCCCTGACTGGATCGAGCTGTACAACACGACCGATGAGGATATTGATATCGCCGGCTGGTATCTGAGCGACACGGAGATTGACCCTAAGAAATACAGGTTCGCCGACGGGACGAAGATTGGCGCGTATGACTATTTGGTCCTCTATGAAGATGCCAACTTCGGCGAAGCGAGCACGGATCCGGGCAGGCTCACGGGCTTAGGGTTCAGCGAGAACGGCGACAATGTGTATCTAAGGTCGGCTGAGGGGGGTACTT
>CAYGZM010000071.1:0-18001 GCA_964354365.1 uncultured Pirellulales bacterium
AGTCCTATAAAATTGGCGGCAAATCGGTGTCTGGCCGGGTATTGTGGCGGCTATGCCCGCTTTTTTCGGGAGGTGCCCCGTTTGTCGCTGAGAATTGGTTGAAAAGGCGCCCGCGATTCTGCGAAAGGTCATTGCGGTCTGGGTATTGCTACACCTTGTCGATCTTCCAGCACTTCAAAGGCAGGTTCCTGCTCTGAGCGACTACCACGGCGCGCCAGTTTACGCCGAGGTCCAGAAGTGAAAAAGACCATTGCCGAACCCCAGATGGGTCGCTCCGGTCCGCCAGGAGTGTCGGTGCCCGCCCAGGTTCGGCGGACACGTCAAATTCCTTCAGGGGGATTATTCCTCGAGCCTTGATGTAAGCTTCTTTGCAGACCCAGCATCTATAAAAGGCCTCCTGCTGCAAGCTCTCCGGCAGCTTGCTGATATCTTCGTATTCCCGCAAAGACAGTTGCCGCCTCGCAATTTCGAGCAGATCTGTCGCTGGATGGATGTACTCCAGGTCGATACCGACCGGGCGGTTGCAAGTGAAGGCGTAGAGAGCCAAACCTTCGCGAGCAGACAGGCTGAAAGTCATATCCAACGGATTCTGCGTCTCGGAAAGAGAGGGTCTGCCGTTCTCGGAGTATTGAAGCTCGATGTGGGCCGCCTTGATGCCTGTGTATCCGGCAAGCAGCTCACGCAGGAAACCGCGTCTTGCAATGAACCGATCTCTATCTCGCGCCTGGGCATACCTATTGGCACGGTCTATCTCGTCCGATGACAACATCGATTTGTGCCTCGGCAGAGAGCCTGAGCCGTCCAGATCGACAAGGAACACGTGCACTTCGTCCCGTGGAATTGGGAAGACCTCGGGAGCTGACGGCCAGGCCGCAAGGCCCCTTCGTGGGGTATCGCTGGCCTCTGCTTTGTTCTGCATTTGTTTTTCAGCGATGCACCGAATTGAAGAGGAACTTCGGCTGGCATCTTGAATTTGGCGGATGTAGTTTGTGATTCTCTCGGCGAGCAGACTTACATACGGCTCTTTGAGAATATCAAGGTGGCCCGATGAGATTTCGTGGCATTCGATAGTGCCTGTCACATAGTGTTCCCAGCCGGCCAGTGCGTGAATCTTGCCGCGGTCGAGTGGGCTATCGAGATTAGTTTCTTGAAGAAGCAAGACGTTACCGGAATACCGGCCTTTGCGATTGTATGTGTACCATGCTTCATAGGCAGACGCCTCGACTTTCTTGATGTTGGCGCGCAGACCGCGGTCGGCCACCGTCGCCGCTGAGTCGAATGCGCGTTCCTGTCGCCAGCGTCTGATTCGTCTTCTCAGGTCCTTCCTGAGTTTGAAGGACAGGTAATTTAGTCTCTCCTTGAAGGGCAGACGAAGGAAGTCCATCGATCGCAAGGCGTAGCGGACTAGGCGATACTTTGAGGTGCGCGGATACCCCGGTGCCGTAGCGGCAATTATCGCGAGCATGCCCACCTGTTGACCCTGTTCGGCCAGTTGGACAGCCATATCGAAGGCGATTCTCCCGCCCAGAGAATATCCGGCCAGGTGGTACGGCCCCTGTTTTTGGACGCCTCGGATCAAACCGACGAAATAGGCCGCCATGTCCTCGATAGTCTTGTGGGGCTTGGCTTTTCCATCAAGACCCTGCAGTTCCAGTCCGTAGATGGGCCTGTCCGGATCCAGGCGGTTCGCCAGGGTGGAAAATGCCATTGAGTGCCCGCCTACACCGGGCAGAATGAAAATCGGGTCTCCTGAGCCCCCCGGCCTGATCAGCACGATCGAAGAACCGGGCGTGTCGGCCTGCCCGGTTGCGAGCAGTTCACATATCTGTTTGACGGTCGTGGCCTGGAAAAGAGTCGCAAGCGGAAGGGATTGGCCGAATCGCCCCAGTATCCTGTCCAGAAGCCTTACCGCCAGCAGAGAGTGCCCGCCCAGCTTGAAGAAGTCGTCGTGGATTCCCACCTTCTCCACGCCGAGGACCTCAGCGAAAATTTCGGCTAAGGCCCTCTGAACCGGAGTTTCGGGCGCCACGTAGCCGGCCTGACGGGTTTCAGTGGTCTGTTCAGGCCCAAGGCCCCGTGCGGGGGCGGGCAGTGCATTGCGGTCGATCTTGTCGTTGGGTGTCAGGGGCATCGAATCCAGGAATACCCAGGCAGAAGGGATCATGTACTCCGGCAACGTGTCTTTGAGGTAGTCCCGCATATCGTCGGGTCCGGCCGAGGCTCCCTGTGCCCGCACTACATAGGCCACCAATCGCTTGTCACCCGGCTGGTCTTCCCGGGCCAAGACCACGACCTGCCGAACGGCCGGGTGCCTTCCGAGCGTTGACTCAATCTCGCCGAGTTCTATGCGAAAGCCCCGAATCTTGACCTGGTGGTCCAGACGCCCCAGGAATTCAATGTTCCCATCAGCCAGGTAACGGCACAGGTCTCCGGTCTTGTAGAGCTTTGTACGCCCGCTCGGATCGAAGGGATTGCTGACAAATCGTTCCCCTGTCAGCTCCGGACGGTTCACGTACCCACGGGCCAGGCCGTCTCCTCCGATGTATAATTCGCCCGGTGTGCCGGCCGGAACAGGATTCATCTGCTGATCCAGGATATAGACCTGCGTACGTCCTATCGGACGGCCAATGGGAATGGAATGTAATCGCTCGTCGAGGCGCCTGGGAATGGGATAGCAACAGGTAAACGTGGTGTTCTCGGTAGGGCCGTAGCCATTGATCAACTGCGTGTTGGGCAATAACGCAAGTGCACGCCGGACATGCTCTACGGAGAGAGCTTCTCCACCGGTCAGCAGTTGAGAGACGCCTCTGAGTGCTTGGGGTTTCTTATCAATAATGAAGTTGAACAGGGACGAGGTCAACCACAGGCAGCTCACGTGATAAGTCTTGAGTATTTCGCTGAGCTTGTGCAGGTCCGGGATCCGATCCGGGAATAGTACGCAGCGATGCCCGTGCAGCAAGGCGGCCCATATTTCAAATGTGGAGGCGTCGAAACTTATAGGAGCCAATTGCAGGAAGGTCTGATAGCCCTCGAGGTCAACGTAGTCAACGCCGAACACCAGACGGACGATTCCCTTGTGCGGGATTGCGACTCCCTTGGGCCGGCCGGTTGAGCCGGATGTGAACATAACGTATGCGAGGTGATCGGGCTCGGTCAGGGAGGGTGGACTATCTACAGCCTCGCGGCTGATTGTACCCCAATTGGCATTTAGGCAGATGCTTTGCGCGTTATGCGCTTCCAAATGTGAAATCAGAGAATCTTGCGTCAGGATAATCTTGAGATCCGTGTCCTCAATCATTTGTCTGAGGCGGCCTTTGGGGTAAGCGGTATCCAAAGGAACATAAGCGCCGCCGGCCTTTAGTATGCCCAACAGGGCGACTATGAGTTCGGCGCAGCGGTCCAAATATACGCCGACCAGCGTATCCGCTTTGACGCCCTGCCTTCTCAGGTAGTGCGCCAGCTGGTTGGCGCGTTCATTGAGCTGGCGGTAGGTCAACTGCTCAGTCTGGTGGACAACAGCCACGGCATCCGGGGTCTTGACGGCCTGTTCATCGAATAGCTGATGAACACACTTATCCTGCGGATAATCGCGAGCGGGCTGCTTCAAGTCCTCAACAATCGGCTTGGGCTCGCTATCTGCCAGAAGCACAAGATCGCGGAGGCGACTATCCGGATTGGAGGCGATTTCATCGAGCAGGCGCTGATAATAGCCCAGCAGTCTGCGGATCGTATCTGTCTTGAACAGATCCGTATTATACTCGGCTGTAGCAATCAGATGGTCCCCGAATTCCTCCATGAACAGGGTCAGGTCGAGCTTGGAGGTATCAGTAGATATCTCTTCACATACAACTTCAAGCCCCGGCAGCGTGATTTGACGGTCGTGGGCATTCTGGATAACGAACATTACCTGGAAAACAGGCGTCCGACTCGCGCTGCGTTCGGGCTGGAGGTGAACAACTAATTGCTCAAATGGCAGATCCTGATTGACGTAGCCATCCAGACAAACCCGTTGCACTCGATCGAGAAGTTCGCAGAATGTCGGATTTCCCGACAGATTCGTGCGCAGCGCCAGGGTATTTACGAAAAAGCCTATAAGGGGCTCAATCTCCTCGCGCGTACGATTGGCTATGGGCGAGCCGACAATTAGGTCTTTCTGCCCGGTATAGCGGTGCAGCAAAACGTTAAAGGCGGCAAAAAGGGTCATAAACAGCGTCTTCCCCTCTCGGTAGCTCAACTGACGAAGGTCATTGGTGAGTTTCGTGCTTAGCGTCAGAGAGTCGCTGTGTCCCTTGTAAGTCTGAACAGCCGGGTGGTGGTAATCCGTGGGCAGCTCAAGAATCGGCAGAGGTTGCTTGAGCTGTTCGAGCCAATAGGAGAGCTGCTTCTGACGAGTTTCGCTTTCAAGCCACTTCTGCTGCCAATCCGCGTAATCGGCATACTGAATTGGCAAAGAAGGAAATTCGGGGCTTCGCCCCTGTATCCTTGCGCCGTAGGCCGCGGCAAGCTCGTGAAGAAGGACATCGACGGACCAGCCGTCGAAAACAATGTGATGCACCGTAAATAACAGGGCATGTGTATCCTGTGACAGACGGAGAATCCTAAAACGAATCAGGGGACCCTGCTTGAGATCAAAGAGTCTTTTGACCTCTTCTTTTATCACCGGGTGGTCAACAAGACCTCTCGGTCCTTCGGATGAAAGTTCAGATACTTTCTCTACCGGTACCTGCTGATATGTATGCGGATGTATGATCTGGACCGGTTCGCCCTCCCGCATCTCAAAAGTCGTCCGCAGGGAATCATGACGTTGGATAATGTCGTTGAGGCTCTCTTCAATGGCTTGGATGTGGAGCGCACCTTTCAGATAGAGCATGAACGAGACGTTGTAAAGGGGGCTTTCATGCTCGAATTGATAGAGAAACCACATGCGTTTCTGGGCGTATGATGTGGCCAATGGGCCTCGGCGCGTAATCCTCGGGATTGGATCGGCAGAGGGATGAGCATTGTGCCCGCGTGAGTTTTCCTCGATGAACTGGGACAGCTCGGCGATGGTTGGGTTTTCAAACAGCGCCGGTATCGGCACCTCTACGTTCAATCGGTTTTGGATGCGATATATGGCCTTGGTAGCAGTCAGCGAATGTCCGCCCAGCTTGAAGAAGTTGTCGTGGATGCCGACCTTCTCCAAACCGAGGACGTCGGCGAAGATATCTGTCATCGCCTTCTGAGTGGGAGTACCGGGTGGTGTGTAGCCGGCTTCCATGGTTCTGAGGTCCTGTTGCGGGGGCGGTAGCGCCTTGCGGTCGATCTTACCGTTCGCGGTCAAAGGCATCGAATCCAGGAACACGAAAGCAGAAGGGATCATATACTCCGGCAAGATTTCTCCGAGATAATTCCGGAGATCTTCAGGCTCAGGCGTGGTCTGCTGTGGGCAGACCATGTATGCGACTAATCGCATGTCTCCGGGCTGGTCCTCGCGGGCCAGGACCACTACCTGCCTAACGGCCGGGTGTTTTCCAAGGGCCGACTCTATCTCGCCAAGCTCTATGCGAATACCACGGAGTTTAACCTGGTGGTCCACCCGCCCCAGAAACTCGATGTTGCCGTCCTTGAGGTAGCGACATAAATCTCCGGTCTTATAGAGCTTCGTTTGTCCACCTGGGTCTAAGGGGTTGGAGATGAACAGTTCCCGGGTTAAATCCGGACGGTTCAAGTACCCACGGGCCAGCTGGACCCCGCCGATATACAGTTCCCCCACGGTTCCCACCGGGACCGGTTTCAGATTGTCGTCGAGGATGTGCAACTGCGTGTTCGCAATGGGCCGACCGATGGGCACAATGGGTCTATCCGCCTGGTTGCGACAATCCCACCAGCTGACGTGAATAGCAGCTTCAGTGGGGCCATAGAGATTATGCAGCTCTACGTGCGGCAGGCATTTGAAGAAGCGTTCACGCAGGTTATGAGGCAAGGCTTCGCCGGAACATATAACTCGCTTGAGATGTGTGATGTCGCCGGTCCGCGGATGTTCGAGGAATACCGCCAGCATAGAGGGAACAAAGTGTGCACTCGTGATTCCCTCTCGAATAATCAGTTCATTCAAATAGCCCGGGTCCTTGTGTCCCCCGGGTCTGGCAAAGACCAGCGTAGATCCCGCTATCAGGGGCAGCAATAGCTCGTACACTGATACGTCGAAGGTAAAGCGAGTCTGCTGCAACAAGCGGTCGGAACGGGTTGGAACAAATGTTTCCTGCAGCCACAATAGGTGATTGACCAACGCAACGTGATCGACCATGACGCCTTTCGGCGCGCCGGTCGAGCCGGACGTAAACATGACATATGCGAGGTTATGCGGTCGGGCGATGTTCTTAAGATTTGTTTTTGGGAGCGCTTCAACATTCGACCACTCACTGTCAATGCAGAATATCTGCTCAGATCTCGAGGGCAGCCTGTCTGCACATTTGTACTGAGTCAGAATAACGTTCGCATGGATCTCATCTATCATCAGGGCTAACCGTTCTTTGGGGTCGCCGGGATCGAGTGGGACATAAGCACCGCCTGCTTTAAGTATGGCCATAATGGCGACTATCATTTCGGTGCAGCGCTCTATACACAAGCCTACAAGCGTATCCGGTTTGACGCCCTGCTTTCTCAGGTAGTGCGCCAGCTGGTTGGCGCGTTCATTGAGCTGGCGGTAGGTCAGCTGCTCGGTCAGGTAGATGACGGCTACAGCATCGGGAATCTTTCCCACCTGCTCTTCGAATAAGTCTTGAACGCACTTGTCTAACGGATAATCACGATTAGTCTCGTTCCAGGAAGTTGGGACCTGCCCAATGTTTGTCGAGGCGGACGAAGTGATCTTGGAAGTCTCCTCGATAGACTGCTTTCGAACCGCTTTGTCCGGATTAGTTTTCTCTGAAGGGACATCCTTCATGAGGCGAAACCTCTTATATTCACGACCATTCGGCCTGTAAATTCAACCCTTTTCCTTAAATTCACCCGGTGAGCGGCCGTATTGCCCGTGACCGCTCCTGAGTTTCAGCAACTGCCGTATCTCTGCCGGAGCCATGACCTCTCGACCGAATGCCGCAGCCAACTGGTGGATGCGACGCAGGAGATCCGTGTTTGTGGCCTTGCGGGTCCTCTTGCTGTCGAACCATATACTGTCCTCCAGTCCGACCCTTACGCCTCCGCCGGATATTACGGCCAGGGCGTTCATGCGGAATTGAGCGTCTCCTACTGCGCCAAGACTCCACAATGACTGCGCTGGTAAATCATTAATCATCACCCCCACGTGCAGGAGGTCCGGTTGGGCGCATGCGATGTTCCCGACGATCAGGTTGAAGTAATGTGGGGGTTCCAGCAGGCCTTTCCTGATAAGGTACTTGGCGTAGTTGATCATCCCGCTGTCAAACGCCTCCAGCTCCGGGAGGATGCCGCGCGACATCATTCTGCTTGCCAGGGCCTTTATCGTATCCGGGGTATTGATACTCGCCTGCTGATTAAAGTTGAGAGAGCTGAGTGTCAGGCTCCCCATGTCCGGTTTCAAATCTCCGTCCAATTCAAGGGGCTCCTCTCGCCTCTCGAGCTCGTTGATCTCGCGCCCGCTTAACGACACGCAGATGACCAGCTCCGGCGCAAACGAGCGTATGCCCTCAATGATCTTCCCATAGACTTCACCCTTGCAGGTGGGCTTGCCGCTGCCTTGGTCGCGTGCATGAATATGGACCATCGTGATACCCAGCTCCACCGCACGATGGACGTCTTCGACCACTTCGGCCGTCGAGATGGGGATGTGAGGTGTCATTTTCCTCGTCGGAATCATCCCCGTCGGGGTGAAGTTGATTATGAGGTCCTGGATGTCTGCCTGATTCTGGCTCATAATGCCCTCGCTGCCTGCTTGTCTGCTCCCACGACCTTGATCAGGCGTGCAGGCACGCCCCCAACAAAGCAATCCTCTGCGACGTCGCGGTTGACCACGGCGCCACCGGCAACCACTGCGTTTTCGCCTATTGTAACGCCCATTACAATCAGCGAACCAGCTTTGACACCAGCCCCTTTTTTGATTAGAACGTCCTTCTCGCCGCACGTGTGCGCCAGGTTCTCCTCCAGAAAGGCATTGGAGTTGTAGCGATTGTGCGTCATTATGATAGTGCCGGGCCCAAGGCTCACTCCGTCCTCCAGCGTTATTCTCGCCGTCAAGTCGAGATACGTGTTGCCCTGGATAACGCAATTGTCCCCGATGCTCAGATTGCCGTAACCGTGGTAAGCATTGTGTATAACCACGGGCGGATAGATGCGTGGGTTCTGACCTACAACGGCTCCGAATGACTTCAAAAGGGACGCGTTGATATCGAGGTTATAATGAAGAATATGGGGAGGCCCCACAAGTTTGTAGGACCAGATAATCAGTCTTTTGAGAATAGCGAGAATGATTCTTTTTGTGTACTTTCTTGCGCCCAAAATCTACCTCAAGCAAAAAGAGTTATTGTCTCGCAGGGCCTCAGCAGCCTGTTCGATCACCGGCGCTCACCCTATGGCACTCCTCTTAAGTCCTTCGTCTCTCAAATAGGCCCTACTTTAGTACTGTGCCGAATAGAAACGTGGCTGCCTCCGTCAGGAACCCACGGAAGATGCTTACGACAGCATCTACACCCTTCCGTTGGCAGGCAAACAATCTTCTCCTACGACAATTATTATACTCAAACTGAACGTTTTTAGGACGAAGATCCATATAAGTCTTGTTTTGATAAGAACATAGTGCAATTCGTCATTCCCGCGAAAAGCCTGCCCTGAGCTTGCCGAAGGGCGGGAATCCAGAATCTCGAAAAACAGTGTTCATCTGTGGTAATCAGCGTCCAAAAAACCAAATCGGTCAGTTTGAGTATTATAGCATATTTCAAGATTCCTCCCAATACTGATTGCTCGTGACTGTGCCGGTTCAGCGTGAACTGGACAATTTCGCTTTAAGGTTAAGACAGCCTTGAGTCGTGCGAAAAATCGCACCCTACACAGGTCGGACGAAGAGAGGACAGAAGACAGGCGGCGGAGGACGGAAGATGGAGAGGTTGGATTTCAGATTTCATTCAAGATTTCAGATTGGATATTGGTTGGGGCGTGTGGGATAGAAGGTTGGATTCACGGCCTGGAAGGCCGTGCCACAGTTCAGTTTCCCATTCCAACTGAAGTATTACAGAATAACAGCGATAAGAACAGGAACAGAACCGCCAAAACCTGTCCACAATTGCAAATCATGCCTCTATAGGGAAACACGGGCGTTTTTTGCTTGACCGCCGGTAGTCGATGGTGTATCCTTGATTAGTTAAGAAGCTGTAACAAAATGAGTTCTCATATATCCCGACGTCTTTGTATTCCCGCTTTCGCGGGAATGACAGAGAGCAAGGTTTGTTTTGTTAGATGCTTGCTCCAAGGAGCTGAGATTTCCGTTTCATGAACAAGTATCGGTGCGGCGAAATTGTGGCTTGACGCGTACAAGGATGCTGAGTATGGCAGATGCGGTATTGACGATATATGAGCTTGGCGAAAACCGACAAGCGGAACTGAATCCAGAAGGCACAATCATCGGCCGGAGTCCGCGCTGTGACGTGGTCATCGACAGCAAAGACGTTTCCCGCGAACATGCGAGAGTTTACCAGGACCCGTTCGGTCGCTGGATCTTCGAGGATCTCGGCAGCAGCAATGGGATGTTCGTGAACGGTAAGCGTGTGGATGCGTGCGCGGTCCTGCCGGGCGAGCCTGTGGTCATTGGGCCGGCGTCGCTATCGGTCAGCGGGCCTTCGGACCACCAGGTTGAGGCGGACGCCTCGGTTCAGGCGACCAACATAGTAATAGAAGATTTTGAGACGGAGATTTTCTACGGGAGGGGCAAGGCAGCGACGGCTTCCGCCCGGCCGTGTCCGGAACGGCTCGACGAGATAAAAGAGCGGCTGTCGGAACTTACAAGCTCGTCGGCGCTGTATCCGGAGGTATGCAGGCGGCTGGCGTGGGCGCCGAAAACGGTTGCGGCGGTGCTGCGAGTGCCGGGCAAGAGCAAGCCTCTGCCCAAGACGCCCGACGTGCTGGCGTGTCACTTCGGGACCGGCCCGGATGATACAGCCGCGCATGTCCCGGCAGGAACGTATCCGTCACATCTGGCCTTTCGCGTGTCTCACCGGGTGCTGGATGAGGTTCGCTCGAGCGGCTCGGCGGTGATGGCCAAGAGCATTTATTCTTCGGATGTTGAGGTGACTGTGACGGTTGTCGATGAGCACAGTCCGAGGGCCGTCATCTGCACGCCTTTGGGTGACGTGGCTGAGACGGTTGATCTGCTCTACCTGGATATTCCGCTGGGCGGGGGCGTGAGGGTTTCGCCGGAAGAGACGTTCGCATTTGTGCGGGCGGCGGCGGGAGAGGTTGCTTCGGCGCGCAAGAGTCTTACTCCCATCCATATCAAGGCCGAGAGGAGCACGCTCGACCACGAGCTGTCGCTGGCGCAGCAGATTCAGGCAAGGCTGGCGCCGGTTGTGCCGGCGGGCCTGTCCGGCTTCGAGGCGGCTGTTCGGTACAAGCCTGTTATCTGGGTGGGCGGCGATTACTGCGATGTCTGGAAACTCCAGGACGGTCGATTGGCGTTTGCGGTCGGCCACATCTCGCGCAGCGGTCTATCGGCGGCGATGGCCATATCGGAGCTGCGGACTCTTTTGCGGACGACGATGTTCTTCTGCGGCGAGTTAGCGGGGGCCGTCAAGCACGTCAGCTCACATTTGGCTGGCAGCAGCCTCGAAGGGGTATCGGCAAGCCTTTTCTTGGGCGTGTTCGACAAGTCAAGCGCGACACTGAGATACGTCAACGCCGGCCACCCGTGGGCGCTTGTCGTGCACCCGAAATCGGGCATCATACCGCTCGGTAAAACGGGCGAGGCTATGCTCGGCAGCGGAAAGACAAGCCTCCAGGAGAACGTTGAGGCGATTGGCAACGGCGCAGCGCTCGTAGTCTTTACCGAGGGCGTGACGAAGGCAAGGTCACCCGATGGCGACGAGTTCGGTGAGAAGCAACTGGTGCGCGTGCTGAAGGATGCCGGCGGCCGCTCCGCGGAGAAGATTGCGGATTCGATTACAAAAGCCGTGAGCGATTTTCGCAAGTCGCTGGCTCAGCGCGATGATAATACGACGTTTGTTTTGGTGAATTCCGTTGGAGGCGGATGAACTGCGGCGCGTAGGGTGGGCTTCAGCCCGCCATTTCGGTGGGGCAAGCCCCACACTACGCTGTTTTTTGCAGGGGCCTGATTTAAGGACGGCAGTATGTGCGACTGTCCTGCTAAGGAACTGGTCGAGCGCTACTTGATGGGGGACTGTTCGAGCAACGAACGGCAGGATGTTGAAGAACATCTGGACCGGTGCGACGATTGCCGAGAGTTTGTGGAATCGACTCGGTCAAATATGCTCGCCGGGGCACAACCAGGCTCCGAGAGGAGTGAATACAAATTCGGGGGGGACGGTGAAAAAACCGAGGTAATACATGAGGATGAGCGTCCGACGGAGACTATGCCGGAGGCAACGGTGGTTTCGGACGCGCAGCGTAGCTTCACCAAGTCAATAGAATCAATGATTGACGGCTACACGATCACCGAGGCGCTGCCTCGCGGCGGGCAGGCGGTGGTCTATAAGGCGATTCATACCGCGACAAAGACATACGTTGCAATCAAGGTGCTGCTGCCGACCCTTTTGGCCTCGGAGCGGGCGCGGTACTACTTCGAGCGCGAGGCGGAACTGATTGCGAGCCTCGACCATCCGAATATAGTGAGCATTCGCGACAGCGGGATTATCCACGGCCAGTACTACTTCGTGATGCAGTATATCGAGGGCGAGCCGCTGAGGAGATACGTGCAGGCGAAGATGCTGTCGTTCCGGGAACGGGTGGAGCTGGTCAACAAGATATGCTCGGCGATAACGTATGCTCATCAGCAGGGAGTTATCCACCGCGATTTGAAGTTCGCCAATATTCTCGTGGATAAGCGAGGCGAGCCGCACATACTGGACTTCGGGCTTGCAAAGGCGGTGGGGATGAGCGAGCAGGCGAAGGATGACGCCGTTGTGACGATGACGGGGCAGTGGGCGGGTTCTTTGACGACGATGTCGCCGGAGCAGGCGTCGGGCCTGCCGCACTTGATTGACGTGCGGACCGATGTCTATTCGTTGGGCGTTATACTCTATACACTCTTGACGGGGCAATACCCTTATGACGTCAGCGGGACGACTTTGGAGGCCCTGAGGACTATTCAACAGGTCGAGCCGACCCGGCCCCGGCAAATTATTCCCAAGTTCAATTCGGAAATGGAGGCTATCCTGCTGACGGCGCTGGCCAAGGAGCGGGAGAAGCGATACCAGTCGGCGGCTGATTTGAAAAGCGACATTGAAAACTGGCTGGAAGGCCGGCCGATCCGCGTCAAGTCGATCAGCACTATGTACCTGCTGCGCAAGATCATTGCGCGCCATCGTTATACGAGCACCGTGGCGGCGCTGCTGGCGCTGATTGTCCTCGGCTTTGCATACATCAGCTTCGAGCTGCTTATGAAATCTGAGAAAGCCCTGGACGAGGCAAGCGGACGCGCACGTGAGTCGGCGCGGCTTGCTGCACAACTGCCATCGCTGGAGCGGCAGTTGACATTCAACCTGTTTCTACAGGTGTGGAACGCAGGTAACCGCCAGCGTGCAGAGGCAATATTAGACCTCATCCCGACAGAAAGTAAGGAGGCAAAAGCAGCCGGTTTCTTACTCGACGCCAGACCGGTAAGTGAGAAATCCGCCGCGTTCAGAGAGGCGTTTTCGCGCGAGAGCCCTGAGTTTCTGGACTTTATCATCGGAGAAAACTATCTCAGAGAGGGGAACCGCGAAAAAGCCCTTGAGGCCTACCAGAGGAGCTATGAAGCTATCAGGGAACTGCAGCAACATAGCCGAGCGAGGTTGGACAGACCACTGATCGAATACGTGATGGCCAGGCTGTATGAGCTGCGAAGAGGAACTAAGCAGGCGAGTGGAGCATCTGCTGCGGAAGATGGAGGGCAAGAGCAATGAGGCGCCATTCATCGAAGAGAACTGGAAGTGCGGGTCGGCGGGTCGGCTTTACGCTGATAGAACTGCTGGTTGTGATAGCGGTGGTTGTATTGCTCATTGCGATATTGCTCCCCGCCCTTCGCAAGGCCAAGCAGGTCGCGCAGCGGGTGGTGTGCGGAAACCACCTGAGACAATTAGCGATAGGGTGGAATCTCTACCTTGATGACAACGACGGGTATTTCTACCGAACCACAAGTGCCAATCTGTACTATGGCGGGTGGCGAGGCAGCAAGGATGTGGCCCCTCGGGTCTTGAACAACTATCTGAGCCTCGCCGCGAATTTGGCGAGCGAAAATGACGCGAAGGTCTTTCGGTGTCCGGCGGACCGCGGCGGCATGCCCGGCGCTACGCTGCGGCAGAAGGTCTATCTGGTCGTAGGCACAAGCTACCAGACAAACATATTCCTTGTCGGGGGCCCGAAATTCGATTTCTCACTTTGGTATTCGCCAATGACTGCCGACACGACGGCGCTGGGCGATGCGATCAACCAGCGCATAGTGAATCTCAAACGCGGTAATGTGGACAACGCATCCCAATTGCTGCTGATCGGCGACTACGGGTGGATCAACCAGTGGAAACCGACGCCGTTCCCGGATCCGGAGTGGAAGGAGATAGCGGAATGGCACGGTCGGCCCGACCACCATTGCATGGCGTTTCTGGACGGGCACGCGAAGTTTCTCGAAGTCCGCAAGGGATTCTGGGTGACCGACGAATATTCCGTGCTGCCATTCGCGGATTTGTACCCGGTGGCGCGAAGAATCCAGGGGGAATAGGCCGAAAAGCGGCATAATGGGCCAAATCTGCCGGTTGCAAGTATTTTGTTGGATTTTGCTGCACAAAAATGGTATAATTTTTTGGTTGGTTTTGCGGATAGCGTCGTTTGCTCGTATCGTATTCCGGCGAGGAGCGTGAGAAAAGCGGCTGTCTGTGGCAGAAGTAACACTGAGGGCGGGGATGGCTACGTCGCCGAGTTTTTGAGGTTGTCCGGCTGGACAGAAGGGAGCACGGTGTAAAATGAGGGTGAAAGTGCGTTTGGCAGGCTGGGTGCTGTTGGGGGTGGGCGTTTCGTTTCTTTGGTCGATGGGGTACTGCCTTGAGCGTGCTGCCGGGGACGACGGCTATGTAAATGAAGCAGAGCGGTCGGGAGCGGTTCCGATGGAGGAGGTGAGCGAGCCGAACATCAGCGACGGGCTGCTTGCTTACTGGGCGATGGAGGATGGGTTCGGCGCGATAGCCAGCGACAGGTCGGGCAACGGCAACGACGGCATCTTGAGCAGCCCAACCTTGCCGAGCTGGCAGCCTGCAGGAGGTCATCTTAACGGAGCACTTCTGTTCGACGGGCGAGAGGGGCACGTAGTATGCGGCGGAGACCCTGATTTCGACTTGGCCGAAGGTCTTACGGTTGCGGCCTGGATAAAAGTCAACGCCTTCACGAAGGACTGGCAGGCGATTGTCACCAAGGGCGACAGCGCCTGGCGGCTGCACAGGCACGTCAACACAGATTACATTGATTTTGCCTGCAGCGGCTTGTCGGGTGGTGACATTTCTGAGATGAGCACGGTGTGGGGGAGCACGCCGGTGACCGATGGCGAGTGGCATCACGCAGCCGGGGTCTATGACCGGGGCGATGAGACAGAGCAGGTCAGGCTGTACGTGGACGGGATTGTAGATGGGCCGCAGGCCGTTAGAAACGGGTACGGGTACATTTCAACAAACACCTACAATGTTTTGATCGGGGCAAACGCCGAGCGCCCCGGGCGCGGGTGGAACGGCCTGATCGATGACGTGCGCCTCTACCCCGGTGCACTAACGGCCTCGGAGATTCAATACTTAGTGAACTACAATCTATCGCCGGAGATGCAGCCGGTGGCGCACTGGAGACTGGATGAACCGGGCGGCGCTGTTGCAATGGACAGCAGCGGCAACGGCCATAACGCCTTTCTCAACGCCGGCCCGAGCCCAACGTGGGTCCAGGGTAAGCTCGATCTGGCGCTCGCATTTCACGGCAGCGGCGATTACGTGAACTGCGGGAATGACCCGGTATTTGACGTCACCGACAAGATGACGGTTGCGGCGTGGGTCAATATCGGCACGGTCCCGGCGGACTGGACGGGGATAGTCACAAAGGGCGACGATGCGTGGAGGCTTTCCACCTTGTTCCGAACGACCCAGATTCACTTTGCCGTCACGGGCGCGCCGGACTATCGGTCTATCAATGGAAATACCGTATTGACCACCGGCGGCTGGCACTATGTGGTGGGGACATACGATGGAGCGGATATCCGCCTGTTTATAGACGGCGTCGAAGACTCCGCAAGTCCGGTGGCTTATGCCGGCAGGATAGCTACAAGCAGGCACAATGTGTGGATTGGCGGCAACTCGGACAGGCCGGGGCGGGAGTTCGACGGCGCGATAGACGAAGTGGCGATCTGGAACCGGGCTCTGAGCGTCCGGGAAATAGAGTGGCTTACAAACGATGGTATGGGCAATCCGGTTGTGTCGCGTCAGGGTATCTACGTTGATGATAATGCGCCGCGCGACCCCGGGCCGGGCAATCCTGCAATCAGCGATCCCTACGAAAACGGGAGCTGGGAACATCCTTTTGACTCGATTCAGGACGCGATTTATGCGGCCGCGACAGGCGCGGTCATAACCGTCCTGGACGGGAATTACGCCGGGCCGGGCAACCGAGGTCTTTCGTTCGAGGGCAAGGCGGTGACTCTGCGGAGCCGGAACGGGCCGGAGAGTTGCATCATTAATTGCGAATATGTCACTCGGGGCTTTCGGTTCTCATACGGTGAAGGTCCGGACAGCGTGCTCGAGGGCTTTACGATCAGCAATGGGAACGCTTATGCCGACGAGGGCCTGTACGGAGGGGGAATATACTGCGACATGGGCAGCCCGACAATCAAGGGCTGCATCATCAAGAACAACCAGGCCGAGATGGGTGGCGGCATCTACCTCGATTTCAGCAGTGCAATTATCGAGGACTGCATAATCGTTGAGAATAGGGCTGTCCAAAGCGGCGGAGGTCTGATGTGCTGGAAAAGCAGTCCAACCCTGATCAATTGCACCATCGGCAACAACAGCCCGGACGGCCTGTACGTAGCGTATGGTTCGGCCCTGATTTCGGGCACGGTCAAGGTCATTTCGGACAGCATCCGCGGCGACGGCCAGGTGAAGATAGATCGCGATGCCACTCTGCATACGGAAGACGTCCACACCAGCGCGGATGTGGGTGGCATCGGCCAAATCTTCGTGCCGGCGGGTAAGAGGCTGGTCGTCGAGGGCGGCGGAATTGTTGACCTGACCGATTACGACAGCCCCGGTGCGCGAGGCACGGTGCAGTGTAACGGCCTGCTCGTGGCCACGGACAACGCCTCTGTAACAAGGACGGCGGTCAATGTCACCCGTGCGATATTCGCAGGCAGCTCGATTATCTCCGACAACGTATTCACGACGAATAGGCTGATTCCATACGGCCAGATTGCGGTTGAGGATACGGCGACATTCATCAATAACGACGTTCATTCTCAGGGTGACAGGTACGTTGATATAGAGCCGTCGGTATTCGCCGGGACAATTCTGAACAACCGGATATTTGTGACTCAGGCGGGCAAACGCGGAGGTCTTTTTGAGCTTCGAGGCCAGGATGTGTTCTGCAGCGGGGGATCGTGCGAGCCGGGGCTGATTCCGGTGGAGACGGTGCCGGACTTCGAGCCGAGCACCTGGACGCTCGAGCGGCTGGAGCTGGCTGCCGGCGCGAGACTGACGCTGACCAACCGCCAGGACTATCAGGCCCCCTACAATGTCGAGGGGAAGGAGGAGGTGCTCTACGTCAGGCAGCTTGTGCTTGGGCCGAATTCGGTCCTCGATACGGCGTTCAATCGGCTGTATTATGAATCGCTGACGAAGGATCCGAGTGCAAAGATAGCCAACAGGCCTCTATTGGGCTACTCTCTGGATCGGTTTATGTTCGACGATCCCAACGAATTTCTGAACCGGATGAACAACAACAACCTCGTGATTTCGGATGTTCCGAACAGATCACGCATTCACGTTGAGCGCGTGGTGAGCTCCGCGCTTGATCCCTCCGGGCTAATGGTAATGCATAATCTGGTGGATATCGACCCGGATTCGCCGACATACGGGCAAATGGTGCACGCGCGCGCAAAGGGACTCTTCGCAAGGTGCAGCGAAGAGGAGGTATTGATTCGGTTCATGTACCTATTCGAGAGCGCCAAGCCCGGCCTCAAGCTGGCGGTCTATTTGTCCGACGTGCCGGAATTGCTGGCTGAGGACGATCCGACCCGTCCGGAGCATTATCTTTATGCGGGGCTTCTTACATCGCCGCCTGCCGGTCGGCCCGGGTCGCCGGGCAGTGAGCGTTTCGGGGTCTTTGAGAGAAGGGTCCCGACGGGACGCCTGGACCTCACGGACGGGACGTACGTGGAGCTGGAGCTGATCGAGCCGGATAAGCCCTTCTTAATAGAACCTCTTTCCTTGGCTGGGCGCTTCTTGGAGTCGGATGGACCGGGCGGAGGCATGGTTACGATAGACGATTGGGGCCCCGAAGTGCACTGTGACGGGATTTGCCTGGACATAACGTGGGACGATCTTGTTGATGAGGTGGACTTCTTGACGGTCGTGGGCGCGTGCGGCGTCGCCGCAGAACTGGATCCGAACGAGACCGGCAGCGGGGCGTGCCTGGAGGGGGCCTTCAGCGACGACGGCTACGTGGATGCGCTCGACATAAGCGGGTGGGACTGGACGCTGTGCGCCGAGGAGCGAAAGGGCCTTTGCGACGGGATACCGCTCGGCGACGAGGGCGAAGGAGCGAGCCTGGGCGGCGAGACGATGAAGGAGTCGGGTGGCGTGATGCCGCTTGTGAGCCTTCC
>CAYGZM010000072.1:0-1897 GCA_964354365.1 uncultured Pirellulales bacterium
GTCGGTGTTATGCTCAGTTGCTTGAGAATCTTGTCTGCCAGTTCATCTCGCACATTGAACCAGTCATCTGAGGCTGCAACCATCTCGCCTGATGGGTTTCCGGTCGCCACGTTCAGGACCCGTGCAGTAACTTGCCATTTATCGTTTTTGTTGCTGTAGCTGCCCCAGATGACGCGCTGGGCCTCGACAATTTCGCCAATCTTCCGCGCCTCGTCCGCGCCAATGGCCGAGCCTTTGGCTATCCCCAGTTGCCTGCCGGCAAAGTCGATTCCGACGCTCCGCAACCTAAGAGCCTTGACATGTCCCAGTTGATCCGACAACAGCCTATCTATGGCGTAGCGCCAATGGTCTGCCTGGCGGTTGCCGGTCATATTCTCAAACCAGAGGACTGCAATAACGAGTCGGCCGGGCGGGGTATGACCCTCAGGCACCCGAATCTGGGCGGCTGGACCGCCAAAGAGTTGGGCGCCGGGGGCTTGTGGAGGGTTGGCCTTGTCCTGCGTGGTATCATCACTGTTGGCAACGCCCGGCGTGGTAAGACAGGCGAGAATGAATAAAACCGTCCGGAGGTATCTAACGTTCGTTGTGGCCATCTCTGGTCCTCCCAAAACACCCTGTTAGTATTACTACGGGCAAGCGAGAGAAGGCCTATGCGTAGAGGGCCTTGCTCTTAGGGCTTTGACGCGTTTGGGTCCGCGACTTTAGAGACATTCGGCTCCGGAACCGCGGTCCCGGCGGCAGGAGGTCCCACGCTCACCGTATTTGCATCCTCAACCGTCGGCGGCTTGAGATCAACGGGCTTATCCAGCTTAGGCGGCGCGGGCACAACCGCCTTGGCCGCGTTCGGGTCCTCAGGCTTTTTCTCATCTTCCAGCAAATCGGACAGCGCCTTGGTCAGGTTCTTGGCCTTCCAGTCGGCTACTTCGTATATCCAGGCCTTGTGTTTGGCGGTGAATTCCTCCGCCTTGTCGTACGCAAGGAGCAGGGCCTCCTTCTTCTTTAGCTCCTCCTCCGATTCTCCTTTGCTCACTTTTGAGGGCCTCTCGCCGGTAAAGTCCGCCTTGCAGACCACATAAGTCTTATCGTCTTTTTTCGCTATGCCGAGGGTATAGACCAGCGAATCGTTCAGCCTGCAGACATACTGGTCGTCGAAGACCAGGCCGCCGACGCTCTTCTTGACGTCCTCGAACCTAAGATCCGTCAAAGCGGTCAACACACTCTTAGCCTCGCTGGTCTTTAGCGTCTTGCCGGGCGGGACGTTCTCAAGGACGATCGCTTTGTCCTGGTCTTGCTTCAAGGTATAACTGCCGCTCTTGAGAGTGACCGTCACGGAGTTGACGTCTTCCTGCTTGGCGGTAATAAGCTCCTGGTCGATATAGTCTATCGCCCGGTCCCTTATCCACGGCGACTCGAGGGTGATATAGACTTTGTCGGTCGGAAGCAGTCTGATGTATGTGCCCTGGGCGGCTTCGGTGCTCTTGCCGACCGCAACACCGGTCAGAAACGCCGAATTAGGGTCAGGCGTGAAGAACTTAACCACGCTGCGGGCCTTCTCCTCGGTCACCTCGAGGTCGCCGTGATTGGCGGGGTTGGTCGTATGGGGCGCGCCGGTGGTCTTTATATCCGAGCACTTGGAGATCAGCTCGTTTATCGTTTTTGTGTCGGCCGGATAGCTATCCTTGTTGGCAACAACGAAATTCTTTCCCATACGCTGCAGTTTCACCGCGTTTTCGCCCGTTCCAACGACGATACTGCCGACAGAGGTGGGGTCAAGACCCTGGATAAGATAAGCCGGCCCGCCGGACCCTTCACGCGGCCCGCTCGAGACTCCCGAGAGGACGGCCGCCAAAATCACCGTCGCCGCCGCAACTATGCCCAATATCGCCAAACTCTTATT
>CAYGZM010000072.1:1997-3870 GCA_964354365.1 uncultured Pirellulales bacterium
CGCAGGCCGAGCACGACCGCGACAACGAGAATCACCGCCGGCGCCACCAGCGTATTAGCCCTCTGCAATTCGCTTCCAAGCCCGTCAATCCGCTCGCGCCTCTTCATTCGTATCGCACGCTTCTCGCGCTCGGCTTCATAAATCCTCTGCTCGAGCGCACGACGCTGCTGTAGTATCTCGCCGCCTACAACCTCTTCCTCGCCCTCCTTCGCCGAGGCCACAATCTTTTGAAGCTTCGAGTTGTATCCAGAGATGGCCAGCTCAACGATCTCCATCTCTGCGGCGGTCTCTTCTTCGGCCTTCTGCTCAATCTTGTCAACGACTCCGAAGGGGCGGCGGAAGTTGCCGCGCGACCTGATGGAAGCGAGGTCGCTCGAACCGCTCAAATCCTCAATCGCATTGAGAAGCAGGGCGCTATTGTCGCCAACGACCATTTTGCCGAAGAAGGCGTCACGGTAGGCGACATTGTCGGCGAGGAAATCCACGTCCGCAAAGACCGCCACGGCGCAATCTTCGGCGGCCTCGGTCAGACCTGTGATATGCTTAGTCGTCGTCTTGTCCTCATCGGCCTTCTTGTCCTGCGGTTTGTCCGATGGTTCCTCGTCGCCCTGCCGCTTGACTTCGATTGCAATGCCGTTGGGAAAGCTGCTCTTGAACCGACCGGTAAGCAGGTAGCCCATCGTTACGGGCTTTGCGCCGTCGCGGAATTTTTTCCTCAGACTCGCGGGGTCCATAAACATCAGCTCGTATGGACTGCCGATGGAAAACGAATTGCCCCTGTCCGTAGTCATAATGAGGGGCGTGCGTTTGATCTCAGTGCCCGGCTGGTTCGGGTCGCTCGAAGCGGCAACCTCATTGAGGACGCCGCTGAACAAGGTTGTCACCTGGTTAAGCTCGGCGGTTACGACGCTGTCGGGATTGAAGCAGCCCGGCCTCAGCCCGAGAAAACCAATGACCGGCTCTGCGCCGAACTGCGCGGGTAGGGCCAGGCTCGCATCGCCGGCGAAGGTATTCGCGGGCATTTCAACGCCCCAGCTCCGCATAAGAACGTTCAAATCCGAGTTCTGCTCGGGCGGCGGCTGCCCCATCTGAGGCCGCATCATCGGCCTGTCGGCAAGGCAATAAGGGTCAACGCATACAATCGTCCTGCCGCCCTTGAGGACGAACTGGTCTATCGCAAAGAGAGTCTGCTCCGAGAGCTCCTTGGGGTGGACGACCAGCAGAATATCGACGTCGTTAATGTCGTTGGCATCCGCGGGAACATCAGTGACTTCATACTGCTTTCGCAGCTGCTCGATGATGGTCCAGGGGCCTCTGGGCTGCTGGCCCTGCATCCGCATCATCTGGGCCATATACCCGCTCATATCGTCGCCCATCACGCCAATCGAGCTCAATACGCCGATCTTCCTCTTCTGGCGGGTAATCGCCGTATCTATCAGGTAGCTTATGTCATATTCAACAAAGCTCTGGCGGTCGGGAGAAAAGAACTGTATCACCTTCTCGACGCCGAACTGTGTCTGCACGACCAGGCCGAAGAAGAAGTTCTCCTCCTGCGTTATCGGGAACTTTTGAAGTCCGTAGCGCATCGCCTCGGCCTCTTCCTCGGAGAAGGGCCGCGGATCAATCACCTCCAACGTCACCATCCCCTTCGACGCGGCAACATATTCCTCCAACAGCGCCCGGACGAACTCATAGTAGTTGTTGAAGAACCGAATCTGATCCGGCCCCTTCAGCGCCGCCGTCTTGGCATAGTAGAGTTTCGCGGTGACCGGCTGGTTCAGCCTGCCCAAGATCGACTTGGTGCCGGCGCTAAGCGAATAGAGCCGCTGGTCCGTAATATCGACCTTGAGGCCCTTTGCGATGTTCTGGCAGA
>CAYGZM010000072.1:3970-17915 GCA_964354365.1 uncultured Pirellulales bacterium
GCCCCACCGAACTGGTGGGCTAAAGCCCACCCTACCCGGCCTTCCTTTCATCGAGAATAATCGTACAGGCCGCGATCCAGCCGACGATTATCAACACAAAATATGCAAGGTCCTTGAATTCGAGGACTCCCCTCTGCATAGAATCAAAATGTATCTGGAAGCTCATTCCTTCGACCGCCGCAACCAGGCCCGCCGGCATAAAACTCGACAGGTAGTTCAGCGTCGTCGGCATACCTGCAAAGACAAAGACCGCACAGGCAACCACAGAGAGTACAAAGCTGATGACCTGGTTCTTGCTCACCGCCGAGAAGAAGCAGCCGATGGCAAGAAAACCGCCCGCCATCAGAAGGCTGCCGATATAACCGGTGATTATCAGCCCGATATCCGGGTCGCCCAAGTAGCACACGGTTATCACCATCGGAAAAGTCAGCGCCAGCGCTATGGCCAAGAAGAGCCACGCCGCAAAGAACTTGCCTAAAACCGCCTGCCTTATCGTAATCGGCAGGGTGAAGAGCAGCTCAATCGAGCCGACCTTGCGCTCCTCGGCCCAAAGGCGCATCGCCACGGAGGGCACCATAAAGACAAAAAGCAACGGCAGATTCATAAAGAACGTCCGCATATCGGCCTGGCGCATCTCGTAAAAGCCCTCCTTGAACGTCAGGTAGCCCGCAAAAAAAAGGAATATCACAAGAAACACATAAGCAAGAGGCGTCGTAAAGTAGCTCTTTAGCTCCCTCTTGAAAACGGCCATAAAACTATTCATTTGCGTACCTCTGTGTGTTCATTGTTCATTGTATCACGTAGGGTGGGCTTCAGCCCACCAGTTCGGTGGGGCAAGCCCCACCCTACTAATTGTTTTTTGCATCCTTCGAACCGTCTGTTTTGGTAATCCTCCGGAATACGGCGTCAAGACCGCACCCGTGCTCGGCCTTCAACTGTGCGGGCGTCGAATCCACCAGGACGCGTCCCCTGGCAATGATTATCGTCCTCGAGCAGACCGCTTCGACTTCCTCCAAAATGTGCGTGGAGACAATGATGCACTTGTACTTGGCCATATTTGCGATGAGTTTTCTGACCTCGAATTTTTGATTCGGGTCGAGGCCGTCGGTCGGCTCATCGAGGATGAGGACCTCTGGGTCGTGAATAAGCGCCTGGGCCAGGCCGACCCGCCGTTTGTATCCCTTCGAGAGAGTCTCTATCGTCTGATGATATACCGAATCAACCGAGCACATAGGAACAATCCGGTCGAGCGCCCGCTTGCGGTCCGCCCCTTTTATCTGCCGAACATCGCAGACAAAGTCCAGAAATCCCCCCACCGTCATTTCCGGGTACGCCGGGGAGTTCTCCGCCAGATACCCAAGCGACCGCCTTACCTCAACCGGATTCTTGAGAACATCGTATCCGCAGACCGAAGCTGTGCCGCTGTCGGGGGTGATGAAGCACGCGAGCATCCGCATCGCAGTGGTCTTGCCCGCGCCATTCGGCCCAAGCAGTCCGAGAACCTGACCCTTCTCAACTTTGAATGATACCCCGTCAACAGCAACGACCGCCCCGAAACTCCGGCAAAGTTCTTTGACCTCTATCACTGACATACTTAGCTCCAATAAACCAAGCCCAAATCTTAGCATCTGCTATACCCCGCTCCGACGGGGTTCATATAACTCAAACTGACCGGTTTTCAAGAAAAAGGGACGATAAGTCCCTATGCGACAGCAATATAGCACAGTGTGTCATTCCCGCGAAACTTGTCCTCGACCTGATCGGGGAGCGGGAATCCACTCAGCCAGCAGACTATTGGATACCTGCTTTCGCAGGTATGACAAGGCGAACCGGTCAGTTTAAGTATATAAGTGTACTCAAAATTTCTTGACAGTCAACCCCCGTAGAGACTTTTTTTCACCGAGGCTGCCCTCATTTTTCTCCCGGAAACGCGACATACGACCAGGAAAACCGCAAAATTCGGGCGGAAAATCCTGGTCAAAGCGGCCGGATTGTGGTATAGTAACCTGTCAGAACACCTTTGCAGGAAATTTCACCACTAGAAACGATGGGCAGTTGTTGATTCAAAGGGATTGGCCTTCGTTTGGCCGAATTGGGTGACTGGAGGTTAGAAAAATGGGCAAGGCGGGTTTTTCGAGAAAATTCCGGGGTATCTTTCTTCTTGCAGCAGCGCTCTTAGGCTCCGTTACCGCTTGGGGCAAGGTGATATACGTCGATGCCGACGCACCCGGAGCCAATGACGGCACGAAGTGGGAGAATGCGTATTTTTACCTGCAGGATGCGTTGATGTTCGCTGTCGGCGGCGATGAGATTCGGGTGGCGCAGGGCGTCTATAAACCCGACGATTTCGTCTTGAGCGACCGGCCGAGCAGTGGCCGGGAGGAAACCTTCCAACTCATTAACGGCGTCGCCCTGAAAGGCGGCTACGCCGGATTCGGTGAGCCGGATCCCAACGCGCGGGATGTCGTGCTTTATGAAACTGTTCTGAGCGGCGACCTTGCAGGTAACGACATCGACGTAAACGATTCGGCTGATTTAATGTACGAGCCATCGCGAGCCGAGAACAGCTTTCACGTTGTTACGGCAGACGGAACAGAAATCGTTCCGTCAACTGTCCTGGACGGGTTTACGATTACGGGGGGGAATGCGAACGGCGCTTGGGAGGAGGGCGACGGAGACGGGGGCGGCATACTCTGCTACGAGAGCAGTCCGACTATTATGAATTGCGTTATTCACGGGAACTCAGCGGGGTATCTCGGTCATGGGGGAGGAATGATCAATCAATCGGGCAGTCCAACCCTGACGAACTGCACTTTCCGCGGGAACTTGGCAGACCGGTACGGAGGGGGAATGATCAATTACCTCGGCAGTGCGACATTAGTTGAATGCAGGTTCATTGGAAATACGACGCGGTCTGCCGGGGGTGGGGTGTTTAACTGGAGCAGCGAAGTGAGCCTGACGAAGTGCGTGCTGAGCGGGAATTCGGCGTCGAAGGACTCCGGCGGCGGGATGCTCAGCGATGACAGCAGCGTGACGTTGAGGAATTGCATGTTCATCGGGAATTGGAGCCGGCGCAACGGGGGCGGGCTGTATATTTATGACAAGACCACAAGACTAAGCAACTGCACATTCAGCGGGAACTCAGCGGGCGGCAGAGGCGGGGGGATATACAACTACAGCGGGTATGCAGAGCTGGGGGGCTGCATTGTATGGGGCAACTTGGACTCGGAAATAGACGGTTCCGCCACAGCAACGTACAGTGACATAAGGGGGGGCTTGCCCGGCGAAGGGAATATCGATACAGACCCGTGTTTTGCCGAGGCCGGTTATTGGTACACG
Organism: uncultured Pirellulales bacterium; assembly: GCA_964354365.1. Classification (GTDB taxonomy): domain Bacteria; phylum Planctomycetota; class Phycisphaerae; order Sedimentisphaerales; family Anaerobacaceae; genus CAYGZM01. The sequence goes on from CAYGZM010000072.1 coordinate 7,310, forward strand.
AATGGCACACCAGATGATGCGAATGACGATTTCTGGGTTGATGGGGACTACCACCTGAAATCCCAGGCGGGAAGATGGGACGCCAACGAGGGACGATGGGTAGTGGACGACGTGACGAGTCCGTGCATCGATGCAGGAGATCAGTTGACTCCAATAATGTACGAGCCGTTCCCGAACGGGGGAATAGTGAATATGGGGGCGTACGGCGGGACCGCGGAGGCGAGTAAGTCGTATTTCGGGGAACCGCCTTGCGAGACAATCGTGGCGGGAGATATCAACGGAGATTGCCTGACCGATTTCAGAGACTTCTACCTATTGGCCCTGCACTGGATGGAAGACCATAATCCCTGACAAGCGACGAGGCCAAGGTCCGGCTTTAACGTCGTACTCGCGGGCAGGCTTCGGTGGTTAGATCGCCTTTTGTGGTTAGGACGTAACGGCAGTTTGCCAGGGCGGCGGCGGCCCAAGGTGTCGAGACGAGGGGGTCGTCCTCTTTTGCGTCGGTAAATCGGTTTACCCAGGAGCCGTCCGGCCTTTGCAGGTCCATTACCTTGTCGGCAAGGACCTCGGCCCAGTTCACCGGCCCGGCTTCGCTTGGCACCTCCCGGATGCCGAGGCGGGTGAAGGCATGAGCGACAGACCAGAGGTAGTAGTAATAGGTCGCGCCCCGCAGGACCTCACGGCCCTCGGCAAAGGCGCCGGGATTGGTCTCGACGGTGAAATTATCTTCGAGCCACTTTCTGCCCGCGACGACGCGCGGGTGGTCGGGGCCGAGCCCGCAACCCAACAAGGCGCGGACTCCGTCGGCGGTCATGCTGCCATAAGAATGGAACCTTTCTCGGCCGAAGCGGTCGGTCCCGGCGATTCCGGCCTTGTTCTCAAGTGCATCGCCCGGCCGAAAGAAAAAGCCGCCGTCGTCAAAACGCTCATCGGACCGGGCCGGGTCGTCGGAAAAGTTCTGACATTTCTTGACGAAGATCAGAATATCCTCCCATATCGGGTCATCCCGCTGGACCTTCGCCGAGTGGAGCGCGCCGATCCCGAAGATTGTGGCGGTGAGATTGGATTCGCAAAATGCGCATTTCAGCTGGCCCGGCGCGGGCTTTTTGGGAATGTCCAGCGCGAATCCCCAGCCGCCGTAGTCGGCGTCGGCCGGATCCCAGCCGAGCGAGCTACTGAGCCGTCGCGCGAGCAGAAAGGCCAGCCAGGCGGCCTGGGTCTCTTTATGTTCCTCGGCCTTGTCCAGCAGGACGACGACGCGGCTGGCCGAGGCGGCGGTATAGACGGGGAAATTCAAGCCGTGCTCGCCGAGGCGAATATTGCCGTCTTCATCCACCATGTCCATAACATACCGGGCGCCTTTGCGAAACGAACCTTGCATCCGCACTCCGCCCTGCGGGAGGAAGAGCAGGCAGCTCATGATGTAGGGCGTGAGGGTCGGGCCATCGCGAAAGCAGCCGTACGTCTCCGACCGCCACGCCCCATCTTCGGATTGCTTTGCCATCAAGTATTCGACGGCCTTGGTCAGCGAATCGTCGATGCGCTCCACTCGCGTCTGCCGGGCTCGGCCGCAGCCTGCAATCGTCAAGGCAGTAAGAGCCAGGCACACTAACGTTTTGAACTTATGATTCGCCCGCATCATTTCCATTTACTTATCTCCTTTTGATTTCGGCGGCCACCGGCACCGGAGCGCGGTCTGTCATCAAAACAAGAAGTGCCGCCGACGTACAGAACGTCCGCCCGGTTATGCAGTGATGGCCCGTCCAGCTTCCGTCGTTGTTCTGGATGCGGTCGAGGTTGGCGGTGATTTCCTTGTCCCACTTCTTCCATTCCTCTGTGCCCTTGACCACGAGGCTCTCGCCTATATTCATATAGCTGAGGAATTCCTCTCCGCCGTTGGAGCCGAAGCCCGCAATGAACTGCTTGTCGTCGAGCTTCTTGACGATGGCCTCGCGGGCCGACTGCAGGGTCTGCTCGTTCTCGTCGAATCGCTCGAGGGTGGCTTTGGCCTTCTGCCGCTCGGGCTCGGTGGTGGCCTCGCTGAGCTGCTTTTGAACATCTTTTCTGCGGGCGTCGTTGGTGTTGTCGGAATCCTGCATCGAGCCGAGGGCCGAGGCGCTGGCATACAGGTCCACGCCCGCCGAGCCGGCAGAACTGAACTTGCCCGATTTCTGATCGAACTGGTCGCGCGCATAATCCTCGAGCCTGGCCCGCACCTCTTCATCCACCTTCCCGCTGACCTGGGCCATCCGGTTCAATCCCTTCGTGGCCATCGAGACCGACAGGGCATTGGCCCAGCCCTGGCCGCCGAATGTCCCGTCCGCGTGCTGGTTGGTCTCGATTTTGTCCATGACCTTGTTGAAGCCGTCGGCGAGTTCCTGCTCGCTCTGCTTATCGGGCATCTTACCGGTGACTTCGGCAAATACCATAGAGGCGAGAAAAGTATCGATATAGGTGCCAAGTTTCATTTGGAGACGAGTTCCCTGAATTCGAGTAACAAAGAGCGAGTTGGCATCCGACTCCTGGACTTCGCTTATGACGAACTTGACGCCGGCAAGTATGTTCCTGGCGTATTGTCCCTTGCTCGGGGTGCTGCCGGAGCGAATTAGCGCCAGGAGTGCGGCACAGGTATCGCCGACATTGGGCGTGTCCTTGAGCTGGTCCATGCTATTGCCCATCTGAGTGGACTCCTCGCCCTGGCTCCAGCCGCCGCTTTTATCCTGATGCTCTACGAGCCATCGCAAGCCCTTCTCGACGTTCTCGCTCAACGGCTTGGGCTTGACGGCAGGCGCCCACTTGACCGCCTTGGCCGGGGCCTCGTCGCTATTCTTGTCAACATTTTCCTTGAGCGGCTTGACGGCCACCTTCTCCGACCCAAACGCCGCGGGCGCCTCGATAAACATCATACCCACAATCAGCGTCACTATAATAAGAATCCATTTACACATTGTTCTGCCCTTTCGTCTGTCTGTCAACAACAACTACTAACCTGCTTGTCCGACTGTCACAATAACCACATTCCACGATCTATTATCAATCACCCTTATCGGTTGTGAACGGCACTATCTGCCTGATATACCCATCCGTCACCGCCAGCGTGCTCTTGCCGTACTCATAAAGCGCGACCTGCACCTGCGGCTCGACGCCGCCTCTCTTGGCGAATATGAACTCATTCACAATCGCCCAAAGCTCCGCCCTGGCCTGGTCGATCAGCCCCGACATACTGCTGCTGGTATCCAATAGCACCGCAATTTGAACCAACGGCTTCTTCTGGCCGATTCGCTCGACCGCTATCGCCGGGGCGGTCTCAGGCCGCACCTTGTTTATCGCCACCCTCTCCTCACCGCAAGCTGTCCCGGCCGCGCACAACCCAATCACCAACCCAATCAGACTAATTGTCAACGTCGCCTTTTTCATTTTCGTGCCCTTTCATAGTATCAACCGTCGGTCTAATTCGTATTCCGCACAAGCACCGGCTCGCCATCAACCATCAGCAGTATGTCGCCGCGAAGGGCGATGCTGCCCTGGCGATTCTCCTTGGCCAGCTTTTCGGCCAGTTCGATGAATTCCTGAGACCCGAATTCGATGACCTTGGCTGGGGTAAGCTGCGCTTCTTTTTCGACCAGATTGCTATCGACCCAGCGATTCCCGCGACGATAGTACGCCCGGTCGTTTATCTGCTGGATGTTCGCGATCGAGACCCGCTCCATCCGGTCGTTGTAGTACTCGTTTCGCATGTTCAAGGTCTCCTGGCTCTTCTGGCCCATTATGTTGAAACTCTGACTGACGGAGTCGGCACCGGACCGCGACCGCATCGCACGGCTCTCGAGCGAGCTGGAGGCCTCCCGCAGCACCTCGACCCTGTCGGCGAGGTCGGTGCCTTCCCTGGCGAGAAAGGCCGTGTACTCAGTCAATATCCCGAACTCCGTCGAGAGGCGCACAATCTCATCGACAAGCTCCTTGACCTTTGGGTCGTTCTTCGAGACGGCGGCATCGGCCCCCATCTGGCGAACCGCGTCAATCAGCTCGGCAATTTTTCTGCTGGCCCAGAGCCGAGGAACAAAGCCGTTGCGCGTATCGGCCTTGTCGAAATCAAAGGTGAACTTGAATTTCCGCTCCTTGCCCATATAGTTGCCGCTGATCTTGAATGTAATCGGCTCTTCGCCCACGTACTGCCCCAACAGAACGAGCTGGTCTGCCTCGAAAAGGTCCGGCAGCTTCTGAGGCATAATGTCTCGCGTCCGCCCAACCGCCGGCTCGCCGTCCTTGCCGAGCACATCCAACTGCGCATCGGCCAGGACGGGTCCAGTCAGACGCTTGAAGACCTTGCCGATCTTTACCTCGACGTCTTCCTTAGGCAGGACAAACTCCGCCTTCGCCCGCGACTCATCTGCGATCTTCTCCAAAAGCGGGGCATTGACATCGACGCCCACGCCAAAGGTGAACACCCGCCGCTTGTGCGGATTCGACTTTGCCACCAGCTCGCGAATGGCAATCTCGGATGTATTCCCGACCGTCGGCAGGCCGTCCGTAAGAAACAGCACTATCGGCAGCATCCCTTCGGCCGGCTCCTGTTCGAGAGCTGCCTTCAGCGCATCGTGTATGTTGGTCCCGCCTGTGGCCGCGATGCCATCGATGTACGCCCGCGCCGCAGCCTCGTTGTCCTTGTTCTTTGTTACAGGCTTGGCCGAGAACCACTCCACCGTATTGTTGTAGATAATAATGTTGAACGCCTCGCCGTTTTCGAGCGCGGCGATAATCTGCAGCGCAGCCTCTTTGACCTGTTCAATCTTCTCGTTTCGCATGCTGCCCGAACGGTCGATAACCAGGGTCAGCTCCCTCTTGATTGCAGGCGCATCGCCTGCGCGGGCCAATTCTGCGGGCAATCCGGCAAGCAGAAGGAAGTACCCTCCGCCGACCTTCTTTTCGGGATACGCGAACAGCGAAGCCGTCACGCCGTCTTCCTGGACCAAATACGAGAGCCGAAACGCACCCGGCTCCCTCTCGGCATCCACTGCAATCTTGACCGTCATCTGCATATCGCTCTGGCGCTCAATCTCCAGCTTGTGGCTGGCCGAATAGACTGTGGATATGGGGCGCTTTGCCCGGATATTGGCCGTCACCTTCCACGGCACCGCGTATTGCAGCGACTCGGTCCTCGGCAGAACGTAGTCCAGGCGGTTGCCGTCAACCTCCAGAAGATGCTCGTAAGTCAGGCGGACCTTCTGCTTGCCCTGCGCCTCAACGGGAAAGACGCTGGAGCGAATAAGGTTATACCCGATGAACTCCACGAGGGCCGGGTCGCGTATCTTAGAGACAAGCTGCTGGTAAATCCTCCTGGCTTCTTCCTTGGCCAGCACCTGCGCAGTTATCATTCCTCCCGGCCCATCGTAGGCAAAGCCGCGTACAACCGCCCCATCGGGCACGGGCACAATCAATTCGGCCTCCTGCCGGCTGTTGCTCGTATTCTGCAGTCGAATCTCAATCGTGGTGGTCGCGGTGCTCTCCAAGATATCGACTAACACGGTGACGTCGGTTATCTCGATAGCGCCGCGGCGCTCCGGGGCAAAGGCAATCGCCCTGCTCTGCGGCACAATGACATTTGACGCCAACGGCCGAACGCCTATGTGATTGAGCTGCCCCCGGACCGATCCTGCCGCAAATGCAAGCAGTACCGCCACAAAACCTAAGCCGTTCAGGTTTGACAGTTTCGTCTTTGTACCCGCCATTTCAAGTCTCCTTAATTTGTGTTGATCAATCAAATCGCCTACATATAATATAACGCGAAAACGCCTCTGGGTTTTGTAAATAGCCTGTAAAAACCGGTCCGCCGCGAACATTCCGTTTGCTATGTAAGGAATCCGTAAAATCCAGTCTGTCATTGCTGCGGCATCTATGGTATTATTTCGTGATGGAAAAACAACATTCAAAAATCACGCGACGCCATTGCGACGTATTTGTAACCGTCGGTTTAATCATACTGGGTCAAGCAGCAATTGCCGTTGCGGCCGGGGTATTCAATGTTCGGGACTACGGCGTCCTCGGCGACGGCGAGACTCTCGATACGCCGGCGATTCAAAAGGCGATAGACGCCTGCGCAACGGCCGGGGGAGGGCGGGTCGTGATGCCGCCGGGCAAATACCTGTCGGGGACGGTGCATCTTAAAAGCAATGTCACGCTCTTTCTTGAAGCGGGCGCGAGGTTGATGGGGACCACGAAGCTCGATGAATACAAGCCTCCGATACCGCCCGCGTCGATGCCGGAAGCGAGGTGGGGCAAGTGGCATCGGGCGCTGATACTCGGCGAGGGGGTCGAGAATATCGCCATTGCAGGAGACGGCGTGATCGACGGCAACAAGGTCTTCGACGCAACGGGGGAGGAGAAGATGCGCGGGCCGCATACGTTTGTCTTCGTCAATTGCAGGAACGTTACAGTCCGTGACGTCTCGTTCGTCGATTCGGCCAACTATGCGATTTTCTTTATGGTCAGCGACGATGTGAGTATTCGCAACGTGAAATTCACGGGCGGCTGGGACGGGGTGCATTTCAGAGGCTCGCCGGACCGCGCCTGTCGAAATGTCAGCATCATCGGTTGCGAGTTTTATACCGGCGACGATTCGATTGCGGGCAGGTACTGGGAGAACACGCTGATTTCCGATTGCATCGTCAACTCCTCGTGCAACGGAATTCGGCTGATCGGTCCTGCCAAGCATCTGATAATCCACGACTGTCTCTTCTACGGTCCCGGCATCCACCCGCATCGCACGTCGAACCGCCACAACATGCTTGCCGGGATCAACCTCCAGCCCGGCGCCTGGGACACAACGAAGGGCGAACTTGACGACGTGCTGATAAGCGATGTCACTATGCACAACGTCGCGACGCCGTTTCACTTCTCGCTCAAGCCGGGCAATACCGCGGGCAGCATTGTGGTCGATCGGGTCACGGCGACCGGCGTATATCGCGCGGCGGCCTCGGTCGAAAGCTGGGCCGAGGAACCCTTCAAGAACGTGACCTTCCGGGATGTGACAATATCATACAAGGGCGGCGGCAAAAGGCAGAAGGCGAGAGAAGAAGTCAAGTCACCGGGCGTCGATGCCCGAGGGCTGCCGGCCTGGGGTTTCTACGCACGAAATGTGCAAGATTTGATGTTCGATAACGTCCGCTTGCGATATGAAAAGGAAGACCTTCGCCCCGTCATGATCTGCGATCGGGTGGAACAACTGACGCTGCAGGATTTGAGCTTCCCAGAAGCGGACCAGGCGGATGAACCTGTTGTATTGAACGATGTGAAGCACGTGCAGCGCGGGACAATGAAGAAAGAAACGGGGAAGTAAGTCCTATGCAAAGACGAACAACACCAACAAGCACACTTACTCGGCGTGAATTCCTCAGCGGCGCAATCGGGACTGCCGGGATAGTTACGGCCTCGCACCTGACGAGCGGACCGGTCGCGGCCCTGGCTGAAAGCGGAGCCGACGAGCGAGAAAGAATCGCCGCGGCGATTCCGACGACGGCGTTCGTTAAGCCTCGCAAGAAGCGCAGGCTGCTTATCTTCGACCTCAACGTCGGATACGGCGGGCACGGCTCCATCCCCACGGCGAACCTGGCCTTTACGCTAATGGGCGAAAAGACCGGCGCGTTCGAGACGGTAATCAGCAAAGACCCCTCCGTCTTCAGGCCTGAGAGTCTCAAAAACTTTGACGCGGTCTTTTTCAACAACACGGTGGGCAATCTGTTTGAAGACCCGGTGTTGAGGCAGGGCCTGATAGAATTTATTTATGGCGGCGGCGGACTGCTTGGAGTCCACGGCACATCGGTAGCCTTCACCCGATGGCCCGGCGCGATCGAGGACTGGCCGGAGTTCGGTTTAATGTTGGGCGCACGCGGGGCCAACCACCTCGACGCCAACGAACACATCTTCATCAGGCTCGACGACCCCGGCCACCCGATAAATCAGGTTTTCGGGGGCAATGGCTTCGAGTACCGCGATGAATTCTTCCGTTTCCAGGAGGTGTATTCGAGAGACAGGGTGCGCGTGCTTCTGAGCATCGACACGGACAAAACCAAATTCGAGGGACAACCCCGCGGCAACGTATTGCGACAGGACAGTGACTACGCGCTGGCGTGGGTCCGTAACTACGGGCGCGGTCGCGTATTCTACTGCACCATCGCGCACAACCCTTATGTCTTCTGGGACCCTAAGATGCTGCAGTTCTACCTGGCGGCCGCTCAGTTCGCTTTAGGCGACCTGCCGGCCCCGACAATCCCCAGCGCCAAATTGACTCCCGCCATCCGAGCGCAGGAAAAACTCGGCTGGCGACTCGGCATCGAGGCATATACCTTTAACAAATACACGCTCTTTGAGGCCATCGATAAAACCGCCCAGCTCGGCCTGCCTTTTATGGGCGGCCTGAGCTTCCAGAAGGTCAGCAAGGAAATCCCCAAAGACTTCGACCCTCAGCTAACCGACGACGAATTAAAACAGATCCGGCTGAAATTGGATTCGGGCGGCGTTCGCATGCTGACCTATTACATCCACAACATCCCCGGCGACGAGGCGGGCTGCCGCAGGATATTCGAGTTCGGACGAAAGATCGGGATCGAGACCTTTATGTCCGAGCCGGCGCCCGAAGCTCTGGATACAATCGAAAAATTCTGCGACGAATATGAAATCAACGTGGGCCTTCACAACCACGACCAAAAGGCCTCGCCCTTCTATTGGCGTCCCGAAGGCATCTTGAAAGCCTGCGAGGGCCGCAGCAAGCGTATTGGGGCGTGCGCGGATATTGGCTACTGGATGCGGTCCGGCATCGACCCAATCAAGGCCGTCAATACCCTCAAGGACCGCTTGATTACCGTGCAGATGCACGACCTGCACGAGCTGAGCGCGGAAGGCCGCGATGTCCCCTGGGGCGCGGGCGTCGGCAGGACGAGAGAGCTCATCGAGGAAATCTACCGCTTGGGTGTCAGGCCCACAATGTTCGGCCTTGAATATTCCTACAACTGGCTCGAATCAATGCCCGACATCACAAAGTGCATCGAGTTTTTCAACAACGTGAGCGTACAACTGACAAACAGAGGACAGCTATGACACCAACTGCGAAATCCAACTCAACAGACACTCGACGCATCACTCGACGCCAATTCATCGCTGGCGGCGGCGCCGCGCTTTGCGGCCTCGCCGCCGCACCGTGGATCATTCCATCATCCGCTCTCGGCGCGGATGGAAATGTCGCGCCGAGCAATCGCATCACGATGGGCTTGATCGGCAACGGCATTATGGGCAGGGGCCATCTCCACCGGCTGGCCGGGGACCGGGATATTCAAGTCCTGGCCGTCTGCGACGTGGACGGCCTGCGCCGTGAGGAGGGCAAGAGCCACGTTGAGCAGACTTATGCCGCCGCCCGCACAGACGGCACATACAGCGGCTGCTCGGCCTATAATGACTACCGCGAGCTGCTGGCCCGGCCCGATATTGACGCGGTGGTGATTGTCACGCCGGACCATTGGCACGCGCTGCAGACGATTGACGCGGCCAAGGCGGGCAAGGACGTCTATTGCGAAAAGCCCATCTCGATAACAATCGACCAGGGCCGGCGGCTGGCCGATACTGTGCGCAGGTATGGGCGAATCTTTCAGACCGGGACTCAGTACCGCTCCATTCCGACAGTCCGTCAGGTGTGCGACTTCGTCCGCGCAGGCGGGCTCGGCAAGGTCAAGCAGGTCTTCACTATATGGGGCAGCTTAGGCGGTTTCTTTGGAGCGCCCCGCTTTGAATCGTGTCGCCACCTGATGGACGTCGAGAATACCCAACGCTCATACACGCCGCTCGATTTTGCGCTGCCCGCCGAGCCTGTCCCCGACGGTCTCGACTGGGACCTCTGGGTCGGCCCGGCGCCGTATCATCCCTACAACCGCGCATATCACCTCAATCCCTCGCCCGGCGTGGTGCCCTGGTCGTTCGATGAGGACTTCGGGGCGGCATCAGTGACCTGGTACCACTCTCACGCTGCCGACGTGATTCAGTATGCCCTGGGCGCCGAGAACAGCGGACCCGTCGAGCTAATACACCCCAGTAGCGGAGAATACCCCACGCTCACCTGCAAATACGCCAACGGCGTGCTGCTTCACCTTGTTGACCACTGGGGAATGGTCAAAGACCTCTATAAAGCCGTCCCGCCAACGGCGCGATTGGCCGGCAACTTCGGAGGAGTATTCGTCGGGGAACGAGGCTGGGTAACGTCAATGTCAACGGGCGGGCCCGTCGAGGGCGGCCCGGAAGAAATCTTCGAGGAGATGAAGCTCAAGACCAGGGAGGTGAATATCGGCGAGAACAACCATCACGCCAACTGGTTCGAGTGCATTCGGACCCGCCAACAGCCGAGTTGCAACGAGGAAATCGGCCATCGCTCCGCATCGCTGGGCCACCTGACAATCATCGCGTACAAGCTCCAGCGATCCTTGAAGTGGGACCCGATCAGGGAAGAGTTCCTCGGCGACGACCAGGCCAACCGCCTTTGCCGCCGGGCGATGCGCTCCGTCTGGCACGTATGATACTCAATGAGTTCTGCAAAATTGCAGGTTAGACCTATATTGTTGAAGAA
>CAYGZM010000073.1:0-17643 GCA_964354365.1 uncultured Pirellulales bacterium
TTCCGAAGTTGCCGTGGCTATACACGCGCGTTGCCTTCTGCAGCAGAAGATAGTCCGTTCCTTTGTATTTCGTCTGTATCCCCGCTATTTTGAACCGCACCGGGTTCAGCTCGGCCACCTGCCCGGCCTCGGTCATCTCCAGCGCCTCGCACGGCAGCAGTCGAAAAGAAACATCCACAACGCTCAGCCCGAAGGCATCCAGCACGAACACAAACCGCCCACCATCCTGTTTCACCAGAACCGCAGTCCTGTCGGCCAGAACCATATCCAGCTTCATTGCGGCTTTTTGCGATTGTTCTGCCTCTTTCTCCGGGACCTTTTCAGGCTTTTTCTCGACTTCCTTCCTGGTTTCCTCTGCCGGCGCCGTGCCCTCCTTGATGCTCTTATCCGGCTCCATCCTCGGTTTCTTCACCGGGACCGGGGCCTTCTCGACTTCCTCCTGAGGCTTGGCTCTCGGCTCTATCTTCCTGGGCACGACGATTTTCTTGCTCTTGAGCTTATCCAATACCTCCTTCGGTATCTCCAGCACGCCGTTCGGGTCCGTCAAGACCTCCCGCAGTTTTATCTCCTCGGCGCGCGTCGGCTTGGCAGGTTCGGTTTGCTTCGCCGGCTCATTCGGCTCTTTCTGCACCCCCGGCTTATTGGGTTCGTTCGGCTCCGCGGGCTTCTCCCGCACCTCAGACACAGGCGGCACCGCCTTATTGGGCTCAATCGGCCCTTCAACCTCGACAGGCTGAAGCTTCACGACGGACAGGAAGAATTCAGGGAATATGTAATTGACGCCCTTGTATTTCGTTATTCTGCCCCACAGCCTGTACGCGCCATCCGGATGCTCTTTGACATCGGCGATAATCTTCTCCAGCGCCGTCGAAGGCAGAAGCTGCAGCTTCGTTCCGCTTTTGATAACGCTGTTGTAGTCGTTCACATCCACCCCTAACTCGAAAAGCCATATCTCGTCCTGCTCAAACCTGATATGGCGGCTGTCGTCCCCACCCTCATACCTGCTCACCTTCCCCTCGACGCCCGTCAGAGCAAAGCCGTCCCGCAGCAGACCCTGTCCGCTCGCACTTGCCCCACTTGCAGAAGTGCTGACAAGAGCCGCCACCATCAAAATCGCTGCCTTGCTTCTCATCTTATCTGCTGCGTGTATCCAGGATATTCATAATCAGTTCAATAGCCTCTACAGGGCTGCCCACCTGTTTGACATACTCACGGCTGTCGGCATCGTCGCTCGCAACCAAATCAACCAGAGGCTTCCAGAATTCACCTACAAGTATAATCGTTTTTTCGCCATCAAGAAAGCCCTTGTTTTTCAATTCCCAGACCTTTGCCAGCTCCAGCAGCGTCCCGGTTCCGCCCGGCAGAACAATGTACGCCTGCCCAAGCCTTATCAGCGTATCGAGCCGTTCGTCCAGCGATTTGGTGACAATCTCGCGGCTGACGTATTCGTTTGCCCTGCCCTTGAACGCCGAGCAGGCAACGCCGACAACCTCGCCGCCGGCCTCGGCTGCGCCCTTCGCCGCAGCCAGCATAGTCCCCATGTATCCGCCGTTGGCGATGGTAATGCGCTTTCTCCCCAGTCCCCAGCCAATCGCATACGCCAGCTCGTAAGCCGAATCGCCGGCCGTGGCCCTGCCCGTCCCGAAAATCGTTATAATCTTTTCATCCATCTAATCTATTTAGCCTGCGGTTTTACCGCAGGTCTTGACTCTCACGGGTAAAAACGAGCAGCCCCCCGGCCAGCAGGACTTCTCTATCCCGTTTGGAAAGTCCCAGCCTGCCGACGAGCTCGAACGAGCCGTCCGCCTTTGCAATCTTCACTTCGCCGCTGCCCTTGATCGCTTCGAGCAGATCGTCGATCACTAACTCATCACCCGCTTCAATCCTGTCGTAGTCGCTCGGCTTGGCAAATTCCACAGGCACGATGCAGAAGTTAATCAAATTCGCCTTGTGAATTCGCTCAATGCTCTTGGCAATCACGACCCGCACGCCTAAATACATCGGACAAAGCGCAGCGTGCTCTCTCGACGAACCTTGCCCGTAGCTTTCGCCCGCAACAACGATCCCGGCTGAGCCTTTGCTCTTTAGCTCGAGCGCCCGCTCGGCGAACGTCGCCTTGCCCTCCTCGTTGAAGCAATTGAACACGACCTTCGCATACTCCGGGACATTCGAGCGAAGCTTCAGAAACGCCCCGGCAGGCATAATATGGTCGGTGGTAATCTTGTCGCCGCATTTCAGCAGCACTGTCCCTCTCAGCCTCGCCGGCAGCGGCGCCGCCCCATCCGGTGCCACAATCGTCCGCCCCCGCCAAACCTCAACCTTCGCCGCCTCTTTCTCGGACAAGGGCTTTTCTATCATACCATCATCGACGCCAAAAGCCTTCGGCAATTTGATTCTCGGATACTCCACGCCGAGCAATTCCGGCAAATCACGCGGGTCGGTGATTTTGCCCGTCAGCGCCGATGCGACCGCCGTCTCCGGACTGACTAAATATACCTTATCGTCCTTCGTCCCGCTGCGTCCGGCGAAGTTCCGGTTGAACGTCCTAAGGCTCGCCACCCCATCCGCCGGCGAAAAGCCCTGGCCGATGCACGGCCCGCATCCGCTCTCCAATATCCGCGCCCCCGCCGAGATCATATCGCCCAGCGCCCCGTTTTCGGCAAGCACGTTCAGGACCTCTCTGCTGCCCGGAGCGACCGCAAATTCCACCATATTGTCGATGTGCCGCCCCTTCAATACCTTGGCCGCCATCATCAAATCGGCATAACTCGAATTTGTGCAGCTCCCCACCACCACCTGCCCGGCCTTCAAGCCGGCGATTTCCCGCACGCTCTTGACGTTATCCGGCGAAGACGGACACGCAGCCATCGGCTCAAGCTCGGACATATCTATCTCGATAACCCGGTCGTACTCGGCATCGGCGTCGGCGGCCAACGGCTGATAGTCTCCCTCTCGTTTCTGCGCCGCCAGAAACTTCCGCGTTTGCTCGTCGCTGCCGAAGATGCTCGTCGTCACGCCCAATTCGGCCCCCATATTCGTTATCGTCGCCCGCTGCGGAACTGACAGCCGCGACGCGCCTTGCCCGAAATACTCAATTGCCCAGCCGACGTTGCCTTTGGTTGTCAGTTGCCCGAGCAGCTTGAGAATAACGTCCTTTGCTGCCACCCAGTCATTCAACTTGCCGGTAAGTTTCAAGCCTAACACCTTAGGAGCCGTCAGGTAGAACGGCCCGCCCGCCATAGCAACCGCCACGTCAAGCCCGCCCGCCCCGATTGCCAACATTCCGGTTCCGCCTCCCGTCGGCGTATGCGAATCGCTGCCTAACAGGGTCGCGCCCGGCCTGCCGAACCGCTCCAAATGGACCTGATGGCAGATGCCGTTGCTGGCCCGCGAATGATAAACGCCGCACCTGGCCGCTATTGTCTGCAGATACAAATGGTCGTTATGGTTCTCCGGCCCGAACCCCGCCATATTGTGGTCGATATAGCTCACCGATAAATCGGTCTTCACCCGCCCCGCCCCCATCGACTCATACAGCAAAAAGGCCGTCGTCCCCGTCGCATCCTGCGTCAAAGTCTGGTCGATCCGAATCCCGACCTGCTCGCCCGCCGCCAGCTTGCCTTCAACAACGTGCCTGCCCAGTATCTTATAGACCAGCGTTTGTCCCAACTTCGGTTCTCCTTAAAATCCGGATGTACAAGGGCTTCTGCAAAATTGCAGGTTAGGCCTATATTGTTGAAGAAAATCTCTTTCATGATTTTCTTCAATAATTACCTAAGCACTTATGACACAATAGATTGGTGTTAAAAAGAAAAAATCAACAAACGGTTTTTTCTTTTCTAAGCAGGCCTAACCTGCAATTTTGCAGAAGCCTTTCCGGAGGTACAATCTAACACAAACCGCCGCCAAAAACAAACCCCCAGAAATGATATTGCCCGTTTCCCGCCGGGCCTCGGCAATCAATAAAAAAGCGGTCTCGCCCGCTCCGCCCACAAGACCGCTTTCCGAACCTATCGGGCCAAACGCCGCACGGTTTATTACCCGCCCTCGTCCGTGAACAAGAGCGAAGAGCTTCTGTTCACGGGCTGCATCTTAGCCCTCGTCTCGGCGCGCCTTCTGCAAATGCGCCGGACTATGAGTTGAACAACTTAGGGCCTGATGATGCCCGGCGCATCTACTACGAGGAACGAGTCTGTTCTATCCGCAGGATCTACCAGCGAGACGGGGTATGTGCCGTTTCGCTTGTCGGCAGTCGCCCCGGCTCCGACCCACCTGGTGTAAATGTTGTCGTCATCCACACCGCAGCGCGGCGTTTTCTCGAAGACCGAGTGCCCATCCATAAACAAGACGTTCTGCCCATCCTCCTGGTGAGTCTGGGCATTGCCCTTCTTGATGGACTCCCTGTCGGTCCCGGGCTTAAAGATGTTCCAGTCGGTCACAGGTCTGGCCGTGTGGCCCGGCGTCGCCTGCCACGGGTTCGCATCCGCCGCTACCGCCATACCAGGCTCGCTCGACGAGGTCAGGGCATACACGCCATACGGGAAATGATATGCATAGCTGCAGTGCGTCTGCGGAGCGTTGCCAAAATCCCACAGGTCGATCAGCTCCACGCCCGTCAGGGGCGGTACCTCATCGGACGGCTTGAATTCCGCAACTCCTGAATCGCCCTTGCACAGGAACGACTTGGGCGTTACCTCGGAATACTTTATCAGCAGATAGAAGCAGGACGAGATGTTCGCCCGGCCGCCGCTCCCGTCTGGATTCAGCCCGAAAGCCACCTGGCGGGTAACGTTCCGCCAGTTCGCTATCGTCGGACTGTACGTGCTGCTCCGCCCGCCCGCACGAGGCATCTCGTCGTCATAGTCGTTGCTGTAAATCAGCATCGCCTTGCCGATACCAGACAGGTTCGTCCCACAGTACAGCCGATAGGCAAGCTGCCGCACCCTCGCCAGCGCGGGCATCAATATGCCCATCAACAGAGCTATGATGGCGATCACAACCAATAGCTCAACCAATGTAAAACCTTTGTGTCTCATTTTAATTCTCCTTTCACATTTTCGGAGATCCGCCTATCCGACCGTCCCGAGCGCAACTTGATAACCTATTTGACAAAAATAGCTGCTCCCGATTGCCGCAAGCCGTTCTGACCCGGCTTGCCTCCGGTACTGCACGGCAATTCTTCATCATCGAGCAACCTCGACAATACACACCGCTTTTTGCGCGAATCTCCATTGTTCTTTCTTCGCCTCAAGACGGTCGGTTTGAACACGGTTGCCGGATCGGTTCAGAGCCTGTGGGGTTCGCGCGCTCCTCGCTTATGGCTTGGTGAAGCCGCCTCTCGGCCCAGTCGTAACGCAGGGACCGCCTTCAAGGCGCTTCTTCAGGCCGGCAGGTTGAGATTATGAAATGACAGCTAAATATGATGACAACTTGAATTATGATAGGCTTTTCGAACCTGCCCGTCCCCGGCGGGGACTATCTGCCCCGGCTTGCCGCTTCCGCGGAAACCGCCCGGCGCAGAACCTTCTCGGCACAAGTGAAAATCCCGGACTATAAAAGAACCATTCCTTTGGCAAGCAGGTTCAAGATATGACAAAAAAGACAGTATGATGACAACTAATGCTATGATACTTTTTCAAACCTGCTTGTCATCTACCATAATTATACCACAAAAGCCTCTCTCCGTCCACCAAATTCTCACAAATTCCTCTTTTTTTTTCTTTCTTCTTTTATGGTTCAACTCCAAAAAAGTTGGTGAATTTTAGGCCTGGTTCAAATAAGTCAAATTCCGGGTAACATTACTCGTGGTTTCTATGCGTGTGGCATCCTCAAATCCGAAGGATTTGGGGATGGTTGCACCGCTTTGCGAGTTTTGCCATCCCCAAGCCTTCGGCAGGCTCAGGCGGGGCGCTGCGCTTGAGGCTGCCACCCGGAATTGAACCATCCCAAATTTCACTTCTTTTCGAGCCCCTACGGGCTCTCAGCATATTCGCTCTCTCCACTTAACTCTCCGTACTACAATCCTTCAACTTCTCGTTTTTTCTGCTTGATATTGGAGTCCGGCTGCCATAACCACCGTCGAAATAAGACGTTATGGTTTGTTTTGAATTTTGAGTTTCGGTGATTCGGATTTGTTTAGGATTTCGGATTTAGTGCTTCGGATTTGGTTGCGGCCACAGGCCGCGCCAAGCCCCCTGTGGCTTTGAAAAATCCGGCTCAAACCGGACGCACGGGCCACGGAAAAACCTCTCTCTGGCCGCGACAAAAAAAGCGACCTTGCGCTCGGGGCACAAGGTCGCCTTTCAGATCTAAATAGCACCAAATGCTGCACGGCTTAGCGTGTGGTCGTCGTAGTGCCGCCGCCGGCTCCGCCGTCGGTCACCAGGAACGAATCAGTTCTATCCGCAGGATCTACCAGCGCGATTGGGTATGTCCCGTTTTTCTTGTTGGCAGTCGGCCCGGTCCCGACCCACCTGGTGAAAAGGTTGTCGTCATCAACGCCGCTGCGAGACGACTTCTCGAAGCTCGAGTGCCCGTCCATAAACAAGACGTTCTGCCCATCCTCCTGGTGAGTCTGGGAATTGCCATTCTTGATCGCCTCTCTGTCGGTGCCGGTTGAGAAGCTTGTCCAGTCCGCCGCGGGTCGCGCCGTAGTGCCCGGCGTAGCCTGCCATGGATTCGGATCCGACGCAACCGCCATACCAGGCTCGCTCGACGAGGTCAGCGCATATACCCCGTAAGGGAAATGATACGCGTAGCTGCAGTGGCTCTGGGGAACAATGCCGAAATCCCACAGATCAATAAGCTCCACACCCGTCAAGGCGTCATCGGACGGTTTGAATTCCGTAACCCCTGAATCGCCCTTGCACAGGAACGACTTCGGCGTTACCTCGGAATACTTTATCAGCAGGTAGAAATTAGACGACATGTTCGCCTGGCCGCCGCTGCCGTCCGCAGCCAGTCCAAAAGCCACCTGGCGGGTAACGTTCCGCCAGTTCGCTATCGTCGCCCTGTAGAGGCTGCTCCGACCGCCCGCACGAGGCATCTCATCGTCATAGTCGTTGCTGTAGATCAGCATCGCCTTGCCGATACCAGACAGGTTCGTCCCGCAGTACAGCCGGTACGCAATCTGGCGAACTCGCGCCAACGCCGGCATCAGGATACCCATCAATAGAGCTATGATTGCGATCACGACCAACAGCTCAACCAATGTAAAACCTTTTTTCTTCATTTCTTGTCTCCTTCAATATTGAGATTCGCAACTTCGACCGTTACAAAGTTCACTCTGGATTTATTTCCGAATGGATAAATGCTTCCTGCCCCACATACATAGAGCACCGGCACCCTTTGTTTTGTGCGAACCTACTGGACGATATTTCTTCACTCTGAAACGGCCGGTTTAGTCTCATAACAACTTGGCTCTTGCCCGTCGCCACTCCTCACCCAACTCCATCCAGGCCTGACAATCTTACCGCCAGACCACAAGCTAACCTAACGTATCCCATTTTCCGGCAGGTGGGTTTGTGGTATGAAAAACGAGCCTAAGTATAATATGATGACAGTTCAATTATGATACGATGCTTCAAACCTGCCTGTCACTAACATAATAGTAACACAACCTGCTCGGCCTGTCAAATAAAATTTCGTCAAATTTTCATAAGTTCTTGAAAAATTTTCCGATTCTCTTAATATCCTGACTCTCAGCCTGGAATCCCGGCTATGAATGTTGAAAAAAACCTAAAAAGCACAAAAAAACTGCTGCAAGAGCACGGCCAAAGCCATCTTTTGACATTCTGGGACTACCTCACCCCCGACCAGAAGCAGAATCTGCTCGCCCAGCTCAGCAGCCTGGATTGGCCCAAAATCGACGATTATGTGGCTGATTGCGTCAAAAAACCGCCATCCGTCAAATTACCAGCCGACCTTGCCCCCCCTGAATTCTACCCCGCACACCCCGAAAACCGCCGGCAACAACGCAAATACGCCCAAGCCCTCGAACTGGGGAAAAAGCTCATTTCCGCCGGAAAAGTGGCCGCATTCGTCGTCGCCGGCGGACAGGGAACCAGGCTCGGATTCGACCGCCCAAAGGGAGACCTACCTATCAGCCCGGTCAAGAACAAGACCCTCTTCAGGATATTCGCCGAGACAATCACTGCCGCCTCGAAGAAATACCGAGCAACCTGCCCTTGGTACATTATGACCAGCCCTCTCAACCATCACCAGACCATCGAAATCTTCCGCAAAAACAACTATTACGGCCTCGAATCCAGTAACGTTTTCATATTCCAGCAGGGCACATTGCCGAATCTCAGCTTCGACGGCAAGATACTGCTCGCCGACAAAGGCCAAATAGCCGCCTCGCCGGACGGCCACGGTGGAAGCCTAAAGGCCCTCTACGCCGGCGGAGCCGTCGCTGATATGAAAAAACGCGGCATAGAGTTCATAAGTTACTGGCAGGTCGATAATCCGCTCATAAACATCTTCGACCCCCTTTTCGTCGGCCTGCACGCACTCGACAAGGCCGAAATGTCCTCAAAAACCGTCATAAAAACCGGACCCTACGAAAAAGTCGGCAATTTCTGCATCGCCGACGGCAGGCTCACCGTAATCGAGTACTCCGACCTGCCTGATGACCTGGCCGAGAAACGAAATCCCGACGGCTCGCTCGCCTTTCAGCTCGGCAGCATCGCAATACACATCATCAGCACGGCCTTCGTCGAAAAACTCAATGCCCACGGCTTCTCTCTGCCCATCCACAGGGCCATCAAGAAAATCCCCTACATCGACCGCAAGGGAAACCCCATCGAGCCCAAAAAGCCAAATGGCGTAAAGCTCGAAACCTTTGTCTTCGACGCCCTGCCGCTGGCAGAAAACTCGATAATCCTCGAGACCGTCCGCAGCCAGGAATTCGCCCCAACAAAGAACCGCGCCGGCATTGACAGCATCGAAACCACAAGGCAGATGATCATCGACCGCGCCGCCGACTGGCTCCAAGCCGCAGGCATCCAAATCCCCCGAAAGACAGACGGCTCACCCGATTGCACCCTCGAAATCGCCCCCGCCTTTGCACTCTGCAAAGAAGACGTAAGAGAAAGGCTCGACCGAATCCCATCTATCAAGTCGGATCAGACTGTTTTTATTGCTTGAAACGTATCGAACCCCTCCATTAGGGACCGTGTTATGTACCACGATGTTGTTAATGTTAAGTGTCTTGATGACTTCCGGCTGGAGCTGACCTTCGATGACGGCAAGTCGGGCGTTCTGGACTGTAAGCCTATCATTGCCAAAGGTGGTGTCTTTTCAAAGCTCCGAAATCCGCAAGTATTTAAAAAGGCACAGGTCAATAAAGAACTCGGCGTCGTTACCTGGGATGATGACGTTGACATCGCCCCTGAAACTGCCTACAGCTTGGCTACCGGCTCGCCGCTTCCGGACTGGATGCAAGCGTCCCACGGCCCGTGATTGAATATCAAAGGGGCTAACAACAAGCCACGTATACCCCATTCTTGCTGGAGAGGAATAATGCCATGCGAATACCATGAGATTGCCGAGTTGCTCGAAGAATTGCTAAGACAGAGCAGGCACCAATTTCCCCAGAGGCGTGAACCCCTGGATGCTCTGGAGAATCACGAGGTTTACATCATCCGCTGGAATGACACCGTTCTCCATGTGGGAAGAACCCTGCGCGGGGGTGGAGGACTGCGGTGCCGCCTCAGTGGCCATCTCTCTGCGAACTCCTCGTTTGTGCGGGATGATCTGAACGGGCAAGGAGCAAGGCTGCGCGAGCAACGATATACCTACCAATATCTCATGGTAGAAGGCCCGAGAAAGCGAGCCTTGCTCGAGGCCCTTGCAACTGGCACACTCTGCCCCCGACATGCCGGCACCGGCGCTGGGCAGTAGCCTTGGCTTGGGATACGTGCATTTGAAATGCACGGCGGGGTTTCGCCCCCCCCGCAATCTACTTCGTGGAGAACTTATGCACAGTTGTAGTGGCGTACTTTTCGCCCGGCCGCAACACGACCGATGGGAAATTCGTCTTGTTCGGCGAATCCGGGAAGTGCTGCGTCTCCAGACAAAACGCATAGTGCTTCTTATACACCTTGCCGTCCTTGCCCGTCAGCGTGCCGTCCAGAAAATTGCCCGTATAGAACTGCACGCCAGGCTCGGTCGTTCGTATCTCCATCACCCGCCCGCTCGTCGGCTCATACACCTTCGCGCAGAGCTTCATCTTCCCGGCCTTGCCGTTGAGCACGAAATTGTGGTCGTACCCTCCGATATCCACCTGCTTAATCCGCGAGCCCATCGTCATCGGCTTGGTGAAGTCCATCGGCGAATTCTTAACGCTCTTGAGCTCGCCTGTCGGTATCAGCCCCTCATCGACCGGCGTGTAACGATCTGCGTTGAGCATCAGTTCATGACCCAGAATGTCGCCATTGCCCTGGCCTGCGAGGTTCCAATAGCTGTGGTTCGTCAGATTCAAAACGGTCGCTTTGTCCGTCGTCGCCTCATAGCGCATCTTCAATTCATTATCCGCCGTCAGCGTGTATGTAACCGTGCATCTTAGATTCCCGGGATACCCCTCCTCGCCGTCCTTGCTAAGGTAGCTCAGCTTGAGGATCGCCTCGTCGCCCTTCGCCTGGGCCCGCTCGATCTTCCACACAACCTTGTCGAATCCTTTGATCCCGCCGTGCAGGTGGTTCGGCCCGTTATTCGCCGCCAGCTTGTACTCGACTCCGTCGAGCACGAACTTGCCTGCTCCGATCCGGTTGCCATACCGCCCGATTATGGCGCCGAAATACGGGTGTCCCCGGAGATACCCGTCCAGATTATCGAACCCCAGCACGATATCGCCCGGCTTGCCCTCGCGGTCCGGCGCCTTCAGCGAGATTAGGATTCCACCGTAGGTAATAACCTTCGCCTCAATCCCTTTGCCATTCGTCATCGTCACCACATCAACCGCCTGACCGTCGGCCGTCTTGCCGAATGGTTCAACTTTGATACCCATTGTCCTGGCCTCCTTACCACAGCATTTTCCCGTTGCACAACCGCTCACACAGACCATCGCCGCCGCCAAAATCACCATCGCCAAAATTCGTATTCTCATTTCTTGCTCCCATTCAAGTATATCTGTACTCTTGACACTTGCAGCTTCCTGCGGAATATACTCTCACAGAATCTGAATGTCAAAACGTTTCTTTACCCTACTTCGCGCCCGCCTCAGGAAAATCTCCAGTTTTTCTCCCGCCTGGTCGAAGAATATGATATGCTTAAGTAACGAGCCCGTTCTGTAGGTTTAAGACAATGCCAAGACAGTTATTCACAATTGGATACGAGGGTACAGGGATTGACGCCTTCGTTGCAGATCTATTGGCCAACGACATCGACTGCGTCCTCGATGTAAGGGCTCTGCCTCTATCGAGGAAACCCGGTTTCTCCAAGAACCAGCTGCTCCAAAGACTTGAACAGTCACAAATTCACTACGTTCATCTTGCCGACTTGGGAACGCCCAAGCCGATTAGGGAGGACCTCAAGTCCACTGGAGATTATTCCACGTTTTTCCGGAAGATGGACAAGTACCTCTCCGCCAAGAAGAAGGCCATCGAAGCAGCCTATGACTACGTGATGCGAAATACGTGTTGCTTAATGTGCTTTGAGCGCCTCGCGGCACGGTGCCACCGTGAGATTATCGCGCAAAAAATCAAGGCCAGAGACGGGAACGGGCTCCAAATAAGAAATATTTGAACCAAGTATGCGGAGGGGTATGACCACACTCGAAACAAAAAAGGTACTAATTGTCGTCAAGGCGCCGCCTAATCCTTCCGAGCGATATCAGGAAACCAATTGCTGTGCTGGAATAGACTTGGTAACTCGAAAATGGGTGAGGTTATACCCGATTCCATTCAGGTTGCTCGATTCCGACCAGCAGTTTCCAAAGTACAGCATCATCTCTGTCAAGTGCCACAGACCCCTCACAGACAAGCGAATCGAAAGCTACAAAGTTGACCAGGACAGCATCCGAATACTCGATCGATTAGACACAAAGAACAGATGGGCCAGACGACGAGAGATCATGCTGCCCACAGTATCGCCCTCGTTCTGCCGGATACTCGACGACGTTGGTCTCAACAAGTCGCTCGGCCTTTTCAAACCGTCGAATGTCCAATTCGTGACGAAGAAACTGCCTTTGAGCAAACAAGCAAGAATCGAAACTGCCTACAGACAATACCGGTTTTTTGATAAACAATTAAAGCCTCTGGAGCAAATCCCTTTTGCTTTCTACTACGAGTTCAGATGCCGTGGCTGCTCAGACTGTCCCGGTCACAAGCTGATGATACATGACTGGGAACTCGTGGCGGCGTATAGACGCTGGCGCCGCAAGCACACCCAGCATGGGCTCTTGCTGCACAAGATTAAAGAAACCTGGCTTCATAAGCTCTGCGCCCCAACGAAGGATACACACTTCATCGTTGGCAATATGTGGCAACACCCCAAGCAATTCATGGTTTTGGGCGTTTTCTATCCCCCGAAATCGCCACCGACCTTGTTCAATGGCAAGATTGAACCTTGAGAACGTACTCGTCCTTGCCGCCCCGACAGTATAGGACCGAGGCGGCTCAGTACTTCACGACCGCCACGTTAGCCTTGTCACACTTCCATCCTTTTTCTTATTGCCGCCTGTGGCGTGCAGGATGAACTGCCCGCCTCGCCCGCTCAGCGTAGCCTCCACCCAGCCCACCGGTTCGTCGTCGTTGAAATTGTACCCCGTCGCAGGAAGGTTGATCAGAGCAACCCCCTTGTACTCCGAAAATCGATACTCGTGCGAATGGCCATAGACAATCGCCTTGACCTTTCGAATCGGCCGAATCAAATCATAAAAACGAGGCACATCCAACAAATCACCGTCACGATCTCCCAGCGTGTGGTGAAAGCACAGAATCGTCGGAGTATCATCGCAGCTTTTCAAATACCTCTCTATCCACGTCCTCTGTGCGTAGCCGAGCAGCCCGGGCGCCTTGTTCACGAAGAAAAGAGAATCCAGCATAATCAAACGAACCGCCGGCGTGTTCGCAACAACCACGCACTTGCCCGCAACTGCCTGTCTTTCCCCGGGCGACTCCTCAAAGACCTTGAGAAAATTGTCCCGGTCGTCATGATTGCCAAGCGCCATAAAGACCGGCGTTTCTTTAGCAAGCGGCGTCAACAGCTTCTTTAGATTCGCGTAATCGCCCAACCGGCCCGTCAAACGCGCCAAGTCGCCCGTAATCGCAACGGCGTCTGGTGCATTTGCGATTATCTGAGGAACGATCTTCTCCAGGTTCCGGTGGGGGTAAAACTCCCGGTAATTGTCGTTCACGTCCTCCGGGATGTGCGTATCGCTCAGCAGTGCCCACCGAACCTCGCCCTGCCCTCTTCGGCTTTGCCACCCGCCTAACGTGCTGCAGCCGCCGAGCGTCACCATCGCCCCAAGAGCAGCCAAACTGCCCTTGACAAAACCCCTTCTATTCATCGAGTTGCCGAATACTGCCGCCATAGAATGCTACCTTCCACATTCTGCGTGTTCTTTTATTAACGTCCCAAAGGTTGGGGGCAATCTGGTTGTTCAGTTTCGGAACAGCGAATAGCGTTTATCGCTTTATCCGCTACCAGCAGAACGGCTCTGCGAGATTCTCGCAGCCGTTTTATTACCTGCTGTCAGCCCTAATGCGATAAACGCTTTCTTACCCCATAGTGTTTTCCCCACAAATCTTGGGACGATACCGTTCTTTTGTGCCCAAAGGAATACCCTGACCGCGGCCCGGCCTACGCCCTCATATACAGCCCGCCGTTGACGGAGATATACGCGCCGGTAATAAAACTGGCCGACTTGCTCGCCAGGAAAAGTATCGCATTGGCGACATCCTCGCCCGTGCCGTTCCTGCCGAGCGGGGTCTTCTTGGCAACCTCCTTGCAGCGCTCGGGCGTGCTGTACTGCTCGTGAAAGCGGGTCTCGATAAAGCCGGGCAGGACGCTGTTGACCCGGATGCCGTACTTGGCGAATTCCTTCGCCATCGAGATGGTCTCCGCCGCCACCGCCGCCTTCGCGCCGGCGTACATCCCCGAGCCGCCGTTTCCGCCGGTGTGCCCCGCCACCGAGCCGACGTTGACTATAACGCCTTTGCTCTTCTTCAGATACGGCACCGCTGCCCTGGTAACCAGAAACACGCTGCGGACGTTCGTAGCATAGACGTCCTCGTGGTACTCGAGGGGCGCGCTCTCGAAGAACTGCCTGCCGACCATTGTGCCCGCATTGTTCACGAGGATATCCATCCCGCCCGCCGCCGCCGTGAATTCCCTGACGGCCTCCTCGGCCTGCTTCTCGTCGCGCAGATCGCCATAAACGACTGTGCCGTCACTATTCCTCTTCACCGCCCTGAGAGTCTTCTGTGCGCCCGCTTTGGTGCGGAAGTAGTGGACTCCCACGTAACAGCCCTGTTGAGAGAAGAGAATCGCGGTCGCCTGTCCGATCCCGCTGCTCGAGCCGGTGACTAAGACCCTTTTGCCTTTTAGATCCTCGTAAACCATTGCTCACATCCCGTATAGCGTATCGACCGGCATTCTCGTACTGAGAAACCGCCGTCCCGAGTCGGCCTTTCGCAGTTCGTTATTCGAGGTGCGGCGCCTCCATCTTGAGATACAGAGGTATCTCTGCGTCCCCTTTAACAAGGCTGTAATTCGAATTATACCTTTCGTCCGGGAAGTCGTCGATTATTTTATACGCTATTCTATAGCCCTTGGTGAAGGTGCTCGGCTCAACAAACTTATAGCCGTTCTCCGGAAACCACAATTCCGGCGTGAACTCCTTTCCCTTCTCAAGCTGCCTTCTCAGCGAAGCCGCATCTCTCTCCGGGTCGTTCCGCGGACCTTTAACGGCGTATCCTTCGCCGAGCAACTCGTCGAGATACTCAGCGCTATTCAACGGCTGGAGGTCTTTTGCATCGTCCATTTGGCCACCTCTCATCTATAAGTGCGAGTCTATCTTCTCCTTAAGGTCGCTCTCAAAGCTCAGCGTGACCCCCCTCATCTGGTCTACTATCTCGCCGTCTTTGTAGATATTGATCGTGGGGATGTTCTGGATGCCCGCCTTGATGGCTGCGCCACGCTGCTCGTCAACATCGACTTTGCAGACCTTCAACCTCCCCTCGTATTCCTCGGCTATCTTATCAAGAACCAGACCGGTCATCCGGCATGGCCCGCACCATTCAGCCCCAAAATCCACCACCACGGGGACTTCTGAGTTCAATACCTCGCTCTCATAATTCTCATCGGTGATGTTAATTGCCTTGCCTTCGTCCATCTTGCACGCTCCTTAAGGTAATCAATATCAGAAAGCACAATGCACGCCGACATACTAAAATGCGGCACGCCCTGTGTCAACCAGGATTTCGCGCATGAAGCAGCCCGACATCACGACAAGCCGGTGTTACCCCACACGATGCCGGAAATTCAAGGGTGAGTATGTGCAACTGCACTTGGAACAAGGTAACGATATCGGCTCCTACGCTTCATCGTTATCGCAAACAGAGGTTTGGTTTGCCAGATACTGATAAGCGCTATGGGCTGCAACAACGCCTTCCGCAACTCCTGTTATGGCTTGTTTGAATTTACTGTCAACCACGTCCCCGCACGCGAAAACTCCCTTAACATTTGTCTCCGAATCCCTGTTTATTACTATTTCACTTTTTTCGTTTGTTTTTACTCCTATCGACCTGGCCAAATCGGAAGTGGGAATGTGCCCGACTTCAACAAACAAAGCGTTGAGCTTCAGCTCCGTTGAACCCTTGTAGGCTTTGTCGAGGATTACACCGTCAACAAATGTATCTCCCTTTATTTCTGTTATGTTTGTGCTGTTTATTATTTCTATCCTTTTGTTTTGCTCGACTCGCTCGGCATTTACCGGTTCCGCCCGTATCTTTTCTCTTCTGTAGATAATATAGACTTTCTTCCCATACTCCGCCAAAAGCAGCGCTTCTTTCGCCGCCGAATCCGAGCCGCCCGCAACGCCGATGATTTTGTCTTTGTAGAGAACGCCGTCGCAAAGCGCGCAATAATGAACTCCCTTGCCTGCGAATTCCTTTTCTCCCGGGACGTTCAGCTTGCGCAGTCTCGTCCCCGTTGCGAAGATTATTGTCTTTGTCTTGTGTGTTTTGTCTTTGGTGGAGACCTCAAAACAGTCTGCGTGTTTTTCAACCTTCTCGGCTCTTCTCTCTAAAATTTCGATCTCGTAGTCTTTGGCATGATCTTTGATTCTATCAAACAGCTCCATGCCCGTTGTCTTCTTGAAACCCGGGTAATTGCCGATGTCATCCGTCAGGATTAACGTCCCGCCCAGGTTCTCTGCGACGACGAGCGTTTTCAGCCGGAACCTGCCTGCATATAATGCGGCAGAAAAGGCTGCAACTCCTCCGCCGATTATTATCAAATCATACATCTTACAGGTTCAACGCCTTCTCTATTGCCTGTTGATCGAAGCCGACAATTATTGTCCCATCAATGTCGAGAACGGGAACGCCCATTCGCCCTGATTTCTGCAGGAGCTCACTCCTCGCGGCCAGGTCCTCTGCAACGTCCTTGTCCTCAAATTCGATGTTGTGTTCTCTCAAAAAATCCTTCGCTCTATGACACCATGGGCATGCCTGGGTCGAATAAACAATTGTTTTTGCCATTTCTTACACCTCTGATATTAGTTTGCAGGCTGTCTTTCACGCATCCTACTGCCGCATTTCATAAGTCCTATGACTATCCTGTCATTTCGACCGAGCGGAGCGAGTGGAGAAATCCGTCAAAACAGTTACAATCTTTTTGTCTCATAGTCGCGCCATTTACGAAATGTTGTACTACCAGCGCTTTGCGGTTTAGCGCCAATTATGCTGCGTTCCTTCAATTCTCACCCCAGGCCCTCATTCGTAAGATTGATGGCCTTGCCTTCTTCGTACTCCTTGCAGAAAAATAATACCGCCACACTAAAACCCAAACCGCCCCCTGTCAAATACCTTTACCGGTCTTTTCTCCGCGCGCCCCGGAGTCCCGCAGGCGGCCCGGCCTTCGCCCGCAAAACCGACCGTCCGGACGCCTACTTCCCCCTGGAGATGTATGAGCCATCTTCTGTGCTTATCCGCACGACCTCCCCGACCTCGATGAAGGGAGGCACCCGTGTCTTAAGGCCTGTCTCCAGAACGGCATCCTTTAACTGATTTGTAACCGTCGCCCCGCGGGCAACCGCGCTTGTCTCAATAACGCTCAGATCAACTATCTTCGGCAGCTCCAGGGTCACCACATTGCCTTCATGCAATAGGGCCGTCAGGCGCGTGTTGGGCTTAAGGAACTTTACGGACTCCCCCATCAGCTCATTAGTAACAGTCAGCTGATCGTAGGTCTGGCTGTCCATCAGAATGTGCCCGGTCTTGTCAGAGTACAAGTAATCCATATCTCGCCGGTCAAGGTATGCATGCTCAATCTCTTCGGTGGAGCGCAACCGCTTCTCGAATGTGACCCCGTCGCACACCCGTCGTATCTTGGCCTGCACGAACGCCCGCAGATTGCCCGGTGTCACGTGCGTCGCCTGAACACATACGTATAGTTGGCCATCCATAGTAACGGCCA
>CAYGZM010000074.1:0-13871 GCA_964354365.1 uncultured Pirellulales bacterium
AAAGTAAGAGCAAGGCACGAATTGGGGTCCGCATCCACTGCAAGTATCGCGCCGCCCCGGCCTCGTTCCAGCAGGCACCTGATAATCATAGCGGCCACAGTCGTCTTGCCCGACCCGCCTTTGCCACTTACTGCTATAACAGTTGCCATTTTTCGTTGTCCTGTCTGAGTGAGCTAAAGTGCCGAAAGTGCCTAAAGTGAGCTAAAGTCACGAGCAGCAACAGCACACATCCAAATTACGTCCTGACCTACTTTGCGCCGGCGGACGTAAAAATCGCAAGTAATTCCCCGCACTCTTCATAATCGCACTTTACTTTCGCCCAGGATAGCCATTTTACTTCCACAATAACTTCGAGCCAGTATTGCGTTTCACTGGCCTCGCTTTCACAAATCCTAATCTTATTTCTGAAATCGGCTTTGCTTCTAGCCCGATTAGCCTCGCGATAATTGGCGCCGACGGCAGTCCCAGATTTCGTGAGCTGATTCCTTACAACCCTCCCCTCTGGCGTGTCGGGTAGCATCATTGATAGACGGATTATGCGCACGGCAAACTGCCGCGTCCGCTTCTCAAGTTCCTTACCAAATTCTTTATTGCTCAACACTTTAGTCACTTTAGCTCACTTTAGTTCACTTTAGTTCACTTTAGTTCACTTTAGTCACTCTCTTCACATCGCGGATCCCGTTACCGCAGTCCCGCCCATTACGGAAGGAAACAATGACAAATCCGTGTGGGGCAGGAAACTCGCCCTGACAAATTCGTCCATATACCCGGAATGGCTCATCAAGTCAAAATATGTCATACTCTTGGCAATCTCTTCAGCCGTGCTTAGCGCCTTTTGGCTCAGCAGCACTGTCTTTGCCCCCGCAATTGAGGTATTTCCCACGAATTGTATCTTCTCGATCGGCACGTCGGGCAGCATTCCGATGGTCACAGCCTGCCGAACATCGAGGAAGTTCCCAAATCCGCCGGCCAGGTAAATTGCCTCCAGGTCATCGAGCTTTGTCTGAGTCGATTCCATAAGCACCCGGATAGCGGCAAATACCCCGGCCTTGGAACGGACAAGATTGTTGATGTCCGCCTGCGTAATCACTATTTCGTGGTGGTCGTCGTCACCCGGCACGAGCTGGAATTGCATTCCCTCGTCGCCTTCTGTTATCCCGAATTGGCCGTCTGTTTTGAATCGGCCGGTCCGGTCTATTATTCCGCGTGTGAATAATCCGGCAAGGGTATCCAGAAGCCCCGACCCGCAGAGGCCCGCCGGATGTGTGTTGCCGATTGTCCTGTACTCTATGGCCCCGTCCTCCAGGATACTCAATTTCTCAATCGCCCCTGCCCCCGCCCGCATGCCGTGCCGCACCCCGCTGCCTTCAAACGCCGGCCCCGCTGAGCTTGACGCGCACACCAGCCAGTCTTTATTGCCCAGGACCACCTCGCCGTTCGTCCCGATGTCGGCGAAAAGCGAGATGCCCCTCTTCGTATAAATCCGCGTGGTCAGCACCCCGGCTACAATGTCGCTGCCCACGTAGGCCGCCACGCTCGGCAGGCAGTACAGCAGGCCTCGCTTATTGATCTGAATCCCGACCTCCGCCGCACGAATCGGCGGTATGAAGCTCGCCGATGCGATGTATGGCTCTCTGCGGATTCGCGTCGGATCGAGATTGAGCAGAAAATGCACCATCGCCGTATTGCCCGCGCATATCACGGTCGTGATATCCTGCAAATCGATCCTTTTTCGCGACGCCAGCGTTACTATCAGATTGTTGACGTCGTTGACTATGCGGTTTTGCATCTCGTCGAAGGCGTTGTTCTCTTCTGCATAGATTATTCGCCGGATATAGTCTTCGCCGAAGTTTATCTGGCTGTTGTACGTTGCTTCTGTATCTATCGTGGTTGCGTCCGTCAGATAGACCAGATGCGCCGCCACCGTCGTTGTCCCCAGGTCAACCGCTACCGCGTAATTCTTCGCCCGGTGGTCGCCTTCTTCCACGTCGATGACCTCCGTCGTCTCGCCGCGTCGCCCGATAGTCACCGTAACCTTATACCCCGATTTGCGGAGCACCTTGGAGAGCCTCTGAAGGATACGAAAGCCGGTCTGCATAATCGGGGCCTCGACCTTCTCCCGTATGGCCAGATACAGGCGTTCGTGGTCGGCCGTGTGGTCGTGCACGGTCGGGGGCGACATCTCGACATAAACCTTCCTGACCAGGGCATCAAATTCAAACAATCCTGCCCGCACCGCGCCCGGAAGCTGGCTGAAGCGGTGCGCGTCGCTGTCCATCAGGATTTGGCTTGTCTCCAGGGTGTGGGACTTCGGCACGGTGACGGTCATATCCGAAAGCACCGTGGTCTGGCAGGCCAGAACGACGTCTTGCCGGATCTCCTCCTGGGTGAGCAGAGTGGTGGGGCGGCTGTGGAACTGCCCTGTGTCGATTACAACCTTGCACTTGCCGCAGTATCCGTCACCGCCGCAAATGCTGCTCAGGTAGATGCCCGCCTTGTGTGCAGCCTCAAGCAGCACCGTCCCAACCGGCACTTCTATCTTAAGGCCGCTCGGCTCAAAGCGGATCAGGCATTTCTTGCTGCGTTCATCCTTCGTATTCTTGGCCAAATCGAATTCCTTCTTCGCGCCCTCTTACAAATTACATTAGGACTTCTGCAAAACTTCTGTTACATCTCGCAAGTTGTGATTCGATTCACGATTTTCCACTCTCTTAGTTCCAGACCTCCTGCAGATACTTCGGCAGCATCGAGCACTCTCTCGGCCCTACCATTACCTCCCAGTTCGTCGCCTCTTCGAGCTTGCCGCTCATCACCGCCACATAGCCGGGGATGATTAGCTTGCGGTGCTTAACGAGCTTGTCCACCTCAAATTTCTTCATTGCGTCCGCAACCGTTCTCTCGTTGAGCTTGTCACCGGAATAGGCCGTCAAGACGCTTGTGCCCTCGGTATCGACCACGAGGATATAGCTGGGCACTCTGCTTGCCTCAACGTCCGATTCGACGGTGTAGTAGGTCAGCGAGAAGTTCGTTGTGAACATCAGCGGCGAGTTTTCGTCCGCCTCGCCGATCTTATATATCTTCGGCTCCACCTGCACGGGCTTTTGCGGGTCCGTGAAGATGTTCATTACCGTAGTGAGCATAGGCAATATCGCCCACGGCTCGACCGTATCTACAACCACGATGCTCGAGTACTTGCAAATCAGACTTATGGCGGTGGCCGCCTGAGTGTCGCCGTCGCCGTCTCTGACAAAAGACATGGTCGGATAACCGAGCGGTCTGAATATCTTTTTCAACGAAAGCACCCGCATCCTCGACGCGTTGTACAACTGGTCCCGCAGGCTCAGACCTTCCAGGCTCAGCACAATATCCTCAACGCCCAGGCCCTTGACCTTCTCGCTAAGATCGGCAAGGGCCTCAATCGACTCGGCCTTGACAACGAGCGGACAGCCGTTTTCCCTCGCTATCTTCGCCATCGATTCCGCTGTTTTGGCCGTCGCCCCCGCCAGCAGGGGGACGCGCTCTTTCACCGCCGTTGCCGCGGCTGCCATAGCATCCGGCGAATCCGTCGCCAAAATCAATGCAAGCTCGCTTCCCTCCTTTGCAGCTTTGCACACCGTGGCGAACGATTGTAGTGACCCGCTGTCGTTGACGATTGCTATGGCCTTGATCCCGATTCTTGTTCCCACCCGCTCGAATTGCAGCGCGTTCACAGACTCTATGCGCTTCTTGAGCTCCTCGCCCGTGAGCTTGTCCGAGACCGTCGCCGCCAGGATCGTGGGATTGTGAAATTTCTCCTCGTGCCGGAACATCACCGTCTCCTGCCCGACCTGGACCCGATTATCTTCGCTGCCGAACACGATCTTCCGCATTGGCGGCGCCGCTGCGGCGGCGAGCTTCTCCTTCGCTTCCTGCGATACGTCCGGACAATCATCCAGCTTGGCGCGCTTCTGCGCCAGAGCCATCGCAAACGCCAGGCATGTCGGCATACCGCACTTCTTGCAGTTGGTCTTCGGCAAAAGCTTGAATATCTCTAATCCGGTCAGTGCCATAACAACCTCCAAATTAAACATCAAAAATCAAATATCAAAATTACGGAAGTGCCCCCACACTTGTCTTCGACAAGAAGACGTGGGGGCAAGGACATCCTTAATTTTGCATTTTACATTTTGATTTTTGATTTTACTTTCAGAACATCGGGTCCATTGTGGTCACAGGGTGGTTGACTTTGCTGATAAACTCCAAAACATCTTCTTCCGTTGTAGCGGTCGTCTCATCCGCGATCTTGGCCATGAACTCTTCGCCGCCAAGCCCTGCCTCCTCTGCTCTCTTGGCCAATGCACCCTTAATATCGTTTTTGAGCATCGTCGGCATCCATACGATCCTCTTGATTCCGCCTTCGGCCGCGATGAATTTCCGCGAGCAGATGTAATGCTTTGAGTGCCCGATGAAGCCCGGCGTCTGCTGGCCGCCGCCGACCGTCCCGGCAAGCGTCGAAAACTTCATTCCGACGGGCGTCATCTCGCTGTACTCTCTGTTCACAATCATTATGCCCCCGGTCGATGGCAGCACCGCCGCGATGCACTCGAAGCATCCGCACGAGGTCATCGGGTCGGCGATCATACTGTACTGGCTCATTCGCTGCACGTTGCCGCCGCTCGTCTTCAAGACGAATGCGTTAACTCTGTCCCACTGGCCGATAGTCGGCTCGATGCAGGTCCCCTTCGAGATGGGCTGATTCGGCCCCGATGGGGTAATCTCGTATGCCGCCCGGCAGTCGAGCCAGCTATACGCGCCGCACAGCCCGGGCCGCTCCGGCGATACAATGCACACGTGGTTCGGGGCAAAGCTCTGGCACAGCGTACAAGAGTAGAATGTCTCGATGTCCTCGTCCGTCATACCTTCAAGCCTCGCATCGCGATCGGCATATACGGCCTGTGCCTGCTCACGAAGTCTCAGGACCTCCTTTTCATCCGTGTATATCTTAACCTGCACCTTATCTACAATGCTCGAATACTCGTCATGGTACTTTGCGTGCAGAAGCTTGCCGATGTGCTCCAGCTTGAAGCCGGCCTTCGCGGCGTTCTTGCTGATTCGAACCCAGTTGATATCGCGCTGGCCCATGTGCCACAGCCCCTGGGCCTCGTTCAGGAATGTGTGCACCTGCCGCTCCAGCACAGGCTCAAAATCAGGCTGCATCTTTCTTCCCGCCACCTCGACTATTATGCCTAACGGCAGCTTTCCGCCTTCCTCGAGCGTATCGACGTCCGGCCCTTCTACTATCACCTTGCCGTCTTCGACCTCATTGATTTCCCGCGTCCGAACCCACTCAAACGCCGGTGTTCTCTGCCCGCCGAATTCGCAGTGCATGTCTTCCTTGCGGATTCGCTCGCCCTCAAACGCCGGGCTGACGGCCACCGGGATTGCGATTTTGGCAACCTTGACCTTCAGGCCGCGGACCTCGACCGCCTTTTCCACGATCTGGTCGTGCGGAATGTTGGAGACCACATGCTCGTATGTGCATACGCCCGTGGGAAGAATCTGCGGGATGTCGGAGTCGGCGATGACGGGAAAGCCGTAGTTGATTGCCCCCGCGGCCGTGGCATACCATTCGTCCGTAACCTCGCCCAACGGCATAACAAACGCGAATATCCTGTTCTTGTTGTAAAGCAGATTTCGCCTAAAATCGCCCGGCTGGACGCCACCGAAGCTAAGCGCCGCCCGGCTGGCGAATCCGAGCGCGTAGATCGCCGAAGTTATCTCCCTGCCGAAGGGCACCAGTCGCGTTTCCCATCCCAGCTGCACCCCGCCTTCGACAAGCTGCTCGGCGAAGGTCGTGCCGTTGTTGTGTGCGTGCATGAAGACGTACAGGCAGCGTTCCTGCAGCTTGCGGGCAATCTCGACGGCCGTTTTCACATCCGGCGCCGCGCCCACCACCGCCGCAAAACCCGGCGCGGTGCCATCCACAAACTGTATCCCGCGCTCGCGCAGGATTATATCGTCCGCCGCCCCAAGCCAAATACCATTTACGGGATTGGGGCCTATCAGGTACCTGCATCCCTCAATAATCTCCTCTGCGAAAAGTGTTGCCATACCCGCATCGAGGGCCTGACCCAAGTAAGGCAGCCAAAGGTCGTCGTCAACCGGCGGCGGCAGCAAATCCCTGATCTCCTGCATCACCTCTTCAAAATCGGCCAAAGTTTCCACCGCTTTGCCCGTCATCGAATAAATGATGGGCATGTAGTAGCCTGTGTTCGGAAATTCGACTCGGCAGTCTTTGCCTTTTTCCTTGATCGCTTTTTTCAGGATGTCTTCCGCTTGTTTGGCTATCTTATGAGCGCCGCGAATCGCCGCTGAAGCAATTATCTTTGACATAAACTAACCTACCTTAAAGTCGCGTAATCACTATTCACCAGCAGGGTGGGGCTTGCCCCACCGAACTGGTGGGCTAAAGCCCACCCTGCGTGTCTCAAAATGGCTATTCGACGGCCAATGCCCGTCGGTCGGCCATATCGTACAGCTTTCGCTCTTTCTTCTTGTTGATTCCCAGGGCATCCCGTTTGCCTTCGATGTGGGCGTGTATCAGCTCGGCCGCCTTCACCGGGTCGGATTCGACGGCCCATTTGCCGCCGAGCTCCTTCTCAATCCCCTCGAATAGGTAATTGCTCACGTTCTCGCTGCCCAGAATCGGCATAATCTCCTTGGCGAAGACAACGAGCGCCCCGCTTGCCACGAAGTACTGGCCGATGGCAAAGGCTTTCTCGCTGACCGACTCGAGGCACGCCCCGGCCACGGGCAGATCGGATATATCCTCGCCCAGGCCGCCTTCGCGCACAAGCTCACTGCACGATACAAGCAGACGCGTGTTGTCAACACAGCTCCCGCACGCAAGCACCGGCGGTATCCCGACCGCCTCGCACACCTCTCGCAGGCCCGGTCCCGCCAGATCGAGGGCCTCTTTGGGATTGTTGAGACCTTGCTTGCCGCAGGCGATAGTCGCGCAGCCGGTCGTCAATACGAGAATATCCCTTTTGATAAGCTCTTTTGTCAGCGTTGTGTGAGTGAAGTCCTGGGGCATTTTGGGGTTGGTGCACCCGACTACGCCGACGATGCCGCGGATTCTTCCGTTGATTATGTTGTCGTTTAACGGCCGAAAACTCGCTCGGAACCGCCCGCCTAACATATAGTTGATCGATTCGAAGCTAAAGCCGCCTACCGCAGACTCCTTTTGCCTGGGAATATACACCTCCCCGCGGTTCTTGTAGTTGTCGATGGCCATTCTGACCAGCTTCTTCGCGGTATTGAGCGCCGTCTTCTCATCCATCGAGATGTGCTCCACCCCCGGCATCCTGGCCTTGTCGGCTGTGGTTATCAGCTTGGTGTGGTAGCACGCGGCAATGCTTGTCAGACCCTGCATTACGCACTGAACGTCAACGGCCATCAGCTCTATTGCGCCGGTGGCGATGACCAATTCCTGATTGAGGAAATTGCCGGCTATTGGTATGCCGTGCCGCATCAGCAGCTCGTTGGCCGTGCAGCAGGTCCCAGCCACGTTTATTCCCTTCGCGCCGACCTTCTCGGCCTCGGCAAGCAGCTCCTTGTCCTGGGACGCCGCCGCTATCATCTCGGACAGAATAGGCTCGTGCCCGTGGACGATGATGTTGACTTGGTCTTCCTTGAGGACGCCCATATTGACTTCGCCCCGGCCCGGATAAGGCGTCCCGAAGAGAACATCCTGCAATTCGGTGGCGAGCATCGACCCGCCCCAGCCGTCGGCCAGGGCCACCCGGCTGGCGTGCAGAAGGATATTTCTGTAATCCTGGTCAACGCCCATCGTGCTGCGGTGCAGCGACTCGGTAACCTCGCGGTCAACTGCCCGAGGCGTGATCCCCAGCCTGTTCCAGATTTCCTGACGCGGCTTAGGGGCCCGCTTGGCCATAAGCTGTGTGCCTTCCGGCTTGCCGAACTCGCCCAGAGCGATCTTGCCAATATCCACCGCAATCTCGTTCACCGAGCGGTCTTTCGTCTTCACCCCCAATTCCTGCGCGAGCTTGTGTAGTTTCGTGGTGTCTTTCAGCCGGTAATCCCCGGCCTGACCTTTCGCCGTCGCAAGGAATATCTCTGCCACGGTTCGCCCGTGGTCGCTGTGCGCGCTGACGCCCGCCGCAATCGCTCGCAGGAAATTCCGCGCTACGATAGTGTCCACGTCGGCCCCGCAAACGCCCAGAGGGGCCTTTTTCGTGATCCGGCAGGGACCCATCGTACAAATCCGGCAGCATATCCCCTGTTTGCCGAAACCGCACTGCGGCAACTGAGCTTCGAGCCTGTCCCAGGCGTTTTGCTGGCCAGCCTCGGCCATCCGTTCTATCATTTCCTGTGCAGCCTTGTCGCTGCTGCGTTCCTTTGCATCCATAGAATGTCCTCACTCTTTCAACACCTGGTTCTTCAAGAGATGTACATCACCTTCGTCCTTTATCACTTTCCGACCTTTGACGAAAGAAGCTCGGCCAGATTACTCTTCGCATGTTTCAACTCCTCTACAACCTCCGTGTCCGCTCCAAACACCGCCTCTCGCCGCATATCCGCCTCCTGAAGGGCCTTGCTGTACGAAAGACTCCCCAACAAGGCAACATCCTCCAGTTGCGACTCTATCAGCCGCCTTTGGGCGGGGTCGGTGATCTTGTTGGCAATTGCTCCTACACACCCGATCCCAAGCTCTCTGGCCATTTTCGCCATATTGTTGGCTGTCTCAATACTCCTGCCCCCCGGTTCAACAATTAGGACCAGCGCATCAATACCCTGAACGCTTGCCCTGCCCATAGACTCCACGCCCGCCGCCAGATCAACCAAGACCACTTCCTGCCGTTGCAGTATCGTATGCGTCAGCAGCGCCTTCAAAAACGCCCCTTCCGGGCAAGCGCAGCCCCCGCCGCCCTGTGTTATAGCCCCCAGAACCAGCAGCTTCACCTTGCCCACCTTCAGCGAGTGCTCCTCCGGCAAGTCGCTGACCTTTGGATTCAGCTTGAAATAAGCCCCTATGGCGTTCTTCCCGGTTCCCGTCCGCTCGGCAATAAGCTCTTTCATCGTGATAAGCGGCACCGGGCTTTGCTCCCCGGTTATCCCAAAAGCCGAGGCCAGGCTTGTATTCGGGTCTGCGTCGATGGCCAGAACGTCGCAGCCGTCTTGGGCAAACAGCTCCGCCCAGACCGCGCAGACCGTCGTCTTGCCGACACCTCCCTTGCCGCCGATTGCTATTTTTGAACCTGCCATTGCAAATACAATAACGATCCTGTCAAGGCCGTGTGTGCCCCATATTCACCGGCACAGACTCAAAAAAGACACGAAAACGCAATAATTTAATCGTTTCCTGCTACACTATCAAGGACTATCACCAATTAGGACAGTTTTTTTTCAGACTTCTCCTTGCACAGATTCGGTCATTTGCAGGCCGATTGAGTCCCGACTTGCCGGATGGTTGCCGACGAGCAGGGGACATACTCCGAAATTCCTATCTGAATAGCGGGTCTTGTGTGGGATTTCCACAGATCGCCGAATCACTTAACCGCTTGCCTCGGCGGCTCTTACCAATGTTTTCACCGTCAGGTTCACCATCGCCCACATGGCGTCCAATGGCAGGTGGGTTGCTGCCGTCTGGTCGAACAATATGGATGCTCTGGCGGCAAACTCCTTGTCACCTCGCCATACCGCCAACGTCAATGGAATACGAGGCAGCGCATACACCCGAATCGAGGCATCCCCGAATTCGCACCGTGTCGCGCCAAGCTGCTCCGAAGCCCGTATCAGGCCTTCCGGATTATCGCCAAAGGCCTTTTCCAGATTCTCCGTTGGCAGGCTGTGCGGCCCCCTGAAAAAGAATTGCCCGCCCGGCAGCGACTCGGCTTTGACAAGCTTCTCGGCAAGAGCAATATCCTTTGCGTTTATCAAATAGGCCAGAAGACAGAGCTGTTCGAGGAAAGGGGCTGGCCTTGACGGTGAATCGGCCTGTAGGCTTGATATGTCCTTCTCAACGAGGTTGACTACGTACTGCGTTCCGAGCATCGCAAGAGCGTAACGGTCAGGGTCGGTTAGGTAACGGCAGCCTCCTCTCTTAGCCGTTTCCTGCCGGTCGAGCTTCTCAAGCTGCTCCCAAAGACCTTCATGTACCATACTGGTGTCTGCCCATACCTTGCATATTAAATCTGTCTGACGGCAACAATAGTCCCCGCCTTGATTTCAGCCACGCCCGCTGGCATGCAGATCAAGCCGTCCGCCTTGCACAACGCGTTGATATGCGCCGAGCCGTGGTATTCTACCTTTGCCGCCCCGTCACTGCCCGTAAACACCACCGGCAGCCACGAATCTCTCGCCGTCCTGTTTCTTGTTATGCCCTCTTCCAGTTTCCTCAGGCAGACCCCAGGCTTCAAATTGTGCCCCATCATTTTGAATAGAAAAGGCCTCACTATCAGCTCAAACATTACAAAGCTTGACACCGGATTACCCGGCATCCCGAAGTAAAACACCTCGTCCGACACCCCGAAAACCATCGGCCGGCCCGGCTTGACCGCCACCCTCTCGAAAAGCAGCCGCACGCCGTTCTTCTTGAGGACCTCCCGGACGAAATCGTAATCGCCCGCCGATACTCCGCCCGACAGAACCACAACGTCATTTTCAGCCGCCGCCTCTTTTGCCATTGCCTCAAGCTGCTTTTCGTCATCGGCAGCGATCCCGTAACTTCTCGCAATTGCCCCGGCCCCTGCCGCCTGGGCGCTCAACTGGTAGCCGTTGCTGTTTCTGATTTGTCCCGCCGCCGGTTTCTTGTCGGGTTCCACTATTTCACTGCCTGTTGCTATGATGCCCACCCTCGGACGCGCCGAAACCAGCGGCTCAACACGCCCGACACTTGCCAACACTGCAATCTGCTGCGCCCTGATCAATTCCCCTGCACGAATAACCACATCTCCCTTTTTCGCATCTTCGCCCTTACGGCGGATATGGTCTTCTGTGCTGTCGCCTGTGAATCGAATTCTGTTTTCGCCTGTTCGCTCGGCGGATTCGACCATAATAACGCAATCCGCCCCATCGGGCACAACCGCGCCGGTCATAATCTTCGCGCACTGATTGCGTCCAATCGCTCTTTTGGGCACCGACCCGGCGGCGATAGTCTCAATGATTGTAAGCTCATTGCCAAGGTCCACGCGGCGGCACGCAAAGCCGTCCATAGTGGATTTGTTGAAGGGCGGAATGTCGATATCCGAGGCGACATCCTCTCGCAGCACTCGATTCAAAGCGCCGTTGTCGATAATACTGACGCGCTCCGTCCCAAG
The DNA here is from genome assembly GCA_964354365.1 of uncultured Pirellulales bacterium. Lineage (GTDB taxonomy): Bacteria > Planctomycetota > Phycisphaerae > Sedimentisphaerales > Anaerobacaceae > CAYGZM01. The sequence continues at coordinate 11,322 of CAYGZM010000074.1, forward strand.
CCGACGCGCTGAGCTCATAACAATCTCGAATGCCTCTTCAAAACTAACCACGCGTCCCTTCCTGAATTCTTCGTATTCCGCCGGAGTATTGAGGTTGCGCAGCCAGTCCGAATCAGTCAATCTGATGTATTTAACCCTGCATAGAGCGAATATGTCACTTATTCTTCGCCCTCCCGACGCCAGAACCTTGTTTATGGCCTCGAGCGCGCTCTTACGGTACAGCGCAAAGAGCGGCTCATATTCCTCGCTGCCCGTCATCGGGACAACCACGTCTGCTTTGCTCCTGTCGGCTTCGGCGAGCATCTTTTCGACAAGGGCGATATGCATACGCGGAATATCGCACGCAACCACGAAATTCAGATCGTTGCTCGACGCCCCCAGCGCCGAGGCAATACCCATCAAAGGTCCCTGCCCCGGAATTCTGTCCGGCACGACCTCAAGCCCCAGGAACGCCAGCTTTTCCGGCTCGTTGGCGCTTATCAGTATCTGATCGAAGCGCCCGGCAAGCTGCTCGAAGACTCTCTCGATTATGGGCTGCCCATCCACCGGCAGCAGGCTTTTGTCGACGCCCATTCGGCTGCTCCGGCCGCCAGCCAGTATTATCGCCGTTGCCTGTGTTGTGGTCCCCGTGCCCTTACACCCCTCGCGCATTCTCCAGTTCCCGCCGACGAGCTCTATTTCGTCGAGGTCGAGGTCAAAGCCTTTGCCGTTGGATACCACAATTCTGTCGGCATGTTTTTGTACCTGCCGCGCCGAGTCTTTCCAGGTCTTCGCATCCCGGCCTGTCACCATAAAGAACAGCCCCGGCTCAACCACTGCACGCAGCGAGTTCGATTCACACACGCACACCGCATCGGGACCAATCACATCCAGCAGGGCGGTTACACCTTCAACCAAATGCTCTCTGAGGACCCGAAGCCAGAAAACCCGCCCGGCCCCGCAAGCCAGAAGTCTCGACGTGTCTTTCCCGGAACCACTTTCGGTCTCTTCGGTGATGCAGAAGACGCCATCCAACGAAGAGCACACCCCGCAGCCCTCTCCGCCGCGCGGGCATTGCCCGTTCGTATCCTTTATCGTAGTGACCTTTACCCCGATGATGTCGCCATCTTTGCCGAATTTCCTGAGAATTGCGCAGGCCAGCTCCGTCTTGCCAAGATTGGCGCCGGCAGAGCCGATCATCAACATTCCATCCAGTTTAATCATCTTACTGCTCGCCGTATCCTGCGCCGGCCCCTTAGCACCGACATCACCTTCTCAACGGATTCCGGCTCACCGGCGCATAGCATCAGGCCCGCAACATTTGAATACAGATGTTGAAGCTGCCCGGCCAATTCCTCACGGACGACAAGCAGTATCAGGGCTTCGCTTGTCCGAACCAGCAAATCAACATCTGTGCGCCAGCCTTGAGAGTTCATCTCCAACGGCCCGAACTCATCGACGACGATAAGGTCGGCAGCTTCCGTAGCCGCCGGGCTAAGAGCGCTTCTGCCGAGTTTCACTCCCTCTGCAATGAAGTCGAATGGAACGGATTCGCTCCCCTCGCTCCTGCGTCTTGCCAGGGGCGCCCGGGTTTCGGTTTGCAGGTCAATCGCGTCGAATCCAATCAGCCTGCCGTCGTGATACAGGGCCTCTGCCAACAATCCGGCTACGTCAAATCCTTCGTCACGGGCCATTCCTGCGAGTCTGGCGGCGCTGGTAGTCTTGCCGGAGTGTTTCTTACCGGTCCATAGAATGAGCTTTTTGCGCATGAGAACCATTGACGATTCGATGACCTTCGTCAGCGTCTGCGAAAACCTACCGGATCGGCAAGTGATTTAGAAGATACGTTGTTGCACCGAAGGCCCACAATCCGAGCGTGATTACAGATACACTGCCCGCGGTCCAACGCAGACGCAACGCGAACGGCATTGCGCAGCCTCCCTTGAGTCTCTCGCCGAGTCGGAAACTCAGCGGCACAAGAACCGCACTGGCCAAAGCAGCCATACTCCCCGCGATTCCAATGTGTCCGAGCACCTTGCCAAATCCGGCGTCCACCCAGTAATGGTAGCGGAAAACGTAGGTAATCATCACGGCAAACATCGCATAGCCAAGATATGTCCCCACAACGGCGCACAGCCATCGACTCTTTATTCTGAACACGCCGAAAGACAAATCGTAGCCGACGCCCATAAGGAAAATGCCAAGCAAATGGCAGGCAAAAAACGGTTCGTTGAAGAATTTGTACAGCATTGCGCACGCCGCAATAAGCGTTGCCGTCCCGGCCCGCGGGAAATACACCCACGCGAACGTCAGAACGATAAAGCCGACTACCGACAAAGGCGCCGATGCGTATGGCACATTGGCGCCGTACAGAGCGCCGCCCAGGACCGCTTCCGAGACACCCCAAAGCCCGCTGAAAAACAGTATTGCCAGAACGTACTCTTTTCTCATTTCTTTTCTCCTTAGATTGAGACTTCCTTTGTCTCGACTAAACTGACGGCTTCACATTATACCGTTCATTTGCCTTCGAGCCAATACCACGCAAACTCCGACAAATCCGATATTTTCACA
>CAYGZM010000074.1:13971-17619 GCA_964354365.1 uncultured Pirellulales bacterium
TCATTTGCCTTCGAGCCAATACCACGCAAACTCCGACAAATCCGATATTTTCACAATTCCATCCACGTCGTCTCTTGCTATGTCCGCTCCGCCGCACCAGTCCGGCTCGGTGCATCCCTCTTGCAGCCAGTGTTGCGCAAACAGACCGAAATCGACGGAATCGACGTCACAATCGCCGTCAAAGTCGGCAGTCTGCTCAATCACGAAGTCCGCCGTACCGGTTGTAAGCAGTTGATAGTAGTCATAGTCAATACCGCCGCTCTCCCCGGTATATTGTTCGAGGACCCCCGTAACGCCGCAGAAATCCTGGCCTATCTTCACGTACGGATGATAAATCCCGGCTCTGTCGCCGTTCATATAGTCCGAGGCCCAGCAGGTGCGGCTGGGGTCGGTGTTGCTTTGAAGTATGTAGTTGTCGTAAGCCTTCCCGTAGCCGATGTCTTTGACATTCACGCCTATGATCTTAATCAGCATCCCTTCGTATTTCTCGGCGTTATGGTCCGCTACAAGCCACGTATCTAATCCTTCTATGGGTGCGGCTATTTCGTCAACTCGCACAGTCAGCGGTCGTGGCAGGGGGGTACCTGTGCTCACTGTCGTGAAGCTCGCGCCGGTGTCACTTGTGTACTGCAGAAACGTAGTGCCCCTGTAGTCCTCGACCCGCACGTTGGCAAAAGAGATCCAGTCGCCCACATTTACATCCGCAAAGGCTCCCACTCCGTAAGTATCCTTTGCCATAATGCCGCCCCACCCGCTGGGGTTGGCCGGATCATACAGAGTCAGCTTCGTTCTCGAGCCGGAAGACTTGTGGACAACTATCCCGCCGAGACAATCGACAATATTGCCGTGCTGCGGACTTGTCCCATCGGCGGCGGTAGTATATTGAATCTTATAAATTGAAAGTGCCTCGCCCTGTATGCTTATTGGCCGTGAGAGGATAACTAAAAGAGCCATAATTGCTTTTTCCACTGTTTTCATTACCTTCACCCTATGTTCATTCAGTCAATAATCAATAATCAATAATCAATTTCTCTCAGGGGTGCCAATCGCGGTCGCCTAATGGCGGGACCTCCAAATCCCCCGGCCAGTCCGGCTTCCAGACGGTCGGTTTCCATTCAACGTGGTAGTCGCAATAAAGGATTGACCCGCCCAATAAGCCGCCGGGCCTCGCGTGCCGGGCGCTAAATGCCTTCGGATAGCTGCCGCAATACTGTCCTGCCGTTGGATTGGGTCTCTCGCCGCCGTAGCCTTTTTCGGCATCGAGCAGCTGGTCGAACACAAGAATCAAACGACCGGAATTCTTTATCTGTGCCGTCAGCAAGAAACTGGGCATACGCCAATCTTCTCCACTGTAGCCGTAAGGCGGCCAGCAGTTCTCATCCAGTTCTAAGCAGGAGTTCATTGCATAAGAGAAGTACCCGGTTCTTCTCGGCCTGTATTTATAGCTCTTATCCGGCCCCAGCCGTGCTGACGGACACTGAAATATCGTATCCCTGCCGGGTTTCTCCCAGTAGTCATAATCGCGCCAGGGCTTCTCGCCGATAAGCGGTGGCAGGACATCAATCCAGCCGAAATAATAGTCTGCCCGGTCTGCATCCGTTTTCGGATCGCTCGACGTGCGGTCCCGGCCGTCTATGTGAGGATAGAACCCGTCGTTTTGTCCCGCGTAAACCTCGAAGGCCAATCCCCATTGTCGCAGCCTGCTTTGGCATACCGTCTGTTCGGCCACGGACCTCGCACGGCCAAACGCTGGCAGAATCAGGCCCATCAGCAGCGCTATAACTGATATGACTACCAGCACTTCCACAAGACTAAAGGCGGAACTCAGACCGGGCCGAGATGCATCCTTCGCCGGTTTGTTCATTTCGGCAGCTCCACAAAGTGCTTCTGATATGCCTTTGCGACGGCTTTCTCGATATCCTGCCGAAATCTCGCGTACGCTTGCACCCATCCCTCGCCTTCTACGGTCAACGAAGTCTGCCCGCCCGTGCGGCCGCCGCGTTCCTTCCGGACCAAAGCGACCCCCAAGCCTTCCTGGGCCTTCTTCAAATCGCCCCATGCTTTGCGGTAGCTTATATTGAGTGATTCGCAGGCCGCCCGCAGCGACCCTTCCCGATCAATGGCCCTGAGCAGCCGCCATTTGCCGTCGCCGAAAACCCCCTCAACCTCGCTGCTGCTCAGCCAGAGCTTGAATCTCGGTCGCAGCTTCTTCACGTTTCTGTCCTTTCCGCTCTCACGCAAAACAGCCGAGCTGGCATTTACAGATTCGCACGTTGTGCCGATTGCATATCCGCCCAATCTCGGCAATTTCCACTCCCAATTCCTTCGCAAGCTCGAACGCCTCGGTGCAATTCAGTTTCTTCTTGCCGTCCGACTCGTGCGCCCGTTCGAGAACGGCGTCACCCAGTTTTTTCCTGTCCATCTGCACTTCTCCATTAAAACCTACAGGGTTATGCACAACTCGACATATCCATACTCCGCAATTAAAGCGTCCAATAACTACTCTGTCAATGTATATCCTTGGCCTCCCGTGTGCACCCCGATAAGGCTATTTCCGATTTGGCGTTTTTGGTTGACAGTGTGTGGCGGCGTCTGCTATAGAAGGCATCGGCGGGTCCTGCGCATAAATCGGCAGGGGATGCTGGCCGACATAGACAGAACACTGCTGCTTGATAAGCCGAGCAAGCTTACCGGCGACCGGATACCGTAACAGGTAGAGTCGGACGTCCAAAGAGGACTTCTTGAAATCCGGCGACACTCAAATCAATACAAGCCGGTGTTCTTGCGAAGCGGGTCAAACCAGCTCGTGGGTACATTCTGCCCCGTTGTTTCGTTGAACTTACTGACGTGATTGTCCAGCCACAGGATATTCGTAGTCCCACCGGTCTGGAAGGGCCTGCCATATCGTACGTTATGCCTGAACATCGCCCTGTACCATTCCGTACGGTCCCTTGTGCGGTAGTGGTTCAAATTGTCCTGCCCGCCGTAGGCGAAGAGCATGTCCTGGTGGCCGTTTTCAATTCTCGGCTCAATGTGGTCTAAAACTACGACAACCTCGCCCTGATTTCGTATTGAGTTGACATTTTCACTGTCCAGCCAGCCGTTCAGAGCGTACCCCGATTCATAGAACAGCTTGATATCAGCCCCATATAGTTTGTCCAGGTCCGCTAATTCAGCAGCATTCTTGAAGCCCGGGCAACCGAAAATCTTGGTTTCGGGTACGTACTCATTATACGCGGTGGCCCAATAAGAATTATCCTCGGAAGCCTTATAACGCCTGCCGTCTGAATGGTACCAGAAGTATTGATTACATTTCGAGTCGCTCCGATCCGGTCCGCCGACAGAGCGGAAATCATACTGATAGCACCTGGCCAGTTTGAAGTCGGTGTCCTGCAGATACATACCGAGGACAACCAATCCAATCTGTCTTACGTTCGACCGGCACAAGACGTCTTGTGCCTGCATCCTTGCTCTTCGCAGGGCCGGCATCAGAATCGCCATCAGCAATGCTATGATAGCGATCACGACCAACAATTCTACCAGCGTGAATCCTCTTGCCGCTTTTTTTACTGTCCGCTTGGAAACTCCTTTTTCTGCCACGGCAAATCTCCTTCGTTTATTCATAATACAGCATCTCCTTAATCTTCC
>CAYGZM010000075.1:0-17436 GCA_964354365.1 uncultured Pirellulales bacterium
GACGCTTCATCTATCTTGAGGGCACGCTGCATCAGGGGCTCAGCCTCTTTAAGGCGATTGGTGGCCAGATACAACGCCGCGAGGTTGTTCAGGCGGATGGCGACATCGGGATGGTCTTTGCCTAAGGATGCTTCATCTATCCTAAGGGCACGCTGCATCAGTGGCTCTGCCTCTTTAACGCGATTGGTGGCCAGATACAACGCCGCCAGGTTGTTAAGGTCTGTGGTGACTCTGGGATGGTCCTTTCCAAAGGACGCTTCATTTATCTTGAGGGCACGCTGGATCAGTGGCTCAGCCTCTTTAAGGCGATTGGTGACCTGATACAACTGCGCCAGGTTGTTAAGGTCTCTGGCGACCTTGGGATGGTCGTTGCCTAAGGAGGCTTCATCTGTCTCCAGCGCACGCCGCATCAGTGGCTCTGCCTCTTTAACGCGATTGGTGGCCAGATACAACGCCGCCAGGTTGTTCAGGTCTCTGGCGACGTCGGGATGGTTCTTGCCTAACGACGCTTCATCTATCTTGAGGGCACGCTGCATCAGAGGCTCAGCCTCTTTAAGGCGATTGGTGGCCTTATACAACGCCGCCAGGTTGTTCGTGGCTGTTGCTACATTCGGATGATTTTCACCCAACGACTTCTCAAAGATTCTGACAACACGCTGCATCAAGGGTTCTGCCTCTTTATATTTTGCATTTTCATAATAGACGACAGCTATCTGGTTTATGATCAGTGAATCGTTAGCGGCGAGGCTTGTTAGCTTATCGCAATATTGCAGGGCATCCCGAGGCCTGCCGGCGTAAGAGGCGTTTTGCATCCGGGCGATGTATATCTTAGCCTGGGCCTGGTCCTTTCTCTGCTGGATCGTATCCAAAAACTGCTGGGTCTCGTTCAGAAGAGAGTCTGCCTTTTCGTTGTCGCCCTGAGCAATGGCCTTGAGCGCCTGCGCATAGAGGCCATCATCTTCGGTAATCAGGTTGGCCAGTTCCCTGGCTTGCGCAGAGGGGGCGGGTGTTGATTGCTCCAGAGCAATATTTGTCTCAAGGGAGAGCTTGGCCAACTGTTCTTCGAGCTGTTTTATCGTCTCCCTGAGACGAGCGTTTTCCGCTTCCGACCGTCCGAGTTTAGCAGATGTGTCAACAAGGATTGTTAGTGCTGCTTCGGAGTCTATGCCGGTAGTAACATTCCCTCCTGCAATAATGTTTTTGTCTCCATCTATGGCGGCGGCTGTCTGACCTGAACCCTCCTGATGTATAGTCTCTTGCTGCGGGGCAGGGCCATCCTCTTTACCAGGCAGCCATTTGAATAATCCGAATATTCCACCAACAACTGCGAGACCGAAAGGGACAAGAATAGCAATTTTATTGGCATCACTTAGATTTTTGAACCATTTCAGCATTGGCATATCCTGTGGTTTTCTTTACCGGACCGGCCCCGATAAATCGGGTTCTTCGGTGCGCTGCGACATCCTTGGTGTGTTACAAGACAACGATAATTGTATCACTCGGTGGCCCTTGAGCGTAATACCAATATTTGTGCTAAATCCGATCGAAGGGATCAATACAGTAATCAATTGGCTCGCCGTCCAAGTTTGTCACATTCACTGCTGGTGTGTAATTATACGCTTGCGGTCCGGATATGCAACATTTATTTGGGAGGATACCCCGTAAACATCTTGTTCGCGTGGGGTTGTTGCGAGGGGTTGCTAATGGCTATATAATCGGGCGGCAGAAGAGCAGTTTATGTCCTTCAGTCCAATCAAGTGAAAAGGACACTATGACAACCAAGAACCGCATTGCGAAGCTCGCAGAAAAGAAGAAATTGCGTGTGATCGGCCTGATGTCCGGGACATCGGCAGACGGCGTTGACGCGGCAATCGTCGATATTGACGAGTCCCCGCGCACCGCCGTCCGCCTGCTGGCGTTCGAGGTCTTTGCGTACCCGCCGACCCTGCGCCGCAAAATCCTGGAGCTCTGTCAACCCGAGACGTCCCGGCTGGACGATATTTGCCATTACAATTTTGTGCTGGGCGAGGTCTTCGCCGAGGCTGCCGTCAATCTGTGCGGCAGAAGCGGCATTGCGCTGCGGTCAATCGATCTGATTGGCTCGCACGGCCAGACTATCCACCACAACCCGGCGGGCAGGCATTATGCTCGAAAGACAATACCATCGACCCTGCAGATTGCCGAGCCTTCCATCATCGCTCAGCGCACCGGCATTACGACCGTTGCTGACTTCCGTCCGCGGGATATGGCGGTTGGGGGCCAGGGCGCCCCTCTGGTCCCCTACGCCGACTATATCCTTTTCAACGACAAGATTCTGAGCCGGGCCGTCCAGAATATCGGCGGTATCGCGAATGTCACTTACCTGCCGGCGTGCTGCCGGCTTCGCGACGTGGTCGCCTTCGATACCGGGCCGGGAAATATGATAATCGACCGCATCGTCTCGCTCGCCACCCGGGGCAGGCGGCAATACGATGCAGACGGCAAAATGGCGGCAAAAGGAGCGGTCAACGCAAAACTGCTCAGCGAAATGCTCCGCCATCCGTTTCTGCGGCGGCGCCCGCCCAAATCGACCGGGCGGGAGGATTTCGGTTTTTTTTATGCCGACCGGACATACGAAAAGGCCCGTAAGAATAAGCTGACCGGCCCCGATATCGCAGCTACCGCGACCGCGTTCACCGCCGTCAGTATCGCGCAGGCATATAGGCGTTTTCTGCCTGCGATGCCCGATGAAGTAATCCTTTGCGGCGGGGGGGCGCGCAACGCGACGCTCATACAGATGTTGCAGCAGGAGTTGAGCGGCGTTAGAATCCGCAGGATGTACGACTTTGGAATCAGCGGCGACGCCAAGGAGGCCGTTTCGTTCGCCATCCTGGCCTACGCAACCATAAAAGACCTGCCGAATAATGTGCCGACCGCCACCGGCGCCGAACAGCCGGTCGTTCTGGGAAAGATAGTGCCTGCATAATGACAAGACGCAGACCCCTTCCAACAACCGAAAAACGCAATCGCCGAAGCGAGAATATCGACGAGCTTTCAACGCAGCAGATTGTTGACCTGATCAATACCGAGGATGCGCTCGTCCCGGCCGCTGTCGCCAGGCAGCGCAAGCACATTGCCGCCGCCGTCGATATGGTCGTAGAGCGGCTTGCCAAAGGCGGTCGGCTGTTCTACGTCGGCGCCGGCACGAGCGGTCGGCTCGGCGTTCTGGACGCCTCCGAGTGCCCGCCCACGTTTGGCGTCTCGCCGTTGCTGGTGCAGGGCATCATTGCGGGCGGCCGTCGCGCCCTTGTGCGTTCAGCCGAGGGCGCCGAAGACTACGGCGTAGATGGCGCCGAAGCTATAGACAAAAAACGCACCACGCCCGCTGATGTTGTCGTGGGCCTGGCCGCCTGCGGCATGACGCCCTACGTGCACGGGGCGCTCAATCGCGCCCGCCAAATCGGGGCGGGAACCGTTTTTGTCACGTGTGCTCCCGAGGCGGTAAAGCACATCCCCGCCGAGATCATAATCAACCCGGTAGTCGGCCCCGAAGTCATCACCGGCTCGACCAGGATGAAGGCGGGCACCGCTACAAAACTCGTGCTCAACACCCTCACGACGGCTGTTATGATCAAGCTCGGCAAGGTCTATGGCAACCTGATGGTTGACCTGCGGGCGACGAACGAAAAGCTGCGTGACAGGTCGCTGCGCATCGTAATCGAAATGACGGGTCTTTCGCGCGCAAGGGCCAAAAACCTGCTCGGACGCGCAGACGGCAAGGTCAAAGCCGCCATAGTGATGCACTTCCGCAAAGTCAACCTGTCGGCTGCACTGAGAATACTCGATGAAAGCCGCCAGTCCCTGCGCAAAGCCCTTGAGGAGACATCGTGAATTCGATTGCAGCTCAGGCCGGCGCGCTAAGCGGGTTAGACTGGGGCATTGTAGGCGCTGCCGTAGCGCTGCTGTTCGTCATTTCCTACACCTTTGGACGCGAGCAGAAAGACACGAACGATTTCTTTCTCGGCGGTCGCCGCGTTCCGGCGGTTGTTGCGTGCCTGTCGTTTGTCGCCACTGAGATCAGCGCCCTTACAATCGTCAGCATCCCGCACACTGCATACGGCGAGAACTGGCGCTTCCTGCAGTTCCTGGTCGGATTGGCCCTGGCGCGGCTCGTCGTGGCTTTTCTATTCATTCCCGCCTTCTACAAATACAACTGCACGAGCATCTATGAGTTTCTGCGTCACCGGTTCGGCCCGGCCACCCAGTACGGCGGCTCAATCTACTTCTTTGTCACACGTCTGCTTGCTTCCGGCGTCCGCCTTTACGCAACCTGTATGGCCGTCGGCGTCATAATGGGCTGGCGGCTGTCCGCCACGATAACGCTATTTACCGCAGTCAGCATCGCCTTCATTGCCTTCGGCGGCATCAAGGCGGTCGTCTGGGCCGGGGCATACGAGGCGATTTTTTTCGTTGTCGCCGGCATAGTGGTGGTCGCCTATCTGATCCAGCATATCGACGGCGGTCTGGCAGGCGCCGTGCACAGCGCCCGCGAGGCGGGGCGTCTGAGCACGTTCCACTTCAAATTCGACCTGAAAGACGCCAGCACTTTCTGGGCATGGTTGGCCAGCGGCTTCTTTATGGGCATGGTCTCCTTCGGAACCGACCAGGAGATGGTCCAGAGACTCCTCACCGTCGAAACGCGAAAGAGCAGCCAGAAGACCATCATCTCCACTATTGTCGCCGTTCTGCCCGTCTATTGGCTCTATCTAATCGTCGGGACCCTGCTCTTTGTCTTTTATTCCCAGAATTCTTCGTTGCCGCTGCCGAAGGACCTCAAGGAGATATTCCCGCACTTCGCGCGTACGGTCCTGCCGGCCGGGCTAAAAGGCCTGGTCCTCGGCGCAATAGTCATGGCCAGCATCGACTCGCCTTTGAGCTCGCTGGCATCGTCGTTTGTCAGTGACATCTATCGCCCGCTGATTCACAGAGGGGCTTGCGAAGGGCATTACCTGCTCGTCTCGCGGATAGCGGTTGTGGGCTTTGGCCTGGTATTGGCGGGAATTGCCTTCGCCTGCGCGCCGGTTGAGAACATCCTGTGGTTTGCCTTTCAGATACTTTCTCTCACGGGCGGCCCTATGCTCGGCGTTTTTCTGCTGGGGCTGCTCACGCGGCGAAGAGCCAACTTCGCCAATATCCCTGCTATGCTTGTCAGTACGGGCGTGTGCCTTGTGCTGCTGCTGTTGATAAAGAACAAGCGCATAGACCTCGGCTGGACCTGGCTGATCGTTATAGGCACGGCAATCACTTTTGGCCTGGCCTATTTGTGGGGGCCGAGCACAGCCGGGTCAAAAGCAGACACGGAGACTTACGGATGAAGCGACGTGAATTTTTGAAAGCCGCTGCTCTGGGCGGGGCCGGTTTGACCATAGGGTCATGCGCCGGTTTAGCCGGGAAACGAAATTCCAGAGCGGCAGGGCGGCCTAATTTGCTCTTCATCTTCGCCGACCAGTTGGGGTACACCCGCTGCGGTTACGCCGGCGACGGCGAAGCTCGGACGGCCAACATCGACGGATTGGCCTGCCAGGGAGTGAGCTTCTGTAACGCCGTCTCTAACACGCCCGTTTGTGCGGCCTTTCGAGCGTCCCTGTTTACGGGCAAGCACACTACATCTACGGGTATGGTAATCAACGAGCTTCGCATGAGGACGGACCATGAATGTTTCGGGCATGTTCTGACTCGAAGCAGGTATCAAACCGGGTACATCGGCAAATGGCATCTGTACGCGAACGAGCTTGGCAACCATCTCGACCCCAAGAACAGTTTCGTCCCGCCGGGACCGAATCGCCTGGGCTTTGACGGCTACTGGGCCGCCTACAACTTCCACCACAACTACTACAACGCTTACTATCATACTGACTCGCCGCAAAAGATTTTTTACGGTGATAAGACCTACGAGCCCGATGCCCAGACCGACCTGATGATCGATTTTCTCGATGGTGCGGCCAAATCCGGCGGACCATTCGCCGCGTTTCTGTCTTACGGCACGCCCCACGATCCCTGGACGGCCAACAATGTGCCTGAGGAATACCGAAAAATGTTTGAGCGGGTCTCCTTACCAAATCCGCCCAACTACAAGGACGAAAACGACAAATACGCCGACGCCTGGGGCCGCCTCCAGCCGGAGCAGCGCGAATCGCTCGAGGCCTGGCGCCGCAACTATTATGCAATGACGGCCAACCTCGACTGGAACATAGGTCGGCTCCTTGATGCAGTGGACAAGGCCGGGCTTGGCGGGGACACAATCGTGGTCTTCACGTCCGACCACGGCGAAATGTTCGGCGCACAGGGCAGGCGGGCAAAGAACATCTTCTACGAGGAGGCCGCACGCATCCCGTTCTTAATCCGCTGGCCCGGAAGAATCCCCGCCAGCTTGGTCTGTGATGCGTGCCTGTCAACAGTTGACATAATGCCCACCATCTTGTCGCTGATGAGCCTGAAGATTCCGAAGGATGTCGAGGGGATGGACCTGAGCCGCTGTGCGCTGGGTTGCAAAGGCCCTGAGCCGCAGGCCGCCTTCCTGCAGAACACCGGCGCCTGTGCGGCCTGGGAGAACGGCCACGAGTGGCGCGCCCTGCGGGACAAGCAATACACTTACGCCATATATCGAGTGGACAAATCCGAGCTGCTCTTCGACAACAAAAACGACCCGTTCCAAATGATCAACCTCGCCGCCGACCCGAAACACGGCGCGACGCTCGGGCGCTTGCGCAAAATGCTCGCGGCGAAAATGAAGTCGCTCAACGACACCTTTGAGCAGTGCACCTGGTACAGAGACAACTGGACCGACGGCAATCGAAACATACTCCGCGGAGCAAAAGGATAGAACCGCTTTTGACTATTGCAGGGCCGAGACTATGAACACATACGCTTGCACAAGACGCAGTTTTCTCAAGGGCCTCGGCATAAGCGCCGCCGCCTTGACTCTGCGACCATCGGGTTTGTTTGCAGAAAGCCCAAAGCGCAGGCCCAACATCATTTTCTTTCTTGCCGATGATTTGGGCTGGATGGATACGTCGCTTTATGGAAGCACCTTCTACGAGACACCCAACATTGACGCTTTAGCCAAGCGAGGTATGATGTTCACAAACGCGTATGCGGCCAATCCGCTATGCTCGCCGACGCGGGCGAGTATTCTGACGGGTTTGTATCCCGCCCGTATCGGCATTACCTCGCCGAGTTGCCATTTGGCAGAGGTTGTTCTCGACAAGTCGCTGCAGGAAAAGGCGTCACCACGATCGAGATGGCTGGTCGCCAATTCCCTTACGCGGTTGAAACAGGATTACTATACCTTGGCCGAGGCCCTTGAAGATGCAGGCTACGCCACCGGGCACTTTGGCAAGTGGCATCTCGGCCCCGAGCCGTACGATCCGCTGCACCAGGGCTTTGACGTGGATATCCCCCACTGGCACGGCCCGGGACCGCCCGCCCACTATCTCGCGCCGTGGCATATCAGCGAGAAGATGACGATCAAGCAGGGCGAAAAAGGCGACCATATCGAGGAGCTTATCGCCGCTAAGGCGATTGACTTCATCAAGGCCAACAAGGGCCGTCCCTTTTTCGTGAATTACTGGGCCTTTTCCGTCCATGCACCCCATGAAGCGAAGCCGGAACTCGAGAAGAAGTACAAAGCCAAAGCCAAACCAGAGGACGAGCAGCGACAGCCCGTCAGCGCTGGTATGATCGAGACGTTGGATGTCAACATTGGACGAGTGATAAAGGCCATCGACGAGCTGGGATTGGCCGACAACACGATAATCATCTTTTTCAGTGACAATGGCGGTATCCACTGGCCGTCCGAACAGTGCTATCCCGATGTGCCGGTCACCAGTAACGACCCGCTTAGGGGCGGCAAGGCGACCATTTATGAGGGCGGCACGCGCGAGCCGTGCATTATCATCTGGCCGGGTGTTGTTGAGCCCGACTCAAAGACCGAGCAGGTCATCTCCAGTATCGATTTCTACCCCACAATCTTAGAGATGATCGGCGCCGAGCGCAAGCCGGGACAGCATTTTGACGGTATCAGTATTGTTCCGGCCTTGAAGGGCCGGCGCCTCGCCCGCGATACGATCTTCTGCCACTTCCCCCACGGGCCAGCCGTTCGTCCCGGCTTTCAGCCATCCACCTACGTCCGCAAAGACGACTGGAAGCTGATTCGCTTCTACGCCGACGGACCGGAGCAGACAGATCGTTATGAGCTGTACAACCTTGCCGAGGATATCGGCGAAAAGAATAGTCTGGCCGAGAAGTACCCGCAGAAAATCAGAGCGTTGGCTGCGCTGATAGATCAGTTCCTCGAAGACACTCAGGCTGTTGTGCCGCGAGCGAACCCGGCCTACAACCCCAACGCAGCGCCGCGTGCTCGGTCCGGAAAGAGTCCGGCAGGCGGGTAGAAATCGAGTTGCCAAAAAAGATTCCTTGAAACCTGCTTGTTATGTACAATTCGCATTGGTAAATGCTGTTGCAATGACTTAGGAGCAGAAAGATGAGAACGATTTCCCGCCGCGAATTTATCAAGGGCGCCGGGCTCAGTTTTGCAGCCTTTGCACTGCCTGGTTGTTCGAGTATTGCCGCCCGGCAGTCTGTGGGCAAGGGCAAGCCCGCCGGTGCTTGGGCGGGCAAGCCGAATATCGTCTATATTCTCGCTGATGATCTCGGCTACGCCGACGTCGGCTGCTACGGACAGAAAAAAATAAGAACCCCCAATATCGATAAGCTGGCCGCCGAAGGGATGAAGTTCACGCAGCATTACTCCGGCAATCCCGTATGCGCGCCTTCGCGCTGCGCACTTATGACCGGGCTACACAGCGGGCACGCCCAAGTCCGCAACAATAAGCAGGTCGGCGGGCAGGAAGGATGGGTATTAGGCTCGACGATAGGGGGGCAGTGGCCCCTCGAAGAAGGTACGGTCACTGTAGCCAGAATCCTAAAAGACGCCGGCTATGCTACCGGGGCATTCGGCAAGTGGGGCCTCGGCCGCGTCGGCACCACGGGCGACCCCAACAAGCAGGGCTTTGACCGCTTCTACGGCTACATCTGCCAGCGCCAGGCCCACACCTTCTATCCCAACCACCTCTGGTCCGACGGCCAGATACAGTGGATCGAGGCCAACAAGGACGGCAAAGAAGCCGTCTATTCCCACGACCTCATCGCCGGGGAGGCGTTGAAATTCGTGAAGGCCAACAAGGACAGGCCCTTTTTCCTCTATGTCCCCTTCACAATTCCTCACATGGCGTTGCAGGTCCCCGAAGACTCGCTCGCCGAATACAAAGGCAAGTGGCCCGACCCGCTGTATGACGGCAAGAAAGGCTACGTCGCGCACGAGCATCCGCGGGCCTGCTACGCCGCTATGGTGACGCGAATGGATAGAGACGTCGGCCGAATAATGTCTCTGCTCAAAGAGCTTCGCCTCGAGGAGAAAACGCTCGTCATATTCACCAGCGACAACGGCCCGACCTACACCGGCGGCGCAGACGCGGAATTCTTCGAGAGCGCCGGCCCACTCCACGGCCTCAAAGGTTCGGTCTATGAAGGCGGCATTCGCGTTCCCTTCATCGCACGCTGGCGCGGCAAAATCAAGCCCGGCTCAATTACCGACCACGTCTCAGCCTTCTGGGATTTTCTGCCGACCTGTTGCGACCTTGTTGGCGCCGAGCCGCCTGCAGATATAGACGGCATCTCGTACCTGCCGACCTTGGTGGGCAAGCCCTCAGAGCAAAAGAGGCACGACCTTCTGTACTGGGAGCTGGCCGGCCGGCAGGGCATCCGCATGGGCGATTGGAAAGCAGTCCGGACAAGGCCCGGGGCCAAGATCGAACTGTACAATCTCGCCGAAGACCTCGGTGAGAAAAACAACGTCGCTGATAAAAACCCGGATATTTTGGCAAAGATGTCCGAGCTGTTCACAACCGCCAGAACGGAATCGGAGGTCTTCCCTCTGCCGAAACCGAAATCATAGAACCGAGCCAATATGGGAGGTAACATTATGTCTGCACAAGAAGAAATGACACGACGTGATTTTGTCAAGGCTGCGGCCATCGCGGCAGGGGGGGCGGCGGTGCTGAATCTGGGCCGGGCCAAAGCCCAGGATAAAGGCGAGCGGCCCCAGCAGGCAGCCGATGTCAAGGTGCTTAACCCGCGGAACCGCGTGCCGATGAGCCTCATCATTGACGACTCGACGTGCATAGTGAACTTAGCCCACTTCGGCATCCCGCACTTTGCCGAGGCCTGGCCGAACAACTACAAGCAGGATTGGCGCAAGCTGCCGCGAGAGATTCCGGACTCCTTCGTCCGCAAGTTCGGCGAGTGGTGCCGCGATAACGGCGTAAAGGGCAAATACAGCATCGTTCCGTACCCTGCGTGTGTGGGGAGGCTCGACCGCGGTCTGCCGGGCTGGTCCAAGAAGGAGCTGGATGACAGTGTCAAGCTCGTCCGCGAGCTTATGATGCCCGACTGGGATATTCACCCGGAGATGGTCACGCACACGCGGGTCATCGATACCAAGACGGGCCACCCATACCCCGAATGGTCCGAGAAGTTTATGGAGAACTGGGGCTGGAGCCAGGACAAGTCCGCCGACGTGCTGGCCGACTATATGAGCTACGCCCTGCGAATCCTGAAGAACGTCGGCCTCGACTGCGAGGGCATCACCACGCCCGGCGGCTTCGGCAGTCAAAATCGCGATAACCTCGCCAAAGCGACGCTGCAATCGTGCCGCGACGTATTCAAGGCCGAGATTCCGCATTATTTCCGCGACCTATTCACCGACGACCAGAGCGTTGCCCCTCTGGTTCAGTACGCCTCCGGCCTTGCCGGCCCCGACCCGAAATGTGTCGTCTCCATAATCGGTTGCACGGGCGACTGGTTCGGCGGGTGGGACGGCCTCGAACGTGGGTCGGTCGATAAGTGCATCACCGAGGACCTCAAGTCCGGCCGACTCCCCCAGGTCATCGAGAAGGGCGAGCCGGCGATAATCGTCTGCCACTGGCCCGGAATATACTTCAACGGCGAAGAGGTCGGATTCAATATCTTCAAAGAGGTCGTCGGCAGGGTCCACGCCCGCTACGACAACCTGGTCTGGATGAAGCTGGGCGAAATCGCCCGCTACTGGGCGGCGAAAGAGCTCACGCAGATTGACAAGCAGGGTCCCCGCGTGACATTCACCGCGCCGTATGCCGCGAAGCGCTTCACAGTGCAGGTTAAAACCGCAGGTCCCGCTGTTCCACGGCTGACTTCGAACAACCTGCCCGTCGAGCTGAAGCGCGTCAATAAGCCCCTGGAAATAGACAGCGGCGCCTGGTGCGCCGACGACCGGAATGTCACCGTCTGCTTCGACCTGCCGAAAGGAAAGACAATCCTCGAATTATTGTGAGCGCTTCGATTTCTTTTGCTGGCGGTGCGTGTCCTGCTTGGTAATGCCGTCCAGGCCGGACAAAATCTTTGCCCTTATTGCTGTCTGCCGTTATAATACTGGCCAGAGTTTAGAATGGGAGCCTGTCTCTGACAGAATTCCAGCGTATCGCTTTTAAGGGATGTTAGAATGAAAACCAACAAGAAACCTGAATCCAAAAATGCAAAACTCTCCCGGCGTGATTTCCTCGCGCGCGCCGCAGCAGCGACCACCGGCTTTACCATTGTGCCTCGATATGTATTGGGCGCCCGCGGACAGACCGCGCCAAGCGATAAGCTCAACGTCGCCGTAATCGGGACCGGCGGCCAGGGCAAGCACAATATCAATGCCCTTCTTCAGCACGCGGACGTACAGGTAATGGCTATCTGCGACGTCACCGAGCAGGCCGACTACAGCCGATTCTACTACGGCGGAACGGCAGGGCGGGGGCCCGTCAAAAAGCTCATTGACGACCACTACGCAAAGCAAACGGCGACGGCCAAATACAAACCCTGCGCCGTCTATGTCGATTTCCGCGAGATGCTCGACAAGGAAAAGGCCATCGACGCCGTCCTGATAGCCACTCCCGACCACGCGCACGCCACCGCAGCTATGGCCGCCATCGGCAGAGGCAAGCACGTCTATTGCGAAAAGCCCCTGACCCGCTCGATATACGAGGCCCGCAAAGTGACCGAGGCCGCTCGCGCCGCCGGCGTCGCAACGCAGATGGGCAATCACGGCCACAGCAGCGAGACCATTCGCCTGACCTGCGAATGGATTTGGGATGGCGTCATCGGCGACGTCCGCGAGGTCCACGCCTGGAGCCACACGGGCCTTGACTGGGCCGGCTACCGTCTCGCAAGGCCGACGGAAAATATGCCCGTCCCCGCGGGGATGGACTGGGACCTCTGGCTCGGACCCGCCCCAAAGCGGCCATATCACATCGCATACGCGCCATACAGCTGGCGGGGCTGGTGGGACTTCGGAACCGGCGCAATCGGCGATATGGCCTGCCACAATATGGACCCCGCCTTCTGGGCGCTCAAGCTCGGCCATCCCTACAGCGTCGAGGCCTGCGCAACCAACATCAATCCCGAATCAACCCCATTCGGCTCAATTGTCCACTACCAGTTCGACGCCAGAGGCAATATGCCGCCGGTCAAGCTGACCTGGTACAGCGGCGGACTTATGCCGCCTCGGCCTGAGGAGCTTGAGCCTGGGCGACAATTAGCCGGCGGCGGGAACGGCATCTTATTCGTCGGCGACAAGGGAAAAATTATGGCCGAGGGCTGGGGCGGGAGTCCGCGGATAATCCCCGAAAACAAGATGAAGGAATACAAACTGCCGGCCAAGACTTTGCCTCGCTCGAAGGGACATCACCGCGACTGGCTCGACGCCTGCAAGGGCGGACAACAGCCACACGGCGGGTTCGATTACTCCGGCCTTATGACAGAGGTCATACTCTTAGGCAACGTCGCCCTGCGCACCGGCGAAAAGCTCGCCTGGAACGGCGAAAAAATGAAGACGACAAACTGCCCCAACGCCGACCAGTACATAAAACCCGAATACCACAACGGCTGGACGATATAAGCAAAGGGCCGGTGGTTCTGTTTCTCTCGCGCGACGATGCGTTGCACGAGGCGACCAGCGAATTTGGCTGCCCCAGTGGTCCTTTTTCATCGCAGACCAAGCGTTCCGGAGATTTGCTTGAGTGCCTCTTTCTCTACTTCATCAAGCTGGTCGAAGAGTCGTTGTTCGCGCATATCGAACGACCGGCGCGGCTTGCTTTCGGGCTTGTCTCTCTGGTCGCCGTTGTGCAGGCACCAGCCGGCCGCTCCGCCTTCAAGCGCTCCTTTGGCATCGGTCACGAAGTCCTCGACCGTCGGCTCCCAGCCCGTCGTGAATCCCCTGCGGAACGGCTCCTGGTAGTGCAGTGGAAGGGCTGCGCCTATCTCCTTCATCAAGGTCCGGTACTCGCGTGATTTCTCTGCGGTCTGTTTGGCCGATTCGCTGCTTCGGGGCCGATGCGGGCTGATGAAATCCACCTTCGCCTTTTCGAGGTACTCCCGCAGCTCCAACTGCTGAATATCGCCCGCACGCGAGGCCGTCACAAGACGCCCCGCGTCGATTCGCTTGGCGGCGTCACGCAGATCCTTTACCTCGCTCATACTTACAAACCTCTTGTCGGTTATGTTTCGCTCGTTGCCCAAGTCCATGTACCAGTTTCGGTGCGTCTTTAGCTCTGTCAGCAGCGTCTCGACCGCTCGCTTGTGCGCTTCGAGCGTCTGCAAACGCGGCGGCCCGACAGTCCCGTTGCCCCGGCTGAGCGTCACATCCACGACCATCCCGTACCGGTCGCACTCGCCCACCAGCCATTTGAGCCTCGATAGATACGGTTCTCTGGCCCGGCCTTGCTCGTCAACGGCGCTGACGTCATTATCATAGGCGCTCCACGTCGCCCACACCCGGATCCAGTTGATGCCGAGGTCCTGCATATCGTTCAGGTCGCGATTGATAAACGTCCGCGACGCCCCGAGCGCCCCGTAGTAACTAATGCCGAACAGAAACGCCGGCTTGCCGTTTATAGTGAACTTCTCGTTTTTAATACCGAGTTGAGTTTTTTGAGTGCTCTCTATCTGTGCGGCCTCGCCTGCCGTCAGCACAAGCACGGAATCAGCGTCGGTTGTATCGGTGGACTCCGGCGGCCTGATGGTGCGCACGCCCCCGTTAATAAACGGCGACCCTTCAACGACCTGGGAAGCTCCGCTCGCCGGACTGAACCATCGGCCAATAGCAGGACCCCTGAACTTCCCCATATCGACCAAGATAGTCGCCCTGATGGGCAGATAGACCACCCCGAAGTCGCCGTCGGACGAACAGGCCGACGGGAAATAAGCATCTGTCGGCGTCTCGACGCCTACCAGCAGCCTGTCCTTTGCGGCGTGGTCCGGGATCAGCTTCTGCCAGGGCTGCGACTCCAGCAGCTCGAGCATACGCACCACGTCACTGCACCCCGGCATATCCAGGAGCTCTTTCAAATCGGCGCCGCTGCCGGCGAGATTGAATACGTCTTCCACTCCGTATCCAAACCCTGCTCCTCCGCCCAGCACCGACCGCCACGCTGCTTGACGCACCGCCAGACGGTTGCCCGGACGCTCATAGTGCGGCTCGGCCAGCCACGTCGGCTTGGCCGGTACGCGGTGCCAGTCCTTCTGCACCAGTGCATAGCCGGCAGGATACTCCGTGCCGCGCGTTTGTACGGAGTTGAAGGCCAGCCACCGCTCTGCGTGGACAGAATCCCCGCTCGAAGAAGCACCATTGACGTGGTGGCTGATAAGATGCTGCGGTGCATAATATCGAATCCCTTCGGCCATCAGACGCAGCCGGCGGACGTCCTGGGTAGGTGGATAGTCGCCGCCGAACAGCCAGATGATATTATTGTAATTGCAGCAGCGAATCCCCAGGTACTCCCCAAACTTGGCAGCAGTTGCGTCGGTCAGCGGCTCATTCCAGGCTTCGCCGCCGCGGAACCGGCACGGCACTATGGCAAGCCGCAAGGACCGCTCCTCGGCCTGTCGTATCACCCAATCCACGTGCTCCCAGTACTGCCTGTTGGGACGAGTCAGGTCGTAGTGATTCCCATCGAACGCCCAGAAACCATAGACGCGATGCCCGGGCGCCAACTGTCCCCGTCCGTTCGGCCGGCCCGCCGGCGCCTGGGCGGGCCAGAAATGCAGCAGGCTGCACAGGATTGTATTGAATCCTTTGGCCTTTCTATCATCGAGATAGAGTCTTACATCTTCGCGGCTGATCCCGCTGAACAGCGCCCAGGCCGTGTCCGCCAATATAAAGAATGGCTTGCCCCCCTCCTCGATAAGAAAGTGCCCGTTCTGGCTGACACGCAGCGGCTTGGTCCCCCCAGCCGACGCTTCCGCCCCAATTACAGTTAGACAACAGATTACCGCCAAAACCAGTCTGCTCAGTCTTTTCATCTCCATACGAACGACCTCCTGTCCAAATTCCCTTTATAGATTCAGTAATAGCTCCTTCCCAGTCCATTTTCCCAAACTGCCGGCTCCATTCCGGAGCTGAGCCAGGCTGTATCGAATCATCTTCTGTATCGTTCGTCGGCCAAACTCACTGGATATGCGTTGGACGCGACCTCTCACCAACTTTCTTGAAGTGCGACAGCGCACTTTCCCTATCGTCAAAATCTTTCAGCGTAAAATACATACTGGTGCCGCCGATAGTGATATAGTCGCCGTCAGCCAGCAGTGTGTCCTTGTCGATTTTGTTGCCGTTGACGAGAACGCCGTGCTTGCTGCCCATATCGACTGCGAAGTACTTGCCGCTGTCGGGGTCGAAATGGATCTTCATGTGTTTGCGTGAGACCCGGTCATCAAGTATTTGGATTGGCAGCGCCTCAGACCGCCCAATGACATTTGTCCGCCGACCCAGAGGGTAGTAGTCCTCTTTCTGGGTTCCCGTCAGTACAATGATGGAAGCCATCCTTAGTCCTCAAACATGCCCGATGGCGTGCTTCTGCAATGCCTCGCAGAGCCGCCGCTCCTTCAGGTCTTTCTAATTTTTATGTGGGCGTATAATACTACCCCGCTTGTCAAAATGTCAAGTCATTTTTCCTATAAACCGCCTGTCGGGGTTAAAAAGACTGTTTCTGAGTTCTGCGGCGTGCCTTTTGAGAGCCTTTTGCTAATCCCCGCAGGCGGTTTCGAGCCAATAATCAGCCAAAATGGCCACATCGGACATTCCGACGGCGCCGCTGAGGTCTATGTCCGTCCCTGAGCACCAGCTTGGCGGAATGCAACCCGAGTCGAGCCACCGTTCACCCACCGCGGCAAGGTCTCCAAAGTCAATCGCGCCGCTGCCGTCTGCGTCGGCCCGGCCACATTTGATTGCCCTGGTCCACGAGATGGATAGCGGCATCGCCAAATCGTGGGAGCCGCTCAGCGATTGTGCATTCGCACTCGTGCTGCCGTAGGCAACTTTCGCCAGACGCGGCTCGTAGAAGGGCGCTTGGGTCGGGTCGGGATATTCCGGAATCTCGTCCATATTAAAGCCGATAACGTAGAGCATACCTGTCACCGGGTCCTCCGTTATGCCCGTCGCGTGGTGCATACTGTGGATTGTGATCTGCCGCGTGAGACTCAAGGCCCCGTCGGTTGAGAAACCATGTATTACGCTATCATTGAAGTCCTCGGGATTATACTGCGCCGATGCCAGATACAGCATATCCGTCGTGCTCGACACATACAGCGCCACGGGGTCTGGGACATAGTTCTCGCTGTCCGGCTGACCCAGCTCGACTCGCTCGTACGCCCCGTTCGGCTCGTATCGCCAAAGGAGGTCGCTCTCGTTGAGGCTGTTCGCGTTGATGACATAGACGTTGCCCGCATCGTCAATTTCAATCTCCCGCAGCGTGTTGCGATACTGGTTGTCGGCCGGCGGCGGGGGGTCGTCATACAGCTTCACAACGCTGTACGGCGGGCTTCCGGAGCCGAGCAATTGCAGCTTTGCCGCCGCAGCATAGGATTCCTCGCCGACGGGGTTGACCACAACGGGCACGACATACACATAGTCGCCGTCAAAGGCGGCATCAAGAATCGGTCGGCCCACAGCATCCTCGCCTTCTCCCTGAATCCCGATGTACACGGTAGCGGATTTGTGATGGCGGGGGTCATCCGCATACGAACACTCGCCGGGCTCGATGATTTCGGTATCATTTGCATCAAGCCGCACCACGCCGTCTTCGGAGTTGACCTGATAGAGCTGGCCGTCCGCCCCCTGCACTATCCGGATATTCGAGCGTTCCGAGGACGGCGCGAAGTTCGCCGAATAACCCCCGTCGCTGTCAAACGTATATAAGCGGTCCTTCATCTTGGTTGATGGGCTGCTCGAGCTCATCTTGCCGATTATCAGCAGGTCGTCGAGACTGCCCGGAAGGCTCACAAGCGGCATCACGCCACCCGACTCCTTCATCGTCTCGCCGCCCA
>CAYGZM010000076.1:0-17017 GCA_964354365.1 uncultured Pirellulales bacterium
TGGTGCGCCAGCCGCTCTTGCTGTCCCATTCGTTGGGGTCGGCGTTGTTGGGGTCTTTTATTGTCAGGGAGAATCCCATCCCGTCGGTGATATTGAACCAGCCGTCCGAGTAGTCGAATTCAAGAATGGTGCTGTTCGTTATGTCATCGAGCTTGATATTCTCGCCGCCATTGGACAACTGGCCTTCATGTGGCCCTGCTACCAGCGCCCCCCCAGGCACGGTATAGCGCGATGCGAATGCTGCTTCGTTCTTCACCACTAACAGGTAACCTCCGGGCGATAGACTGATGCTCGGCAGGTTCACATCTATCCCGTCCGTGAATTTCACCCCCTCCAGCGAAAGCGCCCCGGCCCCTATGTTCTTCATCTCGATGTACTCGAAGTCCTCGTCGTTGTACGGGCTGCCTGGCTCGGGATTTGTTGGGTGATACATTATCTCGGTGATTCGCAGATACCGCTGCGCATTGCTCGGATTGCCGGGATAGGTCAAGGTGTCGATCAGGTTGTCCTCCGCGTCGTAGAGGTTGATAGTCTCGCTCCAGCTGGATAGATGTCCCTTGTAGTTGCCCTGGACCAGGCGCTGTTCCCCACCCTTGGGGCTGGTTGAGCGCCCTCGGAACGCCTTTGCACCGGGCGTGACGTACAGGCTGCCGGTCGCTGGTATGACCGTCCCGGGCGGGAATTCGTGTTCGACGGCGTCGGCCAGCCGCCACCCGGATATATCCACAGCGTCCCAATTCGGATTCACCAGCTCGATGTATTCCTCGTCCTGGTTTCTTGACGGAGGATTGTATTCGATATCGCCGATATTGACTGTCACAACGGCGGGCTGAGCGTGCGGTATGCCCGCATTGTCCGGGTAGCCCGGGTTGTCAACGCTATGGTCCTCATAAAAATGCCGCCGCCGAACCGGCAGATACTGCGTCTTTATCTTGTTGACCTCAGAATAGAAGGAAGAGCCGCCCAATTCGGTATTTACGGAGGCCGTCAGCTCGTCGATCCTTTTCTCGTAGTACCGATCGCCTATCGGCGTGGCCGACGGCTGTAAGACCTGATCCATCACACTCCGCAGCCTGCGAACATACATCTGTTGCGATACAGGATTATCCAGCACCGCGTCGAAAAGCCGGTTCCACTGGTAGTCCACCTTCTGATGATTGCTGGCGCCAAAGAACGGGTGACTGGGGCTGCGAAGAACATCGCCGGGCCAATCCGCATCAGCGACGATTCCGCCTATCCCGGAGTTGATTCCAAACGTCAGGTCTTTGTCCCACGGCAGCAGCATCCACTCGCCTGTCCCCTCGGTATCTCGATACGCAAAGTAGTTCTTATGGGTGTGGTCGTTTTCGTGAACGAGGGCCGACGCCGCCAGGAAGTTGATCACCGCAGGTACGTTGACATTGTCAAATAAGTACTTATAACGATTCGGATTGTCCGGCGCAATCCCGTTGGCGAGCGCCTGAAGGTCGCTGAGGTCCTCATCCAGGCGCGTCACCTTCCTGACTGGTTGTTCGCCGCTGAGGTTCTTGTTCAGGTCGTTGTACATCTTGTACAGGGCCCCGTGCTCATCCAGCCCGACCCTTTGCAGGAGGTGACGGTCCGGCTGTTCGACCAACAAACGCACCGCCAGATAGCTCCCGTTTTCCCGGACGTGCATCGGAAAACAGATACTGCCCGCCTGCCCGGCGAGCGAATAAGTCTCCCAGGACAGGGGTTGACGAATATAGGCCGGGTCTGCTCCCTGCTCATTCAGATTTATCTCATCGACGCGAGGCTGATCGACCTGGAATCGGAAAAGATGCCCATCGTTGAACTGGAATTTCCTCCCGTGTGTCGTGAATCCTCCACGCAGCCGAATAAAAACATTGTCGTAAAACTCGCCCAGGAAGTACACCGAGGCCCGGGTTCCCGTGCGGGTCCCGGCCGCGGACACATTCTGGACGAAGTACTGGAACACCGGCAGTTGAGTGTTGATGGAAGGATTCGTCACAACAGTACCGAAATACTCCGGCGAGTTCTGGCTGTCCAAGAACATCGGCTCTCGCGTCTCAGCCCCGCCGGTGTCTGTGGCAGTCACATACCAGCGAACCATATCGCCCGAAGAATACGCCGCGGCGGGAATGGTTGCGGTGAAGATGCCGTCGCCGGCCAGGACATCCGGGCCGACGCCGTTGTCCGCCATTGGAATTCGCACTTCTGCCCCGAAGCCGATGCGGTAGCCGAGACTGACCGCGTCAACCGGCCCGTATGTCTGCGATACCTCGGCTGTTATCGCCAGCTCGTCATTTTGATTCGGTGGAAGCGGGTCCTCGGTCACGTTGCGGACAGCCGGGCCGAGATTGGCGATCCCGGCGGCGTTGCTGTAACCCGGCGAGGGATAACGGAAGAAACCCTCGGCCAACGACCCTATCACATTGCCGCCTGAGACTCGCTCGACGGTGAGCCGCGGCAGTATCAGGAGGTCCGTGCCGGTGATTCCGTAATTCAGGCCGTGTATTGCCAGGACATTCCGCCCGATGCGAAGGTGCGAGAGATACTCCTCCGGAAGCGGAAAATCAACGAAGTTCACCGCCTCGCTGTCATCATGCCCGAACTCCGCCCCGGATTGCCACGTCGGGCTGCTCGGGTCGTTCGCGCCGGTAACGCGTATGCTATTGTTCAAATATGCAATAAAGCCGTCGTCGTACTTCATCTGCAGAACCAGGTTCCGCAGGCCGCTCAGGTCCGGGATTTCAAAGGGAATGCGAATATACACAGTCCGGTTGGCATTGTACATCTCGCCGACGTCCAGGCCCACCAGCCCCGGATAATCGTAGCCCACGCCGGTCCGCCCCTTCTTCCAGCCGGAGTGGTCGAAATTCGGGTCCGTCCAGCTTGATCCCAGCGAATCATTCTGAGGTATCAGGGCGTATGCGTCCGTATCTTCATGGACCAGCTCTTCGGTTGTCCAAGTCGAGCTGCCCGGCGCCGCCAAGCCGTATGAGATGCCGGGGAACTGCTGAGGATAGTCGTGCGAATGCGCGACCGTCCTGCCGTCCGCCTTGACAAGAGCCAGGTAGCCCGCCTCGCTGCTGATATTGAAATCGGTGTGCAGCTCGCCTTCCGGGTCGTCGCGATCCTTTCCCGAAGCAAAAACGATTAGATACCCGTCGGGCCCAAGCGGAACATCCGGAAATTCCCAGCCGGTCAGGTCGTAAGGATCGATAGTGAGATACCACCCCTTCAGCGATATCGTAAGATTTGTTGTGTTGTGCAGCTCGATCCAGTCGGACGAGTCGTCGTTTTCATCCAGCAGCTCTCCTGGCTCCAGCGGATATTTGCTGTTATTTATGGCCATGAGCTCATTGATGACCACCAACGGCCCCTCCTCTTTCCAGTGAGCCGCTAACAGGGAGTAATCGGTCATATCAACGCCGTCCTTGCCGTTCAGATCGCCGGGCGTGCCGCCGGCCAAACCCGAATCGACCAGCCAGTGCTCGGCCAGGATCAGCAAATCCGCCAGGTTGACGATGCAGTCCTTGTTCAGATTACCCACGGGGCACATCGACTCAACAACAGCGATGTGCACTAAATCAAACGCCTCGGCTTCCCCGTCGGTTGCATACAGCTTCAGCGTGTAGGGCCCAGAAACAGGGGGCAGCTCCACCGTCGGGTCCTCCACCAGCTCATTAGGGTCAAAAACCACGTCTTGCGGATTCACACCCGACGGACAGGCCTCCACGGACCACTCCATCGTAAGCCGTTCCGGGTAGTCCCCATAGTACCTTACGATTCCGTCGAGGTTGACGGTGGTGTTCGGAAGAATAACGATCCGGTCGTCTCCGGCATCCACCTCCGGGGGCCACCCGCCCGCCGGGACTCCGAGCAGCTCAATCTCAGCCACCTGCATACTGTTGGCGCCGCCCGGATTCCGAACAGCCGTGATTAGTAACTGGTAATGCGTATAAGCCGTCCCGTTTGGAAACTGGATGGGAGTGGTATTCTTCGTTTGTCGCTGCCAGGCGACCGCCCCTTTGAAATCGCTTATTTCTCCGCTGTGGATCAGCGTGTAAGGCCCGTTGATACTGCTGTTGGACCCATAAAGCTCATAAGCAATGGGGTCGCGCTCCTCGGCATCATTAGCTGTCGTGAAAGAAAGGCCGCCCACAATCGTGCCCGGCGTGGATGGTGTTACGCGAATACCCGTTGGCTGGGTGGCGCCTTTGAAGTGCAGGAACTTCGTGCCGACATTATCATCGATTGCAAGGGGCGGCGACTCAGCGCCGGGCCAGTCGTTGTCGTTCGGCGCCCCCACGACAAGGTCGCCCGGAGCCGTTATATCAGTCGGCGTATCGCCAAGAAGCGCCACGATGACGCCGCCCACCCACGAATCTGCCCCGGCGCCGGCCGGGCAGGCACATAAGCCGACCAAGACCGAGAACAGCACAAAGACGGCTACCGGTATTCTGGCCGGTTCTTTTGTCTGCCCCCGCTGCTTCGTTTTCGCGAAGCAAAACGGCGGCGGCTGCACAAACCGATACGGTCGCCCGAACCGCTTGTAAGGATGGTTTGCCCCAAGGGCCCACCACGAAGGGGCCTTGCGGCTTGGCGGGGGAGCAGCCGGGGTGCGAAACAGCATCCACGCTATCTTCTTGATCAAATAAGTCATCAAACAAACTCTACACGGAACATCCATCAGGGGCGATGTTTTACTCCGATTCGAAGCTTCAATTCAACAGGTCATGCGCGACAGGGGAAAGCATCTTTCTGCGGCGGTCTATAAAACACGCATCTTCATAATATCTCTTCGTAGCGCTACTATGTTATTATATTAAGTTTGCAGGAGGATTTCCACCTTTTCCACGAGAATTGACGCTAAATAAGTACTGACAACCGCTCATGAAGACGGGCCAAGCAATAAGCAAGTGCCGAAAAAGGCTCAATTCCGGGCATGGTTCAAATGAGTCAAATTCCGGGTAACACTTGAAGGGAGTACATGCGATAATATCACCGACTCCCGCCCGATTATACCATTGCCCATGGACCACAGAGCCTTCGGAACTATTCTGCTTCATCCGGTTAATGAGTAGGTGGCCGTTGCAGGTCAGGGCCTTGGAGTCCTCTGGAGAGAAAAATCGTTTGGGCAGAGGGCCAAATTAGGGCAACCAGGGGGGTAATTTGGACCTCTGGGGCCCCGAACGATTTTTCTCGGTCTTCCGAGTGGCTAAGTACACCTATCCATTATTCAGAAGAACCACTTTCCTGCGCAGGCATACCGGCGACGATTATCTGCATCTGCTGCGTTTCTTTCTCAACCACCGCCGCCTTGTCGCGACTGCCGCCCAGGTTGTCGCCTGCCCTGCGCTTAGCGTACTGATGATTTCCCCGGAAGGCCGGCCTGCACCGGAAAAAACTCGCCCCCAAAACAAATATTAGCGTGACACCACGGCCTCGCCCGGCCTTATAATTGGTGGAAGACGTTGATGCGCTCATTGTGAACGCCCATGCACATGCCGGCAGCCAGTCAAATAAAAGGGGTGGAAATGAGAAAAATAACAGTAATAACCCTTCTGACTATTCTATCAGTCGCCATCGGCACATCCAGAGCAGCGCCGGAAGGACGGCCCGAGGACCACAGGGACGTTCCTCCCATCCCGCCGCCCTGGACTCGAAGGCCCCTCGTCCAGATTGCCATTGTGCTGGATGCCGGCCAAGGCATGTCCGGATTGATTCACCAGGTAAAAGCTGAAATCTGGCCCATCGTCAATGAAATGCTCTTCACGACCAAAGATACAAAGCCCCCCATAGTGCAGTTGGCGATCCTCACTCAGGGCGGCTCCGAGAACCCGCTCAGAGATGCGGACACGCAGATTCTGACACCGTTCACAACAAATTATGATGCTATTTTCAGCCGGCTCAATATACTGCGAACCGGCAGCAACGGCACAGATGACTATGACCGGACGATTAGGGTCGCCCTGCAAAGGCTGCAATGGAGCCCCTACCCGGAGGACCTGAAAATCCTTTTTGTGGTGGGTGACGGCTGGTTCACGCGCAGCGATGGCGCATTGGCCTCAGCTTGTCAGGAAGCCATCGATTCCGGGATCATCATCAATACGCTCTACTGCGGGGCCTACAAATTCGGCATCGATAAGCACTGGCCTGAAGCTGCCTACTGCGGCGCAGGACAATACACAGGCATCGATTACGTCCGGCGTCCCAAGTACACACAGACCCCCCTCGACAAGAAGATACTTGAACTAAACGAGGAGCTTAACGAAACGTACCGTCTGGACGCGGACCGCTGGGACGAATTGTGGAAGCAACAGCGCGACAGGGATAGAGAAGTCACTCTCGTCTCGAAGGAGGCGGCCTTTCAAAGAACTGTCACAAAAGCGGCCAAAGGATTGCTTATGGATGCAGCTTTCGCCCTCTTGAACGAGCAGACGGGGACCTGGGGGCTTGAGCCTGACATCCCCCTGGAGGACCTTCCCCCCATTACAACCGAGAAAGACCTGGCCCAGCTTCAGGAAAAGGCGCGGGCCCGCCGGGAAATCGAAGAACAAATCCTCCAATTCGCCGCACAGCGACGGGTATATCTGCTCGCCCATCAGCCGCAATCAGAAAGCGCCCGCCCAACGCTCGGCCAGGCCGTCGTACAGGTCATCCGCGAGCAGGCCCAGGCCAAAGGTTTTCACCTCGCAACCCCTGATACATTCATAAGACGCGATTCTGAACCCTCGCAAGGTCAATAGAATTCAACTGATTCGATCACCCGCAATGATTCCTGTAGCCACGCCTCGGGGTTCTATTTGACCCCGCCATTTCGATTCATCGCACCGTCGTTTATGCACACCAATTCCAAATTCCGACTCAATTCTCTCATCGCCCCCCAACCGAAGCCAGATTCTCTCCAAGCACCTTTACCCCACCAGACCTGTCCCCACCCCGTTTAGCCGTCGCCGGCAAGCCTGCCCTGAGCTTGCCGAAGGGGTGACGACCTTCTTATTCTGCACGCCCCGTGTGGCAGCCTCAAGCCCGTCCTGAGCTTGCCCGCCGCGGCGGGCTTGCCCAACCAAATCAATATCACTCAATCGCAAATCCACAATCCAAAATTGACGCGATGCGTCACCCTGAGCGAGCCGTAGGCAAGTCGAAGGGCCTCTCGCGTTATCTCCGACCACGACTTGCGCGCGGATTAAGATGGCCACGAAGGCACTAAGCCACCAAGGGCGCCAGGAGATCAGGATGTGGTCATTGACACCGTTGGATATGGCCACAGAGGGCAAATCGCGGCCTTCCTCCACGTGGGCAAGTGGGTCGGCCGGGAGACAAACGCGGGAGCGGGGGGACGCAGAATCTCGCGGAAATTGTAAATGCCAAGCACTAAATCCTAAACAATATCGAAATTCATACGTTCAAGTGACCTAAACATGCTTGGTTGCCGGGCGAAGGGGCGATATACTTGAGGAAAAGTGTTTGAAATCGATGAACGAATTAGAATGGTAATGCAGCTATCGGCTGCGGGAGACCTTTTTCTTTCATATCCTTAACGGCCCGCCATTCGTGACTGTCCATAGTTTCTTACTCTTTGCAGGCGGGATCATCAGGTGCGGCGTGACAATCGACGAGCCAGCTTCGGGCCATTTGTGCCAGGTCGGCCAGATTGACGCAACAATTATGGTCGGCATCTCCGGCCAGTTGGTAGAGGCAAGCTGGGTCATCGAGCGGCCTGCCCCAGATTTCCCAGGTGACGTCCCAGGTGAAATAGGTCCATCCCGGCGTGTCATGGTTCATTTCGATATTGTTGAGTACGAGGACATATTCGGTTATCTGATATTCGTGGAAGTCCGGAAATGTCCGGCTGATACCGGGCGCTTTTGTGAAGAAAGATTCCTCCGGCCCAGGGATTCCCATGGAATTGGCCATCGCCCGCATCTCGTCCGAAAGGCCGTTGGTCAGCACTTCGGTCATTTCGGGGTAGCGTGTCGCGGGCAAGTGAATGAATCGGAATTCATCGCGTTCGGCGAGCCATGCGACTTCGGGGCCAGCAAGTCTGCCCAGCTCATGGGGGTACAGGGAGAACCTCTGGCTATGGACAGTGCCTCCGATGCCCAACGACGAAGCATCACGGACGGTTGCCAGGAGTATAGCATCCGGGTTGGGACCGGCGTGGACCCTGGCGACGTAGTCGCAAGGCAGCCCGTAATGAGGCTCCTCTCTGCCCTCAATGTGCCATCCGTAGTCGGGACTGGAGCCGACGTCGAATCCGTAGGCCCAAGGGAAGGCGACGCCGAGCCCGCCGTGGGAGTGGGTGAGCATCCATACAAAGGTACCGGGGACACGAACATTCGAGACGTCGAAGGTAATCTGCCCAGGCGAGCCCTCGCAGATGGGGACATCAGCAAGGAGAGGGCTTTGCCAGATGAGGGTTCCGGGGGAGTCTTCGACACCGTTGGGCAGAAACAGGGTGAGCAGGAAGTCGTCGTGGAGGTCGGGGTCCGAGCTCCTTGGCTGGATTCCGATGGTAAAGCCAGTGATAAACCGGTCGCTGCCGCCCAGTGTTATGGTGTCGCCGATGGTACCGGTGATGATGTTTGTCGTGATCGGGCGTTGCGTATTGTCGAAGACAATCTGGTCATGTCCCTCACTCTCCACAAGAATATCAATGCCGTACGGATTGGCACCCAGGGCTATCACAATATCTTCCATGCCTGTTCCATCCAAGTTTGCCCTTTGAATTTTCTTGGAAGTACGATCGATCCAATACATCTTTTCATTTATTTCATCGATAGCCAAGCCCGTGCAACTGAAGTTGGGGGTAGTGAAAATGACTTTAGCATTAGAGCCATCGAAGCCGGCTCTTTGAAATTTTCCACGGGTAGTCTTCCAATATATTCTCTGTTCAGTAAGATTGAGGGATATCTGTTCAGGCCATTCGTTGACACTATACTCAAAAACTATACCGCTGTCCGTGCCGTCAAGATTTGATTGCCAAATTCTGCCGGCTTGATTGCCGTAGGGGGGCATATACTCATAAAGAGTAACATAATACATCTTGCCACGGGCAGGATCGATATCGAAACACAGTACGTGCTCGTTAATGATTTCAGTATAATTGGATCCATCGAGGTCAACGGAGCAGATTGCATCTACCAGGTTTGTATTTGTGAAGTATATCTTGCTATTTGTTTCGTGGACAAAGATGTTGGCGGTCCACGCGTTAAGCAGCGCGACGACTGTCTCGTAGCCCGTACCATCGAGATTGCTTTTCTCTATGATGCCCCATGCAGATGCCCAATATATTGTTGAATCAGTCCTATGAACATCGACATCCAATGCTCCATAGTAACCGGTATCAAGCTCTCTGATAATGGCGACATCTGAGCCATCAAGATTGCAGGACTTGATATAATTTACATTCCCCCAATTGCCGTCCCCCCAGTACAGTCTGTCCGCCGACAGGTCATTAGCAAATACAATAGCAAGAGACAGCGTGACTAATAGATCAACCTTCTTCATGATCCCGCGCTCCTTAACACGATTAAAAGACGTGCAAAGAACTCCTCGCTGGCCGAGACTTCCCAGTTGGCGCACTCAGGGACATTCTTACACCCTTCAATTCTATCAGCCGGGATTTTCCATATGAGTCTATAAATACTACTCCTGCACTCTACGGCCTATATAATAGCACAATGTGCGGTTCGATGTCAACGTCTCTGACCGGCAAGGCGGCCAACATTCCTGTCAGAAAGGCCCAAGAATACACCAATTCGTTGAGAATCCAACATTATGGCACTTTTTCAACATACCCTGACCGCCGATTTTTCATCCGCTGCCCGGATTCTCCCTGCACTGCCGTTCAGTTTGCCGGCGCTGCTGTGTTGATTTTTTCTATCAGGCTCGGCAGCTCGGAGATTCGGGTTATTCTTGTCACGCCAGACGGCAGCTTCTTGCCGGAATTCGTATAGGCGGCTTTTAGGACGGCTGACATACCGCTTCTGATGGCCGGCTTGATGTCCTTGTCGATACGGTCTCCAACATACAGTATATTCTGCGGGGCCTGCCCAATCCTCTGGGCGGCCATCCTGAATATCCGAATATCGGGCTTGCGAAATGGAAATTCGTATGAATAAAGTCTGACCGTGAAGAAATCCAATATACCCAATTGTTCGAGGTGTTTTTCGAGGGACGTCCCGTGCACAAACGTATTTGAGACTATCCCGAGCTTTAGGCCATGCTCTTTCAATGCAACCAAGGTCTCTTTCGTCTCCGGTTCGGTCCTGCCTATCCTGCTGAGAGGCTCATACCAAAGCCACGCCAAATACTGCCACTGCTCCACGCTGAGTCTGAGGCCCTTCTTTGTGCCGACCCTCTTCAACAGCGCCAGGGCATCGAAATCCCGCCTCTTGAAGCAGGAGATCCAGCGCTGCATGCGCAAGTTCACAAGGTTCCTCCAGAAATACGATTTGAATCCGCCGACCGGCTGGTTCAGGCTTCTGAGGTAATCGTATGACGATCTGGCCCCTGCCGCAAAGACTTCAGCCGGCTTGATTCTGCCGAAGTCAAGCAGAGTTTCACCGAGGTCAAACAATACCGCTTTGATTTGCGTATTGTGCATTTTGCGTTGTGGGTTTTGTCCTGCGTCCACCTACTTCCTCAGCGGCGGCATATCCCCGCCGAATGCTTCCCTGGCCCACTCAAACATTTCTTCGTCCGATATTGCCGACACCCTGTCGGCCGCATATTCGGCGTCGATGCGGTCCTTTATTTTCATTATGCGCCGGTCGTGTTTGGGGATTTCAATCTTGTACCTCGCCTCTATCCAGTGCTTGACGCCGGCTGCTCCCGCCTTGTCGGTAATTGCCACGTCCGCCGGGCGGTTGAGCAGCTTTTGGGTATCAAAGCAATTGTATATTTCCTCGTTCTTCAACAGGCCGTCCGCGTGAATCCCGGCCCGAGTGACGTTGAAATCCCTTCCGACCAGCGGATAATTGTGTGGAATCTCAAAGCCCAGGTCCTTCTTCGCATACTCGGCCAACTCGGTTATCGCCGCGTAGTTGACGCCTTCGGTCATGCCTTTCAGCTGGGCGTGCTCAACAACGAGCGCTTCGAGGGGCGGATTACCCGTTCGTTCGCCCAGGCCGAATATGGCCGTATTGGCCGCGCTGCACCCGTACAGCCACGCAGTGGCCGCATTCACCTGCACCTTGTGCAAATCGTTGTGGCCGTGCCATTCGAGTAGTTCAGGCGGTACTCCGATTCGCCGAAGACCGTGCACGAGTTTGGGAATGCTCCGAGGCAGAGCAACGCCGGTCCAGGGCAGGCCGAAACCGAGCGTATCGCAGAGGCGGATTTTGACCGGCTTATCGTACTGCTGGGAGAGTCTCATCAAGGCTGCCGCGAAGGGCAGCACGAAGCCTTCATAGTCGGCCCTCGTGATGTCCTCGAAGTGGCAGCGAGGAATGACCCCGCTGTCTAAAGCAGCTTCGGCGATTTCAAGATAGGCGTCCATTGCCTGCGCCCGTGTCTTTCGCAGCTTCAGGAATATGTGATAGTCGCTTGCCGAGGTCAAAATGCCGGTTTCGCTCAGTCCCATTTGGCAGACCAGGCGAAAATCAGCCGTCACGGCCCGTATCCAGCCCGTTATCTCAGGGTACTTGTAGCCTCGCTCTTTGCACAATTCCACCGCTTCCCTATCGCGTTTTGAGTATAGGAAGAATTCGCACTGGCGAATCAGCCCGGTTCCGCCGTCTATTTCGTGCAGCAAATCGTATATCCGCAGGACTTGCCCCGGCGTAAAAGGCGGGCGGGCCTGCTGGCCGTCACGGAATGTCGTATCAGTTATCCAGATTTTGTCCGGAATATCATACGGAACTGTCTTGTTGTCGAATATGACTTTAGGGAATTCCGTATAGGGAAATGTCTCCCGATAAAGGTTGGGCTTGCCTGCATCTACGAGTTTGAAGTCCTTTTCTGCCATCATTTATCCCCGACAGGAATTCTGCCTGCGAGCGTCTATGCCTGTTTGCAGTCATCATATCTTGTCCGCCGTCGCGTGTAAAGACGCAATTGATCGCGGTTACGGCCTATTCTGTCACCGCCGGACTTGTGGGCCTATCGGTTCTCTTTTTCAATGCAGTAGAGGTAATCTGCGATGCGCAGCAATATGCAGCCGTCGGCAATGGCGGGCGAGGCATAGCATCGGCCATTAAGGTCATTTTCCGCGATTATCTTAAACTCGGCATCTGCCGCAATCACGGTGGTCAGGCCCGTGGTATTGCAGGCATAGACCTTGCCGTCGCCTGCGACGAGGGACGACAGATACCTGCTTCCTCTGAGGCGTTCATTCCAGAATACCGCGCCGGTGAGAGCGTCATAACAGGTTATTTTGCCCGTATCACTTATTGTGAAGAGTTTGCCGTCGTAGATGACCGGCGAACAGTCCCAGGGAGTGTCTTTATCAGATTGCCAGAGCGTATTGGCGCCCATACGTCCGTTGGAGTTAGACAGACGCATCATTATTGTCGCGTTTGGTCCCCATGTGCCCCCGCCGACACACAGCAGCTCACCCGACCTTGCCATACTGGCGACGAGCTGCTGGGTGGGTATCCGCTCCATCCATAGAAACTTGCCCGATTCAATGTCATACGAAGCGACGTTACCCCACGATGCGATGATGAGCTGCGCACTGCCGTCGTCTCGATACGGCAACGGGGTCGTGAAGCATTCACGCACGTTCTCCGGCTCAATTCTCCAGCGCGCCAGGCCCGTTCGCTTGTCGAACGCGGCGATCCAGGTTGGCCTCTTGCTATACTGCTCACATTCCTGCACCACGATTGCCGCATCGTCGATTATTAACGGAGAGCTGGCGGCGCCGTATCGAGTGTTCTTGACATAGTCCTGGTCCCACTTTCGCCATAGAATCCGGCCCTCAAAATCCAGGCACGCGACGCCTACGCCGAAGTTGGCCACGATATAGCGCCCGTCGGTTGCAGCCGTAGGTGTTGCGTATGTGCCGTCAACATGCTTGCGTTCTGCAGGCGCTATGAATACGGGCTGCTTCCACAGGAGAGAACCACTCTTCATATCGATACAGAGAACAATTCGCTGCATGCCAAGCTGAGCTTCAAAGAAATTTGGCGGCACAAAGACGAGCAATGAGAATATCACACACAACCCGGCAAACAACACAGACCTGGTGTTCCCAAAATGCCATAAGTTCTTATATCTCCAGCGGATTTCC
This sequence comes from uncultured Pirellulales bacterium, assembly GCA_964354365.1. Lineage (GTDB taxonomy): Bacteria > Planctomycetota > Phycisphaerae > Sedimentisphaerales > Anaerobacaceae > CAYGZM01. The sequence continues at coordinate 13,226 of CAYGZM010000076.1, forward strand.
ATACGATTCAGGGCATCGAGCGTCTTAGCAGGCCGCCCCGAAGGCCCCTCGGCCTCTTGTAGGGGTGGTCTGTGACACGGCCATTCTGGTCGTGGTCTCACGGGCTTCAAGCCCGTGAGACAATAGTCTTCATGGGCTGGAAGCCCGTGCCACGGGCCTTCTTGAGGTAATTGCGAAGCCTGCTTGTACCCAATCTCGAAGTAATTAAGCAAATGCCAGAAAGCCACCGCCAGAGCGGGGAATCCGAACGCCAGCTTCTCCCATAATCCAATTCTCTCCTTCCACTGATCCAGAGGGGTAAGCCTGACAAAGGGTATTGAAGCAAGCAAAACGATGCCCACCCCAATCAAACGCCATATTGAATGGGCCCTGAGCCAGCCGGCCGCCACCGCCAGGCCGAGCAGGGCAATCCCGCCGGACGTGAGCCAGACACCCGCACGAACGCCTGCACCCATTGACCACAAATGCTCCATATCCCCCAAGCCCAGTTTCCAGAAGATAAGCCCGACCTTACCAAGAACCAGTTCGGAGTAGCCGCGTCCGACGGTAACGAGCAGTGCGAAACATACGAAGCACAAGGATGTGAACCAGCGGAAAAAAGTGTTAAACCGCTCCATCAAGCGGCGTTCGGCAGGCCGCAAGGCCCCGTGGGGGGCTGCTTGGACGGGGGCCGAGGGGTCTTGTCGGGTCGTGGTCTTTCTTGGTGCCTTTCCTCGGCGGTCTCTGATGAATCCCGCAACGGCTGTGACAAGAAAGACAAGCGTCAAAGCGGAAGTCACGATAGCTATGAATATCTGCCAATTTGCGGCTTTGGGACTTTCGTAGGCTGTTGTCAGAATGACCCGGCCGTTACTGACGACAGGCGATGAATTGCCCTGGCCAGGAATCTTGATTTTCCATCTTATATTCTCACTATTGCTGCTCCAAACCTCCGGCAGGACCTGCTCAGATGACACACCCAGACCTTCAGGCCCCCGCCACTGGGGCCACAGGTCAATTGAATTGTCGTTCGGCTCAGCACCAAATCCTCCGGCTGCCAGACTCGTCAAAAGAAACAGACCGATTGTCAATGACAGTTTTGCTATGCGTTTCAGCTTATCCAGTTGTCTGTTCAACAAATCCTCCCTGCCAAATCGCGCGTCCGGGAAACAGGATCACTCGCCTCATAGGGAGGCGATGTCAGGACAGCCCACAGTGGCACGGGCTTCCAGCCCGTGAGACCACGGCCAAGCCTGTCCCGAGCGACCTGTGGTGAGCAAGGCCGAACCAAGTCGAGGGAATGGCCGTGCCGCCAACGTCAAATTCAGTAGCCGAGGTGGGATTCGAACCCACACGCCCATTACAGGCAGGGGATTTTAAGTCCCCAGCGTCTGCCATTCCGCCACTCGGCCAACCTCTTGTATTGCAATAATATATGCCAGGAGCTGCGGTTTATCAAAGAGAAAAACTCACCCGGCGGCACCGTGAGGAGTTCCGCCCTTTTCGCTGTTCCTCGGTCCCGCCGGGCAGCGCGGCAAATTCGCAAAATTTGCTCGTGCATTTGAGGCCCTAACGGGTATTATTACGGCCCTTGAACCATATTGACACAGGTAAGAAAGGTTTCATCAATGTCGATTCACACCAAGAAGTTTCCCGTCTTTGTCGTTATCTGCATCGTATTGATAACTCAGACAGGCTTCGTCCACGCTGGCGGATATGAATGGGGAGGGCTTGGAAGCCGGGCGCAGTCGATGGGCGGCGCGTTTATCGGGCTGGCCGATGACTGGAGCGCGATATACTGGAACCCGGCGGGGCTGACCCAGCTCGATGGAATGGGCGCGGGCTTCGATTTTGCAAGCCCGCATCCTGTCATCAAGGACGGCAGCAGTCTGTCGAACCTGCTCCCGGCCAATATGGAGACCCGATACCAGATTGACACCTTCGCCCAGTACACCGGGCTTGAGCCGACCAGGTTCGGCAAAGAGACCGTCGAATACGACTTCTATTTCCCCTCCGGCGCGGGCGGATACTGGAAGTGTATGGGCCTCAATATGGCCGTCGGCTTCTACACGCCGGCCGGTTATTTCGCCGACTTCAAAGACACCATGGGCTACGGCGCCGGCACCATAAGCGCCAAGCTCTACCAGGCCCTCGGCATCCGTGCAATCAATTACTCCCTCGCCAAACAGATAAATCCCGCGCTGTCAATCGGGGCCGGTGTGAACATCCTGCAAGGCAATATAGACTACGAGGCAAAAAAAGATGTCGTCGGTTCGGGCATACTGGATTACAGGTGGGGCTTCGAGTCTGACTGCGACGGGACCGGCTACGAAGGCGTGTTCGGATTTCTCACGAGCCTCAACGACAAGCTGAGCCTCGGCGGGGTCTATCGCACAGGCGGCACAATCGACCTCAAAGGCGATGCCAGCAGCTATTTGACCCTGACGGGTCTTAGCGAGACGAGCGATTTCACCCAGAAGTTTCGTTACCCTTCCACATACGGCTTGGGATTGGCCTACAAGGCAAGGCCCGACCTCACTGTCACCGGCGACTGGCAGAGAACCAACTGGTCGGAATTCAGGATAGACGTTGACTACAAGACACCCGGGTTCGCACTCACCAACAAGGACTACTCAGCCGACTGGAAGGATTCGGACCGCTACCGCCTCGGCCTGGAGTACAAGCCCACCGACAAGTGGGCGCTGCGTACAGGCTACTTCTTCGACAAGACCCCCGTGCGCGACAAATCGGTCAGCATGTCCAACATTGCCGACGTTGACCGGCACAACATAGTGTTCGGCGTCGGCCGAGAGCTCCGGCAGAATATCCAGCTTGATCTTGTCTATCACTACGCCTGGGGCAACCGCACCGTCAACGGCGTCCACTACGAACAGAAAATCAACAGTGTAGGTGTGTCGCTGGCCTGCAAATTCTGATTCATACGGCGCCCGGCATCGCTCTGAGCCAATGTGCTCACAACGACAGGTTCAATCGCGACGCCGAATACGGGATAGCAGATTTGAAATGTGAGATGGTGCAGACCGCACGGGTCGAGGGCATAGGCGCCGGATGGAGTCTGCTATTCGCTGCCGACGCCGAGCCCGACGCACCGCCCGGCTGATTGCCCGAACGCGAGGATCATCGCCAGCCAGGTTTCGGGCCTTCTCAATCCTCTCGGCAGCCCTGTCTGGGCGCCCCATCGCCAGATACACCAGGGCCGAATCATTCAAGGCCCTGACATGCTCACTATTGATATCGAGGCAATGCCCGAAGAACCGAGCCGCGTCCTCAAACATCGCCTGGGCGGCGCTGACAACGCCGAGATAGTAATACGCATCCGCCGCGGCGCTATCTATATCCAGGGCCCGCAGCAGGCAGTGTGTGGCATGATTCAGCTCGCCCATCGCCAGGAACATCGAACCCATCGAAATTAGAGTCTCGGCTGCTTCGGGCGTGAGCCGCAACTCGCAGGCAAGGTAAGAGCGCGCCTGCTGCTCCCGGCCGTTCATTAACGCGATTTGGGCCAGCCTGTAAGAAGGGCCCGTCAGCGTGTCGTCCGTTTGCAGCGCCTGATCGAACAATTCCGCGGCAGCTTCATAATCGCCTTTGTCAAAGGCGATTTCACCCAGATAGAACATGGCCGGTGCGAAATCCGCCTGAATCTCGAGTATCCTGTTGAACTTCTCCTTTGCCGATTCAATGTTCCCAAGCTCGAGCAGGAACAGGCCAAAATCGAGAATAACGTCGATATCACCCGAATTGACCCTAAGCTCAGCGAGAAAATGCTCCCGGCTGCGTTCCATCTCGCCGTCC
>CAYGZM010000077.1:0-17007 GCA_964354365.1 uncultured Pirellulales bacterium
CGGGGAGGCAAGTGTATGACAGAGGACCAGCTCATATCCGCACAAAGTGCGATATTCGAGCCGACGTGGAAACGCTGGCTAAATACTCTCGGTCCGTTGTTGGCGCTGTTACTGGTCTATGGAGTCTTTGCGGCCATTGCCCCGCCCAGTTTCACAACCCCCCGCAACATCGAGACCATCGCGCGCCAAACGACTATCGTGGGTATGGCGGCGCTTGGGATGGCGCTCGTAATAATCTCCGGGGGCATTGATTTGTCCGTCGGGTCGATCGTCGCCCTTAGCACAGCGGTGATAGCTACACTCCTGCAAAGGGCCGGCGCCGGACCTTTCGCCTCGGCGGCAGGGGGCGTCGCGGCGGGCGCGCTGTGCGGCCTGATAAGCGGCGCCCTGATTACCTCCCTGAGGGTCGTGCCGTTCATCGTTACCCTCGGAATGATGCTCATAGTCCGGGGCACCGCCAAGGCAATCGGCAAAGAGCAGAAGATAGACGTCGATGTCGAACGGCTCAAGTGGCTCGATGAGCTGATGGCCTCCCTCCCCAAGGAGCGAAGCTGGATGCTGCTGCCGGTGGGCGTGTGGCTCCTGATTATGATGGCAATCGTTGTGGCCGTGCTGCTCCGCTACACCCGGCTGGGCCGGCACATCTTCGCTATCGGTTCGAACGAAGAGACCGCCCGCCTCTGCGGAGTCGCCGTTTGGCGCGTCAAGGTGATAGTCTTTATGTTAGGCGGTGCGTTCGCCGGCTTGGCGGGACTGATGCAGTTCTCCCGCCTGACCGTGGGCGACCCGACTGTGGCGGTGGGCCTGGAGCTCGATGTCATCGCAGCCGTTGTCATCGGCGGCGGCAGCCTGTCCGGCGGTGAAGGCTCAATCCTCGGCACGCTCGTCGGCGCCCTGATTATGACGGTCATAGCCTCCGGCTGCACCCAAATGGAGGTCCCTAATTACTGGCAGGAGATTATCACGGGCGGGATAATAATTGTTGCAGTCGCTCTCGACCGCCTCCGCCATCGCCGCAGCGCCTAAGAAGAACGCACCGGCGCATCGCCGGCTTCTTGAGTGCACAGGATTTGAGATTTGCTGCCGGAATGGGCTTCGACAGTCAAAACGGCCCGATTGGTTCATCGGCGGTTCGAATATATCCCGGATGCTTTTCAAGCCTCGGCCGCAAGCCGCCTCACCGCCCGTTGAGTTTTGAAACTGCGGCCGCCTGAACGTCAGGCAATGCCACATTCATTCGGCAGTGAAATGTTTCCCGGCCCGGACTTGATGCTGCGAATTCCAAATCTTCGTGATACGCCGTCCGGATAACCGCCCCTTCGCCAACGGTCACCGGCAGCCTGACTGTAAAGCTTGATGACCGCGGCCCTGTCTTGGGAATATTGCGTGGATTGTAGAAGGTGCTCGCCGTGCCTAAAATGTGTCCGTCTGAATCGAGCGCCACAATATCTATGTGTCCGCGGACGTCCTCGTAACAGAAGTTGCACTCTCGCCGGACTTTTCCGGAAATCACGAGGGCCTTGCCGTACTGATTAGAGTGCACGTTCACAACGCGGATGTTCTTTGAGGGCAAGTCTTTGTGGATGGCCGGCCCGTTGCCGAGATCTGCCGTCTGAGTCTGCCCGCACCCCGAAACCGCAAGGGAGAATATCACGAAACGAATCAATGTACAGATACACACCGCTTTTGATTTCATCACCAATCTCCTCCCAAAATCATCGGCTTTTGCACTTTATTCAGCGTGCCGAACCGCGCTGTTTTCTATTCCTGCGGGATCGCCGCACCCACACCCCAGTTTAGAACGTCATTGTACCAAAACAGTCCTGCAATTGCAAGCAAAAAACGAGTGTTGCGAGGTGTTTCCCGCGGCGCTTTTGATAAAAAGGGCGGGTCCTTAAACAAGGCACAATTCATTCCCGATGCCCACGACTTATCGGAACCGGTGCTGCCCTGTCCTGCGAATATCGCCGCCGGCGTTTGAGATGAGTGCGTCTTTTTTAAATAGTACAGCATTTCACAAATGGCTCGGCTATCAGAAGAATGGATAGTGTTTGTTTTGACAGATTTCTCCGCTCGCTTCGCTCGGTCGAAATGACGGTTTAGTCTGGAGAATTATGAAACGCGGGAGTGGTAGGCCTTGCGCGAACGAATTGCGCCTGTCCCCAAATAGAGACGCCGGCAAACTGTGCCATCGAGGCTCAATTGATAGTAGCCGAGGCCTCCACCGACCAGGCGGTCCTGTTCTGCTGCGGAGATTTGTCACGCGCCTGGACCTTATATGTATATGTGCCCTTGGGCAGCCCTTGGTCCAGATACGTCGGGTCGTTCTGCCAGTTGCTGTCGTGCCCCGCGCCGCGGGTGCATACGAAACGATACTCAACGCCGTTCTCATCGGCAGCCGTGACCGCTCTCATCAGAATTGCACCGGGAAGCTCCGGAAGCGTGCGAGGCGGGGTCATCCACCTGCTTGGGTCGGGCTGTGGCGGCGTCTCGTCAACCGGGGCATAAACTCCGGCACAGGTCGCAAAATCAAGGAAATCAACGTCCATGTCCCCATCCGTATCGGCTCCGTTGCAATCGTCGGCCAGCTCGCAATTTTGTTCCAGCCAGTATGACATAAGCACCGCAAGGTCCGCCAGGTCCACATTGCCGTCCCAATCAAAGTCACACAGCATGCTGGTCAGGCTGTAGTGATAACCCATATCGACAATGCCGGCGTCAGGCGCGCTGTCGCTTCGCGTGGTGTACCTGTCCAGATCGAAGTCCTTCGCCAGGTCACTTCCGGCGTCCACGCACGGGCTGTTGGCCAGGTCTCCTGCCTCGGTTTGACTGAGGTGGTAGCCGTCTATGAATAGCGGGTTGGCCGTGATGTTGCCTCCGCCCCAGTTCAGCGCACAGCCCGTGGCCACATACGCACCTGCCGCACCGCTCCGCACGTCGCTGTAAGTTACCGTGACGCCGGTGGGAGGATTATTCGGCTCGAACGGGTCGCCGACGGCAATTTCCCTGCCGTATGCGGCGCTGTTGCTCCATAAGATGCTGTTGACGATCTCGACGAATGCGTCGTAACAGCTTATCCCGCCGCCGCTGCCGCCCGGTTCGCTTACTGTGTTTCCCGCCAACGTGCAGTTGGAGATCGTCGGCGCGGCGTCAACGTTGAGCGACAGACCCGCACCATCCAGGCCCGCGGTATTGTTCGTTATCAGGCAGTTTGTCAATTCCGCAGCGCCGCCGGGAAGGTTAGGCCCGATCAGATACACTGCGCCGCCGAAGCCCTGCGCATCGTTGCCCGTCATAACGCAGTCTCTGATTCTTGTCGTGCTGTCCAGGCAATACAATCCGCCGCCTGAACAATACGTTCTTGTCGCCGCGGTATTGTCGTTTATGTTGCAGCCGGTTATGTTGACGTCGCTGTAATAGAGAAATGCCCCTCCGCCATATTCAGCCGCGTTCGTTCCGATATTGCAGTCGTCGATTGCTGCGACGGTGGCAAGCAGGCAGACTCCTGCGCCGTAGAGCGCGGTGTTGTTGTTTATGTTGGACTTGCTGATTGCCACTACCGTCTCGCCAGGCTCAGCCGCCGCGTCACCCGCGAAGATACCGCCCCCGACGCCGTCGCCGGAACTGTTGCCCGTGACCTGGCAGCTTCGCAGCGTCAGCTCGCCGCCCGTACCGTAGAATATGCCGCCTCCGCTTCCTGTTGATACGTTCTGGCTGATGTCGCAGCCGGTAAGCGTCACCGTTCCGTCCTCGCCGCAGTAGATTCCGCCGCCGTCGGTAGATGCAACGTTGTTTGACACCTCTGTGCCGGTGATTGTAAGCGTACAGGCGACGGCGGAGTAGATTCCGGCGCCGTACTTGGCGCTGCCGTCGGTGAGACTGGACTGGTTAATCGTAAGCAGGCAGCCGGAGTCACAATATATTCCGGCGCCGTTGTCGCTGCTGCCTCCGCTGATAGAGCAATCGCTGATTGTAAGATTGCTGTCGGCGCCGCAGTAGATGCCTCCGCCAAGAGCGGCCACGCAGGCCGTCATATCGGTGGTGGGGGCGCCTAAGTAACCTGCGCCATAGTATATGCCGCCCCCGCAACCGCTGCCTTCTCCGCCGCCGACGGCATTGCAGTCGGCAAAGATACAGTCGGAGATGGTTGCGGTGCTGCCGGAAGCGACGTATATGCCTCCGCCGCCGGCCTCAGAGTCTGAACTACCGGACGGACCTCCGGGTGCATTAGGCTCGTTAGGGTCTCCCGGTGTTCCACCTGTTCCGCCGGCGCCGCCGGCTCCGCCCAAGGCGCTGCACTGGTTGAATTGACAGTTGAGAATCGTCGGACCGCTATTGGGGTCGCAGTAGATGCCGCCGCCGTAGCCGTTGCCGGCGTTTCCCCCGGGTCCGCCTGGTGTCGGAGGAATTGCAGGAATGTCATCGTTAGGATCGTTAGGATCTCCAGGGTCTCCAGGGACGCCAGGCTTTCCGGGGGCCCCGGCTCCACCGGCGCCGCCCTCGGCGACACAGTTGTTTATGATGCAATTGCGGATAACAGGGCTTGTGCCGGTGCAGCTTATCGCTCCGCCCATCGAATCTTCTGCGTCCTCGCCGGGAGTTGCGGGGTCCGACGAGCCGGCCCCGTCAATGCGTATGTAGCCGTTGAGAATCGTAAAGCCGGCCACGATGCTGTTGGCGTCTTCGTTGGTCTGGAAGATGAAAGCGCGGTGCGGCTGCTCAGCGGATCCCTGGCAATCAATAATCGTGGCTGCGACGATGCCTTCTTCGTCGGGGTCTTCGCTTCTAACGGTAACGGCCTTGCCGCCAAAGTCGATATCCCGGTTGCCGTTGCCCTTGTATGTCCCCGGATGCACGACGATTGTATCGCCGTCACTGGCGGCGTCGATAGCGGCCTGAATCGTCCGATATGGAAAAGGCACCTCGCGGACCTTCACCGGCGCTCCCAGGGCGGATACCGCAGCCGCCACGACAATGAGACTCAGTAGGATTGCAGTCCTCATTTCAAACCTCCCCTGATAAATACGTTTCCTAAATGATCTGTTGATTCGGGATTCCCCTTAGCCAATTACGCCAGCCTCCCTAATCTACATCTTCTGTAAACTAATATACCTGACTTGCGTGAGAAAAGCAAGATATTAGCCAAATTTTTTGCCAAATCATCCCATTTGCCGCCCGTATTTTTTTTGGCCTTACGCTCCTCCTGCCCGGCTTCCACCGCCATAAATGACCAAAAAGCCGCAAATCTCTGCTTGAAAACTGCTATTGGCTCATCATCTTTGCCCTTTTTTGACTGAAAACTGCATTTTTTCACCAACACTTCCCTGCCGAACGGCATTATACTTGCAGATGAACGGAGCTGACTCGCAATGGAAACGAACTGTGAATGAGACAAATGCGGATTTTGCGGACCTTACGGCCGGCCAACGCTCATCTAAACCTGGTTTGTTGGACATATTCCTGGCCCAGCAGCCTCTGCTAAGGAGAATTGCCGCCGGTATGGGTTTGGGCGCCTCGGATGTCGAGGATGTCCTCCAGGATGTATCGGTCAAGGCCCTAAAAGGCCCTGTGAATTCTCAAAGTAAGGAGCAAGGCGCTCGATGGCTGATAAAAGTTGCCGTCAACAGATGCCTGATGGAACACAGGCGCAGGAAACGGTTTGCCGGGCGGGCCTGCGAAATACTAAAGCGGCGGTCGGAAATCAGGGCATCTACAAAGGCAACGGACGAAAAAGTGATTCAGGCCGAGGAGCTTGAGATTGTGCGTGCGAGCTTGCAGAAATTGGATGATTCTTTGCTGACGCCTATGGTCCTGCGATATTTCTGCGACCTGAACTCGAAGGAGATAGCTGACATATTGGACTTGCCTGCGTCCAGCGTGCGAAGCCGCCTGCGGGATGCAAGAATGATTCTTGCCAAAGACCTATTGAAAAGGGGTGTCGAGCCACAATGAGAGAATCCTGCAAAGAAATTGCTGATATGCTTGTCGATTACGCCGATGGCCAGCTCTCCGCCGAGCGCGCGGGTAACGTCGCTAACCATTTGGCCGAATGCTCGGACTGCCGAGAGCTTTTGCGGGGCTTGCGCGACTCGCTTGAGCTTGCCCAAGTCATCTGGCAGGACAGCCTGCACCAGGCAGAGCGCATCCATATTGGCCGCCCCGCAAAAGTCGCGCGACACCGATGGCTTCAATATGCCGCCGCTGCGGCGGTTATCCTGATTGTCTCGGCGACCTCTATCATCTGGCGCACAGTGCACAGGGCGGCCCCAAAACAGCCGACCTTCGCCGAAATCGAACGCAAAATAACCGAAGCCGGCAGCGCCGCCAAGTTGTTGGCCGCCGCCGACCTCTTGGGTGGATACTCTGAAGCCGAGACCATAGCAAGACAGCAGTATCGTCGTATCGTTGAGACGTATCCGGATACGTCGGCAGCGAGCAAGGCCAAATTACAGATAGAATGATTTTGAAACGGAGATGAAAAAATGACTAATTCAAAGAAATGGCAATTAGCTATCGCCCTGGTCCTAACGTGTAATCTCGCTCTGTGGTCGGCCGAAGAGCCAAATGATCCTAACCGGCCACAAATCAAGATTGAACTGGGCGACCAAGTAAAGTCCTGGCTACGCCAGGCGGATCCCAGCCAAGCGGGCCAAGGCCCTATCAGGCCGACACACGTGGCTGAATTTCTCATCAGCGACGAAGCCCAACCCACTTATCCGCGTATGCCGACGAATCGGGATCTTCTCGATGCCTCGGCTGCAGCGACCATGAGCCCGAAGCAACGAAAGTTTATAGAAGATTCCGATGCCCTTGGTTCCTCCATGACGAGGGGCAGGGTGGAGGAGGGGCGGGAGTACAGACGTTTCTTCCTGTATGCCGTTAGCGAAGACGATGCCAGGAAAATGATCGATGCGTTCGTAGAGATTCGGGGCGAACAACCCAGGCGGCGACGCCTCGCATACATCACTACACTCCAAAAGTACCGGGAAGAAATGGCCAAGGCCAAAGGGCTGCTCCCGGGGAAAGAGGCCCTGCTGCTAACCGTCAAGGCCGAATACGACAAGAGCAAGGAATATGCGCACGCCTTCTCGGCCGATACCGAGGCCGCCGAGCATGCGAAGCAGACGATGCTGGAGATGAGCAAAATGCTCGATACCCTCGATGTTGAACTGGCCGGGATTCGCGAGAAGTTGAAGGTGATTAACGACTACTGGAGCAAGCGCGGCGAGATGTCTGAGGCAGCCCGCGGCAAACTTCAAGAGATGGAAATAGAACAGATGGTCGAGTTGAAGGGCGCCGAGGCCAGAAGGAAGGCTGCTGTCGGAATTCGCCAGCGAGAGAAGGACTTCCTCGACCTATTCGATAAATGGACCTCGCTCGATTCCGAAGTCAAGGGCCTTAGAAGCACGATAGACAATCGGGAAAAACACATTGCTGAATATGAGGCTATCTTGGCTAATCCCAAGCCCGATATGCTTCCGCCGAAGATCTATCAGGACAAGGTTGTTATCTATCCCGTGCAAACAGACTAATTTGTGGGAATCTGAGGCATTCTGGGCGTTCGAGCGGTTCTCCGGATTCACGTTCCGGTACGAATAGCGTAATTTTCGTGATTTTTGCTTGACAAATGGCCGAAGATTTGGTCTAATACTGTGATTATGAGGCAAATTGACCGCAAAAACACTGGTAACTGGTGGTGGCCTGTGGGATAAAACCCGGCAGGCAAGCGGTCATTCGCTCTAACCAATTTGTTGGATTCTATGGAAAGGCAGCCTGTCGGAGAAGCAGGCTGCTTTTTTTATTTGTATTTTCGTTCGTTTGCGACTAAGAATCTACGTACAGGCTCGGAATATGGAAGACTACAAGCAGATAATACGCGGCGCCCGGCCGGGCAAGATCGTGCCTATCGTCAAGCAGATTGATATGGACGACCCGATGGACTTCTTTGCCAAGCTCAGCGACTATGGCCGGGCCAAAAACTGCTGCCTCTTTGAATCCCGCGAGTACCTTACGGGCAGCGGCGCACTGAGTTTCGGCACCGCACGGCCCTCGCTCTATCTGGCCGGCAGCGGCCCTGATTTCACCATAAAGGCCCTCAACAGCACCGGCCGCCGCATGCTGACATATCTCGCTGCCGACCCCCAGCGTTTCGCCTTCTGCGAATCCGTGGACTTTTCGGACGACGCCATCACGGGCCGAATCAGGCAAATCGACCGCCTCGTTGATGAGCAGACCCGGCTCAAGAGCACCAATCAGATGGACGTCCTGCGGGCCGTCGCATTCGCCTTTAGTCTCGCCAGCAAGCCCTTCCGCATAACCTGCGGCCTGCTTGGGGCGCTGAGCTACGATTTCATTGACCAGTTTGAGAAGCTCCCGCAGAACACCGCCGACCTGCTCGGCAACCCCGATTACGAGCTTTATTTTGCCGACAATATATTCCTGATGGACCACGAGCATTCCCAGGGCTACATAATCGTCAACTGCGTTATAACCGATGATGACCGCGACGCCGTAATCACTCAGGCCCGCGACTGCTTTGACTTCTACGCAAATATCGCAAGGTTCGATGGCCCAAAAGCACAAAAATACGACGGCCATATTCCCCCTGCCTCGACCGATACCAGCCGGGAAGAATACGAAAAAATGGTCCGCACCGCAAAGCAGCATATCATCGACGGCGACGTATTCCAGGTCGTCCTCAGCAGGACAATAACCGAGCCTTGCCCCGATGAGCCGCTCGATGTCTATAAGCGCCTGCGCGTGCTCAATCCTTCGCCGTATATGTTCTATCTCAATACCCCCAACACGGTGCTTATGGGTTCGAGCCCCGAGCTGAACCTCCGGGTAAGCGGCGCCGGCCCTCGCAGCGTCGAGATAAGACCGATAGCCGGAACAAAACCGCGGGGCCGAATCGCAGACCAAATCGACGCCGACACCGATTTCCGGTACGAGGCCGAACTGAAGCTCGACCGCAAGGAATTGGCTGAGCACATAATGTTGGTTGACCTGGCCCGCAACGACATCGCTCGTGTGGCCCGGCCCGGCAGCAGGGTCGTCACCGAGTTGCTGATCGCCGAGAAATACGAATCCGTCCAGCACCTCGTAAGCAACGTCAAGGGCACGCTCGCAGAGGGGCTTGATGCACTGAGCGCTTATCTGGCGACGATGAATATGGGAACTCTCACGGGCGCCCCGAAGATCGAGGCAATGAAGCTCATTCGCCTGCTCGAAAAGACCAAGCGCGGCTACTACGGCGGCGCCGTGATGTATCTGACCCTGGACGGCCAATTCGACAGTTGCATTACCATAAGAAGCCTCCAGGTCAAGGACCATACCGCCTACATCCGCGTCGGCGCGGGCATCGTGCACGACAGCGTCCCGAAAACCGAATTCGAGGAAACTGAGCACAAGGCAGGCTCATGCCTGCGTGCGATCAGAACAAACTGAAAACTTAAAGTGCAAAACGCAGAACCATAACGTATTCAAGTTGAGGCTATTGTAAAAGCCCCGGGCGAGGCCCGGTTAATTTAACTGACTTTTGGGCTGGTCCGAGGATTACTATTACCGCGTTTCATAAATGGGACGACTATAGGGCAAATGAAATTTGGCTGTTTGAATAGATTTCTCAACTCGCTTCGCTCGGTCGAAATGACGCTATAGTCGCAGTACTTGTGAAACGCGGTACTAGCCCCGACCGTAAGGGAGGGGATTTATTGCCCCTTACGCTTAGGGCTTGTAGTCACGTAGTATGGGCTTTAGCCCATGCAGTCATTTTTAACTTTTAAGGTTTGGCTTTTAGCTTTAACCTTTAAGCTTTTAACTATCAAACTATGGAATCCGCTAATAGAAAAGTCTTGTTCATCGATAACTTCGATTCATTTACGTACAATCTCGTCGATGATTTCTGCAAGCGCGGTTGCCGGGCGAAGGTCTATCGTGCCGACACCGCCCTCGAAGAGCTAAAAGCCGTTGCCGCGGAATTTGATCCTGATTTGTTAGTGATCTCGCCCGGCCCCGGCACCCCGGACACGGCCGGCGTCTCGCTCGCAGCCACAGGCTACTTCAAAGACAAGCTCCCTATACTTGGCGTATGCCTCGGCCATCAGGTTATCGTCCAGCACTTCGGCGGTAAAATCGGCCACGCGCCGGAGCCGATGCACGGCAAGCCATCGAGAGTGACCCACAACGAGAAGGACATTTTTGCCGGCGTCGAAAACCCTCTCCAGGCCGGTCGCTACCACAGCCTTTGTGCCCTCGAGGTCCCGGATTGTCTGGAAGAAACCGCCCGGTTTGAAGACGTTGTTATGGCAGTCCGGCACAAAGAGCTGCCGATATTCGGCGTGCAGTTTCACCCGGAGAGCATCCTGACGCCCGCAGGCGGAAAAATAATTGAAAACATCCTGTTAATAGCTGAAAAACAAAAGGTGAAAAAGGGAGGATGAAATTCAGAATCCGAAGCTCCGGATACTTTTGGTCATTGGAATTTTGAGCATTTGGATTTGTTTCGGATTTCGGATTTAGATATTCGAGTTTCGTTCTTGGATAGTCTTGGCTTTTAGTTCACTGAGGGGCCGACGATGGCCAAAATAACCAAATACCTTGACATTATTCTCGATGGCGGCGACCTCACATTCGAGCAGGCCAGGGAGCTTCAGGACATCATTTTCGAGGGCGAGGTCTCCGAAGTGCAGATTGCCGCGTTTCTGGCGGCGATGCGAATGAAACGTGCGACGTCCGCCGAGATTGCCGGCCTGGCCCAGTCGCTTCGTGACCACGCCGTGCCCGTCAGGCCCGGGGTCGATAACCTCATTGACACCTGCGGCACCGGCGGGGCCGCCGTCAAGACGTTCAATATCTCCACTTCCGCAGCCATTGTTGCCGCCGGGGCCGGCGCTTACGTCGCCAAGCACGGCAATCGCGGCATCACCAGCAGGTGCGGCTCCGCGGATGTCCTCGAAGAGCTCGGAGTGAATATCGACCCCGGCCCCGATGTTGTCGCCGAGTGCATCAGGCAGGCGCACATCGGGTTTATGTTCGCACCCAAATTTCATCCGGCTATGAGGTTCGTCCAGCCCATTCGCAAGAGTCTCGATTTCAGAACGGCCTTTAACATACTCGGGCCGCTGGCCAATCCCGCCGGCGTCACTGCACAGGTGATGGGCGTCGCGGACGCCGCTCTGCTTGACCGAATATGCGAAACGCTCAAAATGCTCGGCGCAAAAGAGGCGATGGTTGTTCACGGCCAGGGTATGGACGAGATAAGCACTCTCGGCGTCACACAGGTTCGCCGGCTCAAGGATGGCGAGATTACCCGGATGGAGATCGACCCCGCCGAGTTTGGCTTCCCGGCCCCGTCCATTGACGAGCTTGGGACCGGTGACGCAATGGAAAATGCCGCCATAATTCGTGACATTCTAACCGGCAAAGAGAAAGGCCCTCGCAAAGACATTGTCATACTGAACGCGGCTGCGGCGATAATTGTCGCCCGCCTGGCTGAGGATTTCGGCTCGGCAATCGAACTGGCCGAAAACGCCGTCAGTGACGGTCGCGCATCCGGTTGCCTGGAAAAACTAATCGAAGTCTCAAACGCATGACATAAGATATGAATATCCTGTCATTCTGATATGCTCATAGTAAAAGTCAAAATCTGCGGCCTTACCAATTACGACGACGCCGCCGCGGCCCTCGATATGGGCGCGGACCTGCTCGGCTTCAACTTTTATCCCGGCAGCCCCAGGCGCCTGACCTCCCAAAAAGCCGCCGCGATAATAAACAAGCTGCCCGCCTTCGCCGATACCGCCGGCATATTTGTCAATGCCTCTTTCGAGCAAATCAAGCAGACCATTGACGAATGTCAGTTGAACTGGATTCAGCTCCACGGAGATGAGGACCCGGAGTTCTGCCGGTCCTTTCTTTCCATCAATGTAAAGACAATGAAGGCCCTGCGGGTAAAGGATAAGAGCGACATCGACAGGGCCGAGGACTTTTTCACCGATGCCGTCCTGCTTGACGCCTTCGACCCCCAGAAATACGGCGGAACGGGCCTTACCTTCGACTGGAACATAGTAGGCCACATCACCAAGCGCGTCTTTCTCGCCGGCGGCATAAACCCCGACAACGCCGCCGACGCGGTCAAGCTCGGAGTCTATGGCATCGATGTCTGCAGCGGCGTTGAATCCGAGCCCGGCAGAAAAGACCACAAAAAAATGAAAGCACTCTTTGACAACATAAGACACTTAAGGGGCTAAACTCGAAATCCAAAGCACGAAATACGAAACAAACGCAAATGGCCAAAAGACAAAATCCGAAACAGGTTTGCAGAAGTTTTGAACATTTGACATTTGCATTTTGAATTTGTTTCGAATTTCGTGTTTCGATATTCGGATTTGTGCTAAGTCCGAAAAATGAGGAATGATCTATGAAGTATAAAGGCAGATTCGGAGACTACGGCGGCTTTTATGTGCCGGAGGTTTTGATTCCGGTCCTCGAAGAATTGGAGGATGCGTTTTATCGCTTCTACCAGGATGAGCAATTTGTTGCTGAGCTGGCGCAGCTCTACAAGGACTATGCCGGCAGGCCCAGCCCGCTTTATCACGCCAAAAGGTTCAGCGAGCACGTCGGATGCAAGGTCTATCTCAAGCGGGAAGACCTGCTCCACGGCGGCGCACACAAGGTCAACAACACGCTCGGCCAGGGCCTTCTCGCAAAGTATATGGGCAAGACAAAGCTCATCGCCGAGACCGGTGCAGGCCAGCACGGCCTGGCCACCGCGATGATTGGCGCACTCTTCGGAATGGAAACAAAAATCTTTATGGGCGTCACCGACGTTGAACGCCAGAGCGTCAACGTCCACAAGATGAAGCTCTGCGGCGCAGAAGTAATAGGCGTCGAGGGCGGCACGGGGACATTGAAGGACGCCATCAACGATGCCCTTCGCTATTGGACCGCTCACGTCACCGACACGTTCTATCTTTTTGGCTCGGCCTGCGGCCCGCATCCCTATCCTACAATAGTAAAGCACTTTCAAAGCCCCATCGGCAAAGAGGCCCGCCGGCAGTGCCTCGACATAATCGGCAGACTCCCCGATATGGTCGTTGCCTGTGTCGGCGGCGGAAGCAATGCGATAGGCATATTTTCCGGCTTCCTCGATGATAAGGACGTCCGCCTCATCGGCGTCGAAGCCGGCGGCAGGGGCATAAGTTCCGGCAAACACGCAGCGACATTGGTCGCCGGGCGGGTCGGAATTCTCCACGGCGCAAAGGCCTACCTGCTCCAGGATGAAGAAGGCCAGGTCCGCGAAACCGAATCGGTAAGCGCCGGGCTGGACTACCCGGCAGTCGGCCCGGAGCACTGCTTCCTGAAGGATACCGGCCGGGCCGAATACGTCGCCGCAGAAGACGAAGCTGTGCTTGATGCCTTCTCCGTGCTGTGCAGGTGCGAGGGGATACTGCCCGCCCTCGAGAGCGCGCACGCCCTGGCGTACCTTATGAGTCAGAAGGGCAAATTAGACCCGGACCAGGTAGCAGTGGTGAACCTCTCCGGCAGAGGCGACAAAGACGTCGGAATCGTCGAAAAGCATAGACCAATGACTATTTAGGAGTGAAAATCGACTCGGGCTGCGTAATCCCAAAATCCGAAATCCGAAGCACGAAATCCGAAACAAATTCGAATGACAAAGAACTGCTCTGATGAAAACCTTATAGGCTGTCATTTCGAGCGAGCCGAAGGCGAGCCGAGAAATCTGTTTTTTAATAGATTCCTCGACTTTGGCCTCAAGGGCCGCCGCTCGGAATGACCTAGCCCTGGGCTTTTCAACAGAGCAACAGAGAACCAAAATTCAAAACAATATGATCGTGATGGTGAGTGGATAGACCTGGAAGGCCAAGCCACAGAACTTATGAATATCTTCGGGGCGATTTTGCGTAAGAGCGAATGACGTTTGGAGCATTCGACATTTGAATTTTGAATTTGTTTCGGATTTCGATATTCGATATTCGAGTTTATCTTTGGTTATGACGTAAGGATTGTTATTGATGAAAAGCTATAAGCAGACATTCTCGGAGTTGGCCGGGCAGAAGAGGCCTGCCCTGATACCCTTTTTTGTAGTCGGCGACCCGGATTTCGATACGAGTCTTGCGGTTGTAAAGACGGCCATCGACGCAGGGGCGGATATTCTCGAATTGGGCATACCCTTTTCCGACCCGATAGCGGACGGCCCGACAATTCAGAAGGCCGACATCCGCGCCGCCAAAGGCGGAATGAATATGGCTAAAGCCCGCCGGTTCATCCGGCAGGTCAAGGAATACAGGGATATTCCCATCGGCCTTTTGATGTACTACAACCTGATTTACCAGTACGGCGCCGAGAAATTCTTCACCGATTTTCACAAGGCCGGCGTTAATAGCGTTCTTGTCGCCGACCTGAGCATTGACGACGCAGGCGAAATTGAAGGCCCCGCGAAGGCCGCCGGCCTCGATACCGTCTTTATGGTCACTCCGGTCACCGCACCCGAGCGAATGAAGCTCATCGCCTCCAAGACCACAGGTTTCATTTACACAGTCTCGCTCCTCGGCGTCACCGGCAGCAGAAATGAGCTTTCCGATACGGTTGAAGGACTTGTTGCCAGGCTAAAGAAGCTCACCGACGTGCCCGTATGCGTCGGCTTCGGGATCAGCAAGCCGGAACACGCCGCCGCAGTCGCCTCCGCCGGCGCCGACGGAGTAATAATAGGCTCAAAGCTCGTCGGCCTGATCGAAGCCAACCTCGGCAATACTGAAAAAATGCTCGCCCAAATCTCAACCTTCCTGACCGACGTCAAGGCCGCGATCTCGCCTGCTTGATACCGGCCCCGGCTGCCGGCGTAGCTTCTCGCCTTGATAATACCGAACTTATTGCGCTGTTGAAAACATTGGTATCGTCCCAAGATTTGTGGGGAAAAGATTATCGGGTAAGCAAGCGTTTATCGCATCAGGGCTGACAGAAGGTAATAAAACGACTCCGAGAATCTCTCCGACCCGTTGTGCTGCCAGCGGATAAAGCGATAAACGCTATTGGCTGTTCCGGAAGTGAACAACCAGATTGCCCCCAACCTTTGGGACGTTAATAATAGATTTGGCAGGTCGAAGTAGTCTCGGGGCTGCTGATGGACTTTTTGGAGATTGCCGCAATAAAAGGCTGTCGGTCAGCGTCCTTAACTGTTAGATTAGGCATAAGCCCGACCGGCGTCCGCAGTGGGCGCGGGCCGAATTGTATTACTAAAGTATTATGGAGGATATTACCATGAAGAAACGCCTGATTTCAATTGTTGTTGTTCTTGTCGCTCTGGCCGTCGCCTGGACCACATTTGCGGCCAGCGGAGCCGCAGGGACGCCAGCGGGCGCGGGCCGTGGCGGCTTCTCGGGCATGTCCGAGGAAGAAAGGGCCAAAGCGAGGGAGAGATTCCAGAATATGACCGAGGAGGAAAGGGCAAAATTCAGGGAGGAAATGCGGGGCAGGTTTGAGAATATGTCGGAGGAGGAGCGTGCTCAAGCACGTCAGAGATTCGGCGGCGGAACACGCTTGAGCCGGGACGAGCAGCTCAAATCCATCAAGGCCGTGGAAGAGCAGGTTGCCAAACTAAAGGCGAGCATAGAGAGTTCGGCTCGTCCGGCGGACGCGAATTTCAGCGCGCTGTCCGAAGAAGAGAGAACCAAGCTGAGAGATCAGTTCACCAAGTCTCGCGAAGCTCGGCAGGCTGCGGTTGACGCCATCAGGGCCGAGATCGACAAGCTCAGCCCGCCTCGGCCCACGCCGGCACAAATGGAGGCCCTGCGTGAGCTAAGAGAGATTCAAACGCTGGCCGAGAAGGAAAAGGCCACCGAGACTACGAAGCGCCTTACCGCCCTCGTCGAAAAGCAGACCCAGCTACTCTCGCCTATGGGGGGAAGGCGCGGAGCGGAAGGAACGGGAACCAGCGCTCCGGGCGCACCGGGCGCACCGGGCGCAGCGGGCACGGAACGGACTCCGCGAAGACCCAGAACTGAAGGGGGCGCTACAAAGCCGTAATTCCGGCGGAAAGCTGCGACGGCTTAGGGCGTAGGGTGGGCTTCAGCCCACCAGTTCGGTGGGGCAAGCCCCACCCTACCAGAAACTGAATTGGTGTTATCTGGGGCGGCGTACCTCTGTGTATGCCGCCCCGGCTTCTTTTTGCACCGCCCACATTCAATATCCTGCGTATATACGCACCCTCCCGGGGTTCTCGGCCCTTTGTGAAAACGGGGACCCAGTACCGACGATTTCTGCACTCCGCCTCAAGGCTTGACCTGAGGTTGTCGAAGAGTCGAAGAAGAACCCCCGCAGTAACAGACTCACCCACTATTATCTTGACAGGCTCACCTTAGCTGAGTATAGTATAGGCGAAAGCAACGAGGCCATGAAAAGTGAAAATAGGCAACCAAAAATGGTGGGTGTCCATAGTTTGCCTAGTTTGCAAGCGAATGGCTTGGTTGCGTAGCCAAGCGTTTAATATGGGAAATGTCGAGTAAGATAAAAATATCAGGCAGATTATGTACTACGCCAAGATAAAGGGAGGAAAAAAATAACATGGCAAAACAAACATTAAGGCAAATAATAGCGACAGGAATTGCAGCAGCTGGAATTGGATTAGCTGCGTTTTGCGCCGGATGTGAAGATCCTAATGGAAATGTGGGTCTTGCTGCACTTGGAAATATGGCTCAAGTAAGCCCTTATGCTTCTGCTAATGAACGAACTCTTGGAGCTGGACTTGGAACAATTGGGCAAATGGGACATCAAATGAATACTGCACAAGCTGGAAGAAGTGAAGTTAATGTGAACACTGGGACTTCTCAAAATATTTCACAAACACCCAGCGAAGCCGCAGGGACGCGAGGAGGCCCGGCCCGTGGCGGCCTCGCGGGCACGTCCGACGAAGAAAGAGCCAAAATGAGGGAGAGATTCCAGAATATGTCCGAGGAGGAAAGGGCAAAATTCAGAGAGGAAATGCGGGGC
>CAYGZM010000078.1:0-16966 GCA_964354365.1 uncultured Pirellulales bacterium
TACCCTCAGTGCCGTACACCTCATAGCCAAGGTTAGTCAGTGTGCCGGCCAGACCACCGCGGGGCTGGTTGAAGGCCACACGTATTGTCCCTTGAGTCCCATCCTTCATGCGAAACTGCACATAAGCTCCATTCTCAACCGCGACATCCAAAGTCTTGGGTGTGCACACGCAGGCCAGGGATTCCACCTTGCAGTCCAGCAGAAACTCCGCCATATACAGACAATGACTACCAACATCGCCGATAGGACCGCCAATCTCCCTGGGATCGGCACAACGCCAACCGCCAGCTTCCTGTGGTGTTGAACCGTAGCAGAACTCCATGTGCAGCACTATATCATTAACCTGCCCGATGCCTCCTTGCTGTATGAGGTCCCTGGCTCTCCGGTTGTACACGTTTTCGGTCATCATGTGGTCCACCGCCAGACTGAGCTGCCGCTGACGGGACAGTTGCTGCAATCGCCGGGCGTCTGCCAATGTTGTGGTGATCGGTTTTTCGATGAGGCAGTGTTTGCCGGCCTGAATGGCCTTTTCTGCAATAGGCGCATGGGAGCGGTTGTTCGTCGCGATAAAGACAGCCTCAACCTGCGGGTCGCTGAGGACTTTCTCGACGGAGTCATACCATTTCAGGTCCAGCTTTGCGGCCGCCTCCTTCTGGGCCGGATTTGTGTCTGCGACACCGATCAACTCAGCCAGAGGGTGGGCGGCGAAGCGGGCCTTGTCAACTCCAAAGCCTTCCTTGGCAATGCGGTTCTCAGCGATACCCCCAAAGCCGATGATGGCGTACCTTATCTTGCGCATGGAAGTGTCTCCTCTATTTCGCGTAGGCCCGGATCACCTTCGCCAGGGCCGCGCCGATCTGCCGACAATCCGCCTCCGTATAAGTAGGGAATGCAAAACAAGTGAATGTGTGGCTCTGGTGCCAGAGGGCGTTGGGCGCCTCGACGTTGCTGTAATCAGCGCTTTCGGGGTTAGTGTATTCCCTCGACTTGAAAGGAAATCCGCTCCTGCCAAAAGCGTTGTGCTCGGTGTATGCCTTCTCGGTGTGGCATTGCGGCCAGAAGACCCTCCAACAAGGCGCGCCTTCAGCACACACGGCCTTTACGAATTGACCGATGTCGCAGGTCATGTTCTCAATGTCCAACGAAAACGCCAGGACATACCAGCCATTCCGGCGTTCCGGCGTGTCAACCGGGACGTATTTGACACAGGGTAGATCTTTGATCGCGTCAATGATGATATGGGCATTTCGTTTGCGATTGGGCATATTCCAGGTATCTATGCGTTCGAGCTCGGCCAGGCCGATGACTGATTGCATTTCTGTCATTCGATAGTTCCATCCGACCAGGTTGTGTATGTAAGGCAGCTTCTGCTCCAACTCCAGGAGGTGCAGACGTTCCTTGACGTCATAGCCATGGTCACGAAAACTGCGTGCTTTCCAGGCCAAATCCTCGTCGTCCGTGGTAATCATCCCGCCTTCACCGCCTGTGGTGAAGGTCTTGTTCTGGCAGAAGCTGCAAGCCGCAATATGGCCGAGCGTCCCGGTCTTCCTGCCTTTATAGGCGCCGCCGAATGCCTCTGCATTGTCCTCAATCACATAGAGGTTGTTCTGTTTGGCGAAATGCAAGATGTGGTCCATATCACATACGTTGCCATACAGATGCACCGGCATAATCGCCCTGGTCCGTTCATTGACGAGCCTCGCGGCTGATTCAACACTAACGCAATGATCGTCGAGGTTCACATCTGCGAACCGAGGTATCGCGCCGGCCTGCACAATAGAGAAGCTGCTGGCAATGAATGTATAGCTGGGCACGATCACTTCATCTCCAGGGCCGATACCCAAGGCGCTAAGGGCAACGTGCAAAGCTGACGTTCCCGAAGATGTGCTGACCGCAAACTTGCTGCCCTGCCATTCAGCAAATTTCTTCTCAAACTCCATGCCTTTGCGGCCCGTCCAATAATTCACCTTCCCTGACCGTAAGACATTCTCGACGGCCTTGATTGCCTTCTCATCGAACTGCGGCCATGCGGCCAGCTTGTTCGTCACCGCCTTGGCGCCGCCTTCGATTGCCAGTTTGTCCGACACAGTTCCTGCCTTTCCCCGCTCTATTACATCAGCGGTCGATGGTATTAACCGGGGCGCGAACGGCCGTGATATGCAATGTGCTCAAATGCAGTTCAGCGAGAGCCAGGGCGAGTGTATCGGCCCCCGTGATGCTCTCGTAGTGGTCTGACCTCAGGCTCGCCCGCGGCAAGGGACTGCCGTCGAAGAATTTCTCAACTGCAATCTCGGCGAGTCTGAACGCCCGGTCGTGATATTCCTTTTGGGCGGTGGCGCCGAACGCCGCCAATTCCAGGCTGATTGCATGGCCGAACGTCATTGGCCAGGCATCAACGCCCTCGGCCGGCAAGGAATCCATATAGGCGTCGGCAGACAGGACAACCAGGTCACGGTATTCGATCTTGCCGGTGTTCTGGTACCGTGATACACACATCATCGCGACGGCAGCTGTCGTGAAAGCTCCGTACTTTGCATCCCACAGTGAGCTATACGAGCCGTCGGATTTGCCGGTTGCAGAGTCAAGACTCAGTGCGAAGCCTTTCTTGCTTTTCAGGTCGTGGGGCAGCGAGCAAAAGACTTCATCCTCGCGGGCAGCGAATTGCCTCAGGCGTGTTCGCAAGGGCTCCGGCACATTGCGAGCCGCGCCGTCGCAGTCGATTGCCAAAGATAAGGACAAGGCGGAGTTGGCTTTGGGCGAACCGGAGGTGACTTCGATAAGCCCGGTCGCGGGATGGCGCTTTTTCTCATATCGTCTCAGCAGCACATCGATCGCGGTCAAGAAAGTCCGGTCTTGTGTATGGGCATAAGCCTCGGCCCAGGTGCGAATGTAGAAGCCGGCGTGCCTGGCGAAGTCCATCCCGGCCGCAGGCGAGGACTTGTGGAAATCCGCGTGGCGGTTAAACGCCCCGGTCTGGTGGTCTGCTATCTGACTGTTCCACAATCCGAGGGCGAACTTCCTGCTTGCCTGCGGGGCCAGCTCGAAACACCTGTCCCACAGCAGCCACGGGCGGGCAAACTCGTGCACCGGATCGGGATGGCCCGAAGCAATTTCATCGGTCATGACGTTCCAGGACAAATGCTCGCCCCAGGGCAATAGGCCGGTCTCCGGGGATTGGGTATTCTCCAGGAACCATTTGAGGGCATCATCGGCAGCCTGCGGATAGCGGTCCTCGCTGGACAGTCCTTTGAGAAAATACAGCAGCCTCAGAAGATTCTCGTCCAGGTGCGGATTTGCGCCGACAAGCGGCCCATCCGCGGGCCCCGGCCGGTCCCCCTCTCGAATGCCAGCCGGTGCTGGCGGGCGAGTCGCAAGGGGGCTGAGGGTCTTCCTATCGAGGGCGCTTAGAAATAGGCCGCTCTTTTGAGGGCCGTAACTGTCCCTGCCGTGCTCGAGCATCGCATTGGCGTAGTTATAAACCACGCTGATAAACGGGGACGCCGGGATGCCTTCCTTGAACATCTTCTCCAGGTCCAGCTCTCGACCGTTCCCCGTTAATGCACCCGCCAGCGTGACAAGATAAATCGCCAGTGTTCTTCGCAAGACGTTATCACCGTACATCCGTTATTTTCCTCAGCGGTCAATCGTATTGGAAGGTATGGTTATGTCCAGGTTGTTCCTCGCTGCGTGGACCTCTAACAGCGCCAGTGCGAGCGAATCGGCCCCGGTAATTGTCTCATAATGGTCTGTCTTGAAACTGGCTTTGGGCAAAGGGCTATCCTGCCAGAACATATCGACTGCCATTCGGGCGAACCGGCAAGCCTGTTCGAGATAAACCGAATCCTTAGTCAGTCTGTAAGCGGCTGCCTCGGCGCTGATTATGTGAGCCAAGCTCATCGGCCAGACATCCACGTCCTCGGCGGGCAGTGAATTGATATAGGCATCGGCGACCGCAACCACCAAATCACGAAATTCATCTTTCTTCACCTGCTCGTAGCGGGCCAGGGCGAACATCGCCCAGCCTGCGGTGACGCCCGCAGAGTATCCCGCCTCCCATGTCGGCTCGAAGGCCCAGGCTCCATCCGGCCGAGCGTGGCTCTGGCGCAGGTCCAGCAGGATTAGCTGATCCTCTGTGTCGGCAAACTTATGGAGCCGCGAGGCCAATGGTTCTGTCACCATAGACGCTGCCGTTTCGACATCTAACGGCCCAATTGTCGCCACTGCCTTGCCGTCACCGCCTTGCCGCTTGCGCTCGAACCGCGCAAGCAAGGTCTCAATGGCACGCGGAAAAGTCTCATCCTTGGTATGCTTGTAGGCGTAGGCCCACGTGTGGATATAAAAACCGGCATGGCGGGCGAAATCCTTCCCGTCTGCAGGGCCGTGGCGGTCGTACGGGGCGTGGCGGTCGAAGCCGCCTGTCTGTTGATTGGCGATCTGATGGTTCCACAGGCCCAAAGCAAAACGTTTTGATGCTTCGGGAGCCAATTCGAAGCTTTCGTCCCACAGCACCCAGGGACGGGCGAATTCGTGATCGAACTGTGTTCCGCTGGAGATTGCCTGGTCAAGGAATACGTGCCACGACAGATGCTCGCCCCAGGGCAAAAGGCCCGTCACGGGGGACTGCGCATTTTTGAAAAACCATTCCACCTCGTGGTTGGCCATATCTTTGTAGCGCGGATCGCCGCTAATTCCACTCAACACATAGAGCACTCTTAACAGGTTTTCATCGACTTGCGGATTGGCGCCAACCAGCTCGAGCCAGGGCAGGCCGGCCCGGTCGCCTCTGCGAATCCCGCCCGGCGACGCCGGACGGATCGTCAACGGTTTCAGCGTTCGCCGATCCAGGGCGCTTAGGAAAAGCCCGGTTTTCTTTTCGCCGAAGGTATCGCGGCCGTGCTCTATCATCGCATCGGCGTAGCGCCGGACTACGGGCAAGAGCGACGGTTCGGACATCTGCGCCTTCTCAACAGTCACAACCGGATGTGTATCATTTACGAAGTCCTCTATGAAGTCTCGCTCATAAAATCGGATGCCGCTGCCGCCGTGTCCCTGGCCGGTGATGATGTCGATATCGCCGTCGCCGTTCCAGTCCACCGCATCGGCGCCGGAGATCATCATTATCGAATACGGCCTGACTATTGGGATTCCATCCGGGTCGGCGAATTTTGGCTCGCTGCCGGGCCTGCCTGAGCCGACGTTCTTGTAGAACCGGATAGTATGCTCGAATTCGCAGTCTATGAAGTCTTTCCTGCCGTCGCCGTCCCAGTCCACAAACGACCCGAGATTTGGCCTCTTCCAGGTGTTAACGCCGATATTCTTAGGCTGGGCAAAGCATGGGTCCGCGTCGGAACCGATGTTATTGAAGAAATAGAAACCGGGATTCTCCTGGTCGGAGAAAACGATGTCCTTCTTGCCGTCGTTGTTCCAATCACAAACCATAATGTGCGAGCGAGTTCCCCGGTCTATCGGAACGAGAGCGCCTTCCGCATTAACGGCCTTGACCTTCCGTCCCGGCCCAAGAGCAGGCTCGGCATCCGTTCCCTCGTTCAAATAGACGGTGACGGTCCCTGCCCCGTCGGATGCAACGATGTCTTTGCGACCATCGTTGTTCCAGTCACAGATGTCCGGCCTGGCGTGGCCGAGGCTGCTTGCCAGAGACAATATGTTTTCGCCGGCTTTCAGCTTCTCTCCTGCGGCGAATATCGGCGCCAGGTTATTTGTCCGATTCTGAAAGCACCAGACAAAGCCGTCACAATCGCCTGCTATCAAATCCATTCGCCCGTCGTTGTTCCAGTCCACGGCCCGGACGACATTTTGGCGAATCGCGTCGCATATCTGAAATTCTTCGGTAAAGGGCGCCCCGTGGTATGCATCCATCCCGGCCCACTTGGGCGATGTCTTTGTCCCGATGTTTTTGAACAAGGCGCCATAGTCGCGTTTCTGCGGCTGGTTGAGGTCCGTCAGTTCCCAGGCCCTGTCCACCACGAAATCGAGCAGGCCGTCGCCGGTGAAATCGGCAACCTTCAGACGCGGATGGCCGCTCGGCTGGACATAGAGGTCATCATGCGCGATAACGATTCCCTTCGCGAAGGTCGGGTTGGTTCTCGGCGCCGTTGTGTCCACGTTCTCAAAGAAGAGTATCTCGCCCGCCTGGGGAGCGCCAAACAGGTCCCAATCGCCGTCATTGTCGATGTCGGCAACATCAAAGCAAGGATTGAAAAGCTCGATATCCGCGCCGCCCGCCTGGATGGTCACGGCATCGGCAAGCCGCCATCGGTCCGAGCCGCTGGGCCCCAAGTTCCGATAGAGATAGCAGTGGTTGTTGTAGCCCAGAATAATGTCCGTCAGGGCGTCGCCATCGCCGTCGAAATCAACAACGAAGACAACTGAGGGAAACCACCCGCCGGCCTGTTTGCCGCCGGCCACAGGCGTGCCGGAGACGGTTTCCAGAGGCCCTTTGTCAACGAAGGTCAGTTGGCCGGAGGGCTTGGTCGTATTCTCGAAAAATACGACCTTGCCGGCATACGGGCCATCCATGAAACTGGGAAAGAAATCCAGGTCTCCGTCGCGGTCCCAGTCGTAGAAGTGAGGCACGACCCAGCTTCGGTTGTTGTGGTTGTTCTTAGGGAGCGTGAACAATTCGCCGCCTGATGTGAGCCGCCCGGCTTCAACAAAGCGATTGTCTGCGACGTTCTCGTAGCAGTATATAAAAGGCTCAACGCCGCCCTTAAATAAATCGAGATCACCGTCGCCGTCCAAATCGGCAAAACAGTCAAAATGGTGGGCGCCGATCTCACGCCTTTTGTATTCTTCTCTGAAGAAATCACCGTCGCCGACCAATCCGGGATAGCGGCCTGGTCTTCCCAAGGCTGATTCGACCGTGTCAAAATATGCAGCATATCTCGTACAGGCATCATCGGGCAAGACAAAACTGAGTGTTGCCTTGTCGATGCCGTAGTGCTTCGCAAGCCGCCACGGCAACAGATGCCGCTCATACCCCTTTCGTGAGCTATCGAACGCTCTTGGCGCGCCCGAAGAATCGTATGCCACGACTTCGATGGTATGCTCGTCGAACTTTTCAGCAATGCCTTTATCCGACAGCGCTTTGGGGAAATCGACATTCACAGAACAAGGTGAGCTTGACCGGGTGATGCCTCGCGGATCAACATCAAGGATCAGTCGGTATTTCATGGGTGAGACCCAGGGCAGCTCAAGCCCCAAAGCGGGTTGCCGGGTGATCAGGCAGGCCATTGTCGTGACAACAAGTCCTGTAACCAGCCTCGTACGACACCCCCTAACTGAAGAATAACCTCTGCTCCCTTGAGTGTTCCCTTTCTCTGAAAGATGTGTTGCTGTCGATCTCAAAACCGCTATATCCCATCCCAGAGAGCGGAGCTGCCGCGACCGCTATTCGCCTTTCATCAATTCAACCACTTCCTGAGCATTTTTCGCACAAACCAGGGCCCTGCAAAAAGGCTTTGAGCGGACCAGTTTTGCTATTTCTGCAAGGGCTTCGACGTGGGGGCCGGCCTGGTTAGGCGCCGCCACTAAAAGAAAAAAGAGCGTAGAGGGCTGCCCATCAATTGAATCAAAGTCAATCCCCTGGGGGGCTATGCCGATCGCAAGTTTCAGGCTTGAGACGGCGGCACTCTTGCCGTGAGGGACGGCAACGCCTTCCTCCAGCCCGGTGCTCTGCTTATTTTCACGGTCCTGCACGGCTTTCAGTACGGCATCAAAATCATTGGTCTCTCCAGCGTCCTTCAATATCCGGACAAGCTCCCGTAGAACACCCGGTTTATCTTTCGACTCCAGGGGCGTCTTCACGATCTTTTCTACAACCAAGTCAATTAGCGCCATGCCATACTGCTCCTGAAAGCTCATATATTACCATAATTCTTACGCCTGTTCAATCTCCATATTATGCCAGTGATTCATACATCTCCCAGACCCTGTCCTCATCTTTGACAATCAAAACGGAACAGGGAACGGAGCGCATCGTCCGTTCGCTCTCATCATAGAATTCATCTCTTCTGCTCCTGATCCGGGAGAGTTCGCCGATAACGAGAAGATCGACCTTACTCTCATTTACAGCATTGACTATTTCCTGATGAACGCTTCCCCTGCTGCGTTTCCTGGTAATCGATACTCCCTTTTTGACGGCAAGCTCATTTACATAATTAAGATACCGTTCAGCATCAGCTTCCATATCGCGCTCATATTCAACCTGCTCATCTTTGAGGAATATCCTCGCTTTCAAGAGGTCTTCCACCGCTCTGACGTTGACAACGTAGTGGGCAATAAGCTCCGCGCCGGAAAATGACGCAAGGCATATCGCATACTGGGCGGCAGTGATAGACTGTTCAGTGCCGTCAAGATAGACCATTATTCTTTTGATAGGGCTGCTCACGGTTTTTCTCCATCGTCTTGCGCCTTTTTTTCGCAAGATTCTCCTTAACCATTTTCATAAGAATAAACATGTCCCGCTCATTCTCTTCAAGCCTGCCTTCAATATAATGAACGGTCTCCTTGAGGTTAGGGACTGCGATTTTCTCGAGGGCATTGACTTTTCTGATAGTCTTTTTCACTTCATTAGCAAGCCGCAATACGGATATTTTCAGCTCAGACAGCTTTCCAAGCAGCTTGAGCACTTCCTTGAAAAAGTCCAAAGAGCTGTCGATCCAGAAGCTGGTTCCCATCGGACTGTAGTAAGGGGAGTGCTCCTTGAATTCCGTCTCAACGACAGGAAGGCTGACCCCCATAACCTTCCTGGAGTGAATGGTGATGTCGGCGGTGATATTAACAGCCGCGGTCAGATACTGCACTTTGAGCCTTCCCATATCAGAGATTGCCTCTTCGAGGGCCTTATATGCCTTTGCCAGCACACTTTCAACCCGGCTCTGAAAATCCGCAGTCTGGTCAACGAGCGCCAGAAGCTCAATAATCAGGATATTTCTTTTCTGGTCTAAGAGCTCATATCCCTGCTGCGCAAACTTCAGGTCATTTCTGAGTCTGAGCAAGTTTGTTTTTGTTGGTGCATAATTAAGCTGCGCCATTATGAATACCTGCTATTTCCCATAGAATTTTTCTATTTCCTCATCGGTAATCCTGTGCAGCTCCTCGACGGGCAGGGTCTTTAAGACTTCCCATCCGAGGTCGAGGGTCTGTTCGATGCTTCTGTTTTCATCCTTGCGCTGAGAAACAAACTTCTGCTCGAACTGCCTGCCGAACTCAAGATAATTATGATCCAGGGGGGTCAGCTCCTCCTCTCCGATAACCGATGCCAGATTGCGCACATCTTTTACATAGCTGTATGCGGCGAAGAGCTGACTTGCAAGATGAGGATGGTCCTCCCTGGTCATGCCTTTGCCGATACCGTCCTTCATTAAACGGGAAAGGGACGGGAGCCCCGCAACCGGCGGAAAGATCCCTCTTCCATCCATCTCTCTTTCGAATACGATCTGCCCTTCGGTAATATACCCGGAGAGGTCGGGCACAGGATGGGATATATCATCATTTGGCATCGTCAGTATGGGCAGCGACGTAATTGAGCCTTTGTACCCTTTGATCATTCCTGAGCGTTCATAGAGCTCGGCAAGGTCCGAATAGAGATAACCGGGATAGCCTTTGCGGGACGGTATTTCACCCCGGATAGTGGATATCTCACGCAGGGACTCACAATAATTGGTCATATCGGTCATAATAACAAGCACGTGCATATCCTCATTGAACGCCAGGTGTTCGGCAAGGGTCAGGGCGGTTCTTGGCGTAATAAGCCGCTCGATTGACGGGTCATCTGCAAGAGAGAGAAAAAGAGCGACGTTCTCAAGCACGCCGCTCTCCTCAAAGGAGCGGGTGAAGAACCGCGCCACATCGTGCTTTACTCCCATCGCGGCGAAGACAACGGCAAATTCGGCATCCGTTCCCCGTATTCTTGCCTGGCGTGCAATCTGGGCCGCAAGCTCATTATGAGGCAGGCCATTGCCGGAAAAAATAGGAAGTTTCTGGCCCCTGATAAGCGTATTCATTCCATCAATTACAGAAATGCCGGTCTGTATGAAGTCCCGCGGATACTGTCGCGCGGTTGGATTAATTGCCATTCCGTTGACATTCAGCTCAATGTCGCTTCGTTGCGGCGGCCCTCCATCAATGGGATGACCCAAGCCATTAAATACCCGACCAAGCATCTCCTTTGAAACAGAAATGGTAAGCGGCTCTCCGGAGAACCGTACCCGCGTGCCCGGAAGGGTAAGCCCGGACGTCCCTTCAAATACCTGTACAACAACAGCACTGGTTGATGACTCCAGCACGATCCCCAGCCGAACATTACCGTGCCAGTCCACACACTCAACAAGCTCCCTGTATCCTACGGGGTGTGTTTTGCTGACAAAAATGAGCGGGCCGTCGATTTTATCGACACCGACATACTCACGCCCGGACAGAAGACGTCTGTTTCTTGCTTCAGGCATACAAAGCCTCCATCTGGTCCATTGAACGCTCCAGGCTTGCTTCGATTTTGTCGAGGCCGGAAAGGTCGTCATTGGGTACAGCAAACTTCATCTTGATTATGTCCTGATAGGCTTTCATTTTTCTTAATTTGCTAAGGACGGCGCCTTTTTTTAGCGCTTCGGAGCCGCGTTTCCAGTAACTGACAATAATGTGCAGCATTTTTGCCTGTTTCTGAACAATTGAGAACGCATCAATTTTGTCGTAGGCATTCTGTTGAAGAAAGGCGTTCTTGAACAACGTGCAGACTTCCAGAATGAATCGCTGCGAATCGGGCAGTGCATCAGGGCCGACCAGTTTTACCACCTGCTGAAGGCGCACTTCCTTATGAAGCAGCTCCATTATTTCCGTTCGGTCGGAAAGCCATTCCGGACTGACTTTCTGCTCCCACCACGGAACCACGTCGTTGAGATACTCGCTGTAGCTGTCAAGCCACGAGATGGCAGGATAGTGGCGGGCATTGGCAAGGTTGCGATCAAGTGCCCAGAAACAGCGGATAAACCGTTTTGTATGCTGGGTCACAGGTTCCGAGAAGTCGCCGCCCGGCGGCGATACAGCACCGATTATCGTCACAGAACCACTGTCGCCGTTGAGTGTCTCCATTGAGCCTGCACGTTCATAGAACTCCGCTATTTTTGTCGGCAGGTAAGCGGGAAAGCCTTCCTCTGCAGGCATCTCTTCCATACGGCCGGAGAGTTCGCGGAGCGCCTCAGCCCACCGTGACGTTGAATCCGCCATCACTGCGATGGTGTACCCCTGGTCCCTGAAATACTCCGCCATAGTTATTCCAGTGTAGATGCTCGCTTCTCTTGCGGAAACCGGCATATTGGATGTATTGGCAATCACGATTGTCCGTTCCATAAGAGAGCGGCCGGTTCTCGGATCAATCAGCTTGGGAAATTCGGTAAGCACATCTGTAATCTCATTACCTCGCTCACCACAGCCGATATATACAATAAGATCGGCGTCACACCATTTTGCCAGTGCCTGCTGTGTCATTGTCTTTCCGGTGCCGAACCCGCCGGGAATTGCCACTGTCCCTCCTTTTGCAACGGGAAAAAGGGTGTCAATAACCCGCTGGCCGGTAATCAGCGGGATATCAAGAGGAAGACGGCTCCGCGTCGGCCGTTGAACGCGGATAGGCCACCTGTGCATAAGAAAGAGGTTCTTTCTCTGCGAATCATCGGTCTTCAATACCGCAATTACTTCTTCCACCGTATAATCCCCTTCGGGCACAACCGACTCAAGAATGCCCTTATCCCTGGGTGGGACGAGGATTTTATGAAGGACATTTTCCGTTTCCTGAACGGCGCCGAGGACCTTTCCGCCTGAAATTCGCTCGCCCTCTTTTACTGAAGGAACAAAATGCCACTTTTTCTCTCTGTTCAGCGGGGGAACGGTTATTCCACGCTTGATATAAATACCCGACATTTCCCGGATAGATTCAAGGGGTCTCTGGATGCCATCGTAAATAGTACCGACCAGTCCCGGGCCCAGTTCCGCAGAAAGCGGCATCCCCGCTCCATAAACGGGGTCAAAAGGAGCAATGCCTGTCGTATCTTCATAGACTTGAATGACTGCGCTGTCTGTTTCAAGTTTAATAAGCTCACCAATAAGATTTTCCTCACCAACGCGGACCAGCTCGAACATCTCAGCGTCGGTAACTCCCATCGCTTCTATTACAGGGCCATTGACCCGTTTTACGTGTCCTATAATCCTGCGGTTCATAGTTGCTCTTTTCTATCGTCCTTAAACAAGGTATTGTATATCAACATTCTGGTTTCTCGCTGGCTTCTTAACATTCGTGTCTTAACCT
This sequence comes from uncultured Pirellulales bacterium, assembly GCA_964354365.1. Classification (GTDB taxonomy): domain Bacteria; phylum Planctomycetota; class Phycisphaerae; order Sedimentisphaerales; family Anaerobacaceae; genus CAYGZM01. Next base: position 12,320 of record CAYGZM010000078.1, read on the forward strand.
GATTATTGAAGGCCGTACGTCCGCCGGCGGCGGTCAGGACAACACCCTGAGATATAAAAGGCTGTTCATCAGACAACGTCATCGCTATCTGCCTGCCGGTTTGTGCATGGATTCTTCCCTTGACCTCTGAAAGCATCCGGTCATCGATCAGCATCCGCTCCTTTTGCGAGGCGTTGATTTGGGCGGACTCGGCATCCAGGCCGATAGCCGCCTCTGTAATCCAGCCCGCCAGAACAGACCTGTAGTCCGCATCGCCGGTCATTGAATTGAGCTTCTTTTCGACCCGATCCAGGATGTCGTGCATTACAGCATCCCGGACGCGCATGGAGCGGCGTTTAACCTCAAGCTCTGTGGCGGAGAGAATCTTCCTCTTTGCAGCTTCCGCCTGCTCTTGCGCTTTTTGCCGGGCGTCATTCAACAGAGATTCGATTTTCTTCTCAGCGTATTTTCTCTTCTCGGCTGCCTGGTCTTCCGCTTCCTTTATGATTCTTTCCACTTCAGCATGGGCGTCTGTTTCAATGCCCGAAATGAGCGCAGCCTTTTCCTTGTCCACTGATTCCATAGATACCTGTACCTTTTTCAAATACATCCTCCTTCTGATATCACGCAAACACAGAAAGTGGCCCGAACATCACAATTTTATCCCGATAGCCGTATTCACCATTTCTCTGATTCCAGCCCTGCCCGGTTTCGTCCCGTTTCTGTCGGGGATCTCGACAATAAGCGGGAAGCTCACAGTGAACAGGTACTTATTCACGACCGGGCGTATCATATCTGCAACACGTTCGGTAATGATAATAATGCAGGTTTCTTTGTCCTGGAGTACCGCCTGAAAAACGCGCTGTGCTTCATCCGCATTTTCTGCGACTTTTCCAGACACTCCGACCATCCTGAAACCGAGGACTGTGTCTTCATCGCCTATAATCGAGTATTTCATTGTACAACTATATCTTACCGAGAATCATCAGAGCCGTAATAAAACCAAACACAACAAGCCCTTCAGCAAGGGCCACAAAAATCAGGGCCTGGCCTGCAATCTGCGGTTTTTCAGCAACAGCGCCCATAGCTGCGGCGCCAACGTGAGAAATCGCAATCCCGGCGCCTATGGCGCCAAGACCGAAGGCAACAGCAGCGGCAATCAGGCCGTATTTCATCACGTCGGCTTTTACCGACGACATTTCCGGCTGTACGGTCTGTTCACCGGGGGATGCCTCTGCAAAAGAACTGGTGCAAAACAGCGTTCCAGTTATTGCCATCACTGTAAAAAGAGCAACAATACTCTGCGTAATGTGTAATTTCAGTTTTTTTTCGGGTCCATCCATAGTCTCTTTTCCTTTCTTTCTTGTTTAAGGGCCACTATTGTCAAAATGACTAAAGCTCACTATTCAGTGAAATTGGTGCATATAGTTTTCCCGTTCCATGAAAAAACTTCGTAAAGAATTCGTAATAACTAAGCCTCAAGGCCTGTATTCCCGCGGTAAGACCTTCAAGACCGATCACCAGTATGTTTCCGAGTATAAGAATCAGGACATAGCCGATGCCTGAAGTCATACCGGCAAGGGTGAAAAAGGAGATCATCAGGCAGACGTGGGCAATACCGAGTCCGGCTACTCGCATAAAAGAGAGCGTATTGGAAAGATAGCCGCTAAAAATCTCAAGAAGCTCAACAGTCCATCCCATTAAGAAATTGGGCAGCGCCAAAAGCAGATTAGACTTTTTATCAGACTGCCCTCTCCCATGTTCATAATAGTGATAAGGCTCTTTAATAAAGAGCAAAAGTGAGGGCAGTCCCGCCAGCAGAAATAATGTCATACCCGCAGGAAGCTCCTTGTAATCACGTGCAATCATATAGGATGCAATATATACACCTCCTCCGTATATCCACCCGCCGAGTATGCCGCCTTTATCAAAGACCAGCTCCACCCATTTTCCGGTGCGGATAAGATTGATCCAGTTAAAGAGAAGGCCAAGAGCAATAACGGAAATGCCAAAATATATGGTAATTGAGAGTATGTCAAAAACATTGTTCACTACTGAGCTATGACTGCTATGGCCCGATATGATACCGTGAAAATCGAACCAAAGCGGTTTAAAAAGGCCCGTGCCGAAGAAGGACCCGAAAAGAGCGCCGAAAACCACTGATGAGAAACCACACCAGATAATAAGCCATGAAAGGCGGTGCAATCCCTTTTTCTCTTCATCTTTCCTTAAAAGGAATGCGCCGAGAACACCAAGTATTGCCAGTATCAAACCCTGTCCAATATCGGCGAACATAAGTCCGAACATGGAGAGATACAGGGGCATTACAAAAGGAGTCGGGTCAATCGTGCCATATTGGGGGATGCCGAAATTACTGACCAGCATCTGGAAGGGTGCGAGCATTTTAGGATTATTAAACTGTACAGGCACCTCATCGCCGATAGCATCCTTGCTTCTTGCTTCATTCCACTCCAGGTAACAGAGGCCTTCGCATGCCTTTTTGATTTTTTCCGTCAGTTTCCCTTTCTTCGATGAGGGAAGCCAGCCTGTAAAAATGACTGTCCGGGAAGATGATTTGAAATTGGTCTGAACTATGTAAAAAAGCTCATTGACCCGCAGATTGACCCAGACCTCCTTGAGGTGCTTCTCTTCCTTTCTTACCAGGTCATTGACCTTTATTTCGAGCTTCTTCTGTTCATCAGCCAACGTTTTGAGTTTTTCGGAAAGCTCCTTGAAAACATCCTTTTTGACCGACCGCAGCTCACCCGGCAATTCAATTTTGGTCCATCCCGCCTGCGCAAGGATGCTATTAATCTGCTCACTATCTCTTCTCATTGAGATCAGGAGATGATGGGCCATATCATTTTCCTGACCCAGCGCAATATTTAATGAAGGCAGGCCTCTCAACCCATCTTCAAGCTGTTTTACATTTAATACGGGAAGTTTCCCGATCTGCATGGAAATAAGGGAGTGTTTTGCCGGGAGCATCACATCGGACAGACCCATGCCATACAGCTCCACCTGCCGCCTGAGGTCCTCAAGCTTCAGTATCTCCTGGTTGATTGTCCGCTGCCTTTCCCTGACGCTTTCACGCTCCCCGGCTATTTTGTCAAGGTGACTCCTCTCTTTTTCAACATCAACAGGAATACGGTTGTTCAGATCTGTTTGTCCCGGCGAGGAAGGAATAATGCCGCCTGTGTGCAAGAATCCCTCAATCCGTTTCCTTAAATCTGAGATTTCCGTCAGAGACACTTCCGATTTGACGGTTGACAGATTATCCGGTCTATCACCTTCAAATTCTGACATTCTGATAAACTGCATGACCCCTTCACTGAGGAGTGCTTCAGTCACCCGCTCACAATGCTTTCCCAGCACTACTGCAAAAAGCTGTGTCATCTGAGTGGTAAACATCATATGATGCTCTCAATCCGTTCCCGTTTTCGTCCCATACTGTTTTGCATTCAGGATTGTTCTGATTCTTCGCAGCTCATTCCTTTTCAATATGAAATATGAAAGCACAATTCCTATTGTAAAAGGATACCCTGCAAGGATACGCTGGACCTCCTGTTTCATGATCTCTTCCAGTATCCGTCGGACCAGGAGGAGCCGGGACGTACTGTCCGACGTCTGCGCAGAGAGCAGCGCCGACAGTCCCGGGTATTCGCTTTTCACAAATCCCGCAAGCACAGAGGTAACATTCTGCGCACTGTATAATTCATCGATAATGGCCCTGTTAAGGCTAAAGCCTCCCGGCACAATAGTGGCCAGGACCGCATCGACGGGAAGGGTATAGAAGTTCCTGAGCCGTATTATCCAGTCGATATTCTGTAAGTCAATTTCCACGCCTGTAAGTCTGAGGGCTATAGTACGGTCTTTCCGGTCCAGCTTCTTAATGGAAGCCAGAAGGTTGTTGTAGTAAAAATGGTCAAAGGCGACTTCCATACGGAAAAGAGAACCTTCCGATTCGACGGTGTGACAGTATTTCCTGATAATCTCACTGTATGGGGTCCCTTCACATACGCCTGCAATCTCATCAAAGTTGTCCGCATTGAGAATAATGTCAACCGGAATGTCGTGAATGATGCGGTCATACAATATGTAGTGCGTGCCGGCGTCAGCCTCGCGTTTCCGGATTTTTCCGTCGAAATAGACCCTTATGGCGTTTTTGAGGTTGTCAACTTCAAACTGCAGCAGCAGGGCGTCAACAAGCTCTATGGAATCGCTATGAACGTGCTCTCTTATGCCTCTGTAGAGTTCAATTTCATTCTTAAGCAGTTCAAGCTCCGCCTGTTTAAGATCGCCGGTCTGGGAGTATGTCTCTTCAAGACCGGCAAAGGGCGTTTCCCGTAGAAGAGCAAGCGCCGCATCAAGGGACGGCGCCTTTCCCATCTGGAGTAATCTGTCCTCAGGAAGGATCTTGCTGATCCGCGCACGAAGCTTTGCGTTGATAAACGAGTATTTTGACAATGGGCCGGCCATTATTTGTTGTCCTTCTCGCACTCCGTGGTCAGTATGACATTGCAGATGTCGTCAACCAGACTGTCTATCGCATCCTTATTATTGTTGACCAGGGCATCTTTTTCCTTGTCTGCCTGTTTAAGTTTCTCTTGCCTGATGCGTTCGGCCTCTTTTTTTGCATCTTCAACGGCGGCTTTCACCATTTCCAGG
>CAYGZM010000079.1:0-16617 GCA_964354365.1 uncultured Pirellulales bacterium
TGGTGACTATGTCTATGACCTTGCATCCTCCCTCTTCGGCTATAATATGACCCGCCGCCGTGTCCCACTCTTTTGTCCCGTTAAGCCGCGGATAGACGTCTATTTCGCCTTCCGCCAGCTTGCACAGCTTCAAAGCCGAGCCATACCTCTTGATGACCTTTATGTTATGTTTCTCCAGAAACGCCCGCGTTGCCCCAGTCGAATGAAAGCGGCTGTCCGCTGCTATCAATTCCGTCCTGTTGGAATTATTGAGTATTCTCTGCCCGTCCTTATATGCTCCTTCGCCCTTTTTCGCCCAATACATAAGTTCGAGCGCCGGCGCATAGACCATTCCCAGCACGGGTTCGGCGTTTTCGATAAGGGCTATATTCACGGTGAATTCCCCGTTTTTTGCCAGGAAATCTTTGGTTCCGTCCAACGGATCGACCAGCCAAAATCTCTTCCATTGCCTTCGTATGTCGTATCCAACGCAGGATTCTTCAGTGACTATTGGGTGCTCAAATGTCTCGCTTAGACCTCTTATGATGAAATCATTTGCCGCCAGGTCAGCCTTGGTCAAAGGGGAGTTGTCCTCTGCCTTTATTCTGGTCTCGAAATCATTGCTGTTATATATCTCCAATATCCGCGACCCTGCCGCTCTTGCTATGTTCAGGACTTCCTCTATCATTGTGTCTCTGAATTTATTTCTTCCATTACTCTTTTTATCACTTCCAGACATTCTTTCGGATATTTGCCGATAGAAGTCTCCTCGGATAGTTGTATGCCGTATATTCCCATCTTGAATGTATTGTACATATCAATAATCTCCGCAATCGTCGGCACGGGCTTCTCTTCCATATTCTTCAGAAACTGAGTCGCCAGAAATGTTTTCTTATTATGAAAGTGCGTCCTCTCGACGATGAACTTCTGGTAACTCGGAATTTTCTCCAGGCCGACGTCCGTTGACAAATCTCCTCTGTCGATAAGTATGTAATCCACGATGTCCAGTATCTCATTAAGGTTATCGACCGCGGCTTTTGTTTCAACTTTTGCGATTATCTCGATGCCCTCGTCGATCAGCTTCTGTGCCTGCCTTACGTCGTCGCTCGACCTCACGAACGACAGCCCCACATAACTCACCTTGTTCCTGTTTGCCAGCTCTATTAACTCCTTGTCCTTCGCAAACAAAAACGGAACACCTTTATGAATCCCCCGCACATGGCACCCTTTGTTGGAGAAGAGGAATCCCTCCGATTTCGAAACGAAGGCTATCTCCTTCTTGTTTGAACTCTCGACAACAAACTTCAGCGTGCTGTCGTCGGCCAGGACAATGTCACCGGCGTTGAGGTGTTTGTAAAAGTCCCCGTAGTTTATTTGATGCGGCAACAGCTTGAATTTCTTGCCTTTTTCAAGCCTTATCGGCTCAGCCAGATTTGCAGTCCTCACCTTATTGCCGGGCAGATCAATCAGTATATCCGCGTCGGGCAATTGATTTCTGATCGCATCTATGTTGCCCTGCACGTCTTCGATGCTGCCGTGCGCGCCATTAATCCTGTAGATATAATTCTCGCTGTGTATCTCCCTCAGCTCGCTATTGCCAAAAAGCGACGGGCCTACGGTTATTATTACCTTCTTCATTGTATCAGCCTATGAATATGTCCTTATCCAATGCCATTATGGCATCCGCAATCTCCGGTCTCATGAACCTCTCATCCGGCCTCTCGTTCTTGCGCAGCATCTCCCTGATTTTCGTCCCGCTTATTGTTACTATATCCTCCTTATTATGACGGCAGTGTTTTTCGCTTACTATCTGCCCGCACTTATTGCAGAAATAAGGCTCCTTCAGGAGCAGCAGCTCTATCCCCAGGTTGTCCCTGCTTATGATCTCCTTTGCCAGCTCTTGAGCTTCATACTTCCCGTAATAGTCGCCTACGCCGGCGTGGTCTCTGCCAATAATGAAATGCGTGCACCCGAGGTTCCTCCTGACAATGGCGTGGAAGATGGCCTCTCTCGGTCCCGCATACCTCATATACGTTCGCAGACCGTCCACGTGCACCCTGTCCTTCGGATAATACAGTTCAGTCATGCACTTGTAAGAGGCCATAATCGCCTCTTCGCTGAAGTCGCCCGCCTGTCTCCACCCCATCAAAGGGTTGATGAACAGCCCGTCACAGAGATCTAAACCAACTCTGTGCAAATGCTCGTGGGCCCTGTGAATCGGGTTTCTCGTCTGAAAACCGACAATTGTCTTCCAGCCTTTCTTCGCAAATACTCTTCGTGTTTTGTCGGGTGTCGGCGAATTCTTCAGAACCGAACCATCTGATATCTCAACCTCGCCGCCGATCCTGTACTCGAACCTGCCAAGCTCCTTGCTTACCCTCGGATGCTTGACGTCGTCCGTCTTGAATACCTTTACAACGTCGCTCCTGATATCGATTTTATAACAGTCGGCTATTTCGACAAAACCTATTTCCTTCGACCTGTACGTCAAGTACAGTCTGTCCGCATCCATCGCCTTCAAAAAAACGCCGTGGTTGACGTCAAGGGTGATCGGAATGGTCCAGACGGATTTGTCGCTCAGCATCATATTATCGACGACGTTGTGATAATCAAGAGAAGTCATAAATCCGTTGAGAGGGAAATATATCCCCGTATGCAGATTTATCAAATCCTGCAGTATCTCATCGTTTATCTCGTGTGTCAGTTTCATCAAAGCTCTTGCGGATACTTGTTCTCAATAAAGCCTATAATCCTCCCCAGCGACTCCTCTACACTCTCCTCGTCCACGTTGATCGTCAGGTCGCTGTTCCGGGGCTCGTCAAACTTCAGGTCGATTCCGACTACGTCCGTCTTGCCGACGTTGTTCTTGTACATTTTCTTCACGTCTTGCGCCCTGCTGGCCTTCACGTTCTTCCTCAGGTAGATCTCGTTATAATCGCTGATCTTCCTTCTGGCGAACTCTCTAAGCTCCTCAAATGGAGAAATGTTGCATACTATTGTCGCAATATCATTCTGACCAAGCACATAAGCTGCCAGCATTATTCTCTTGATATTTGCCACTCTCTCCTCTTTTGAGTATCCCAAGTCATTGTCGTAGAATCCCCTCACCAAGTCACCGTCGATAACGTAGCATTTCTCTCCCATCGCCTCGAGATACTTCTTCAACCCTTGCCCCAGGGTGGTCTTCCCGGAACCTGAAATGCCGATTAACCATATAACCATAATGAATGAACCTGATTGCCAATCAAATAGCTGCGGCTTTCGCTGTCTTCGGCGCGCCCTGCATTGCGGCAATATAGTTTGAAACCGTCGTATTCGCCTCTCCGATTTCATACACTTGATGCTTCTCAATCCACATAGCGCGATCGCATATCGATTGGATTGTGCCCATATCATGCGAGACGATGACGATGGTGCCGCCTTTCTCCCTGAAATCGTTGATTTTTGCCTTGCATTTCTGTCGAAATTCCTGATCGCCGACCGCTAATATCTCATCTACGAGAAGAATATCAGGTTCTGTATGAATAACCACCGAGAATCCCAGCCTCGCCAGCATACCGCTTGAGTAAATCCTCAAAGGCTGGTCTATGAACTCTCCGAGCTCGGCGAACTCCATTATGGCGCCCAATTTGCCTAATATCTCGCGCTTCGTCATCCCCAGAATCATCCCGTTGACGATTATGTTCTCCTTGCCCGTAAGATCCGGGTGGAATCCCGACCCTAATCCGAGCAGGGGGGCTATTGTTCCTTTCACGGTAATATTTCCCGAAGAGCTTTTGATAACCGACGCCATCAATTGCAGCAGCGTGCTTTTCCCAACTCCGTTTCTCCCTATGATACCGAATGTCTCTCCTTTATAAATCTCAAAAGATAAGTCCTTCAATACCCAGAGCTTCGAGTTTCTTACTTCTCTTAACACTCTGGGCATGTGGAAAAGAAAACCCTTAACGCCGCCTACTATCTGATGATAGAGCAGATAGTATTTGGACACATTCTCGAAGACAATGGCCGGCTCTTTCATAACAACTCGGCAAACTTCCACTTCAGCCTGCTATAAACACTGTATCCGACTGCCACGAGCAACAACCCGGTCACTAATGAGACGAACCAAGGGACTACGCTGAATGTGCCGTTCAGGAACAGATTCCTGTACGCAACAACTATCGGCATCATCGGATTCAGAAATACAAACGGCTGGATCGACTTTGGAATCATCGTCTCTGAATAGACAATCGGCGTAAAGAAAAACAGAAAGTTCATCAGGACTCCTATCAAGTGCTGCAGGTCCCGGAAAAACACATTTGTCGAAGAAACGAAAAGCGATACCCCGAATATGATCAGGAATTGAGGTATCAGCAAGGCCGGCAGACCTATGAGCCACATCAGGTTAGGCCTCTTCCCTGCCACCAGAAGAAACAACACTATCACCGGTACCGACAAGAGAAAATGCACCGCGCCGTTCAAGATTGATGCGAGCAGCAATATCGTTCTTGGGAGCGTGGTCCTTTGTATTAAGGACTTATTGGATATGAAGACTGTCGCACTCAGAATAACGGAATTGGCAAACCACTGCCACGGAAACAGTCCCGAAATAAGAAACAAGGAGAAGTTGTCTATTCGGCTGCTCAAGACCACCTTGAATACGAAGTAATATACAAGTGCTGACGCCAAAGGGCTTGCCAATGACCAGAGGTATCCAAGGAAGGCATTCTTATACCTTATCTTCACTTCTTTTTTGGTAAGCTCAACTAAGAGTTCTACGTTCTGTCTTAGATTCATGCGAGCCTTGGTAAAGCGATGAATTATTAGTGTTATGCAGCCGCTTGCCCAACTTAACACAAGACCCTGACAGACTCCGTCCCCGTGGGTCGCAATTGACCTTTCGCGGCGGCGCTTCTGACTGTTCAGCCGAGTCGCGGCTCCTAAGAACCCTGATCTGGACGCCTTTGCCTCTTCCAGTCCGCCGAAACCCGAATCAGAACGCCGTAAACAAACCTATCACCAACCTCATAGTATCGTTCTTAACACAGAATCTGAGTCCAACAAAGCCTTTCGAGCTGTAATTGGCGTGTTACCTTGTTGAGCTGCGCACCATCCCCGCTTTGTCATTTCGCAACGTTGGGAAATTCGGGTATGCCGGAGCGTAATTCCCGCTCCCGAAGCAACTTCCGTTATCGATGCCGAAGCTTCACAAGCCTTTGGCAAAAGCACGCCGGAAATTACTGCCCCCACAACAGCAGTCGAGAATGCGTCTGCGACTGATTTGTCTCTTTGTATAACGACCTGAGCATATTCTCTCAAATCGCTCTTATCTTTATAGATGCTCGCGTCTGGCTTGGTGTCCTTACCGGGGGTCTGCTTTCCTACACCGCCGTTTTTCGATCCTTCCATGTCATTGGCCTCCTGCCAAAGCTGTAACCCGACATTACGTCTGCCATAAACATAAGCAGCGGCACGTTACCCCACACAATCCCCAACGCGATATCGCCGTTACCTTACCGAAAACATACATAATACACTCTCACCATCCGGAAATCCACTGTTTTTTTGATTGTCCTACCGGTGTTTATGCAGGACCTGCACTTGCAGTAGCTTGAGCGCTTCGCTTGCGTCCTTTTCAACCCTTATCCGCAGCGGCACATTGTCAGCCCAATAATTCAGTTTCTCCACGCCGCCATTATAGGTTTGATTGTAGGGAGTTCTACGAGGTTAATGCTTGACTTTAGAGTGAAAAAGCCGCGATGCTTATCAGGAATACCCTTGTATTGCGCAGGAAACCCGCGTCCAGGGTTAGCAGTTTCAAGTGGGTCGAGTCTTCCGGCGGCTCCGGTCTGTTCGACCTTTCAACGGCCCTCGCCGAGCAAAATGACCTCTCAAGCCGGAAGCCCGATGTGCTCGCCCGCATCAAGTCGCGTTTCGCTGCCTGGGCCGAATGTATGGAAGAAACCGAACCTCCCGGCCCCTTCCGCGAATTCTAACCCATCCTGCACAATGCTTGCTTCTTTTCTTTGACGTTGTCACCGAGAAGTATTATAATCTCTTTTGCAGATGATGGTTACAGCAAAGAGGTAAGGCAGTGAAATTGAAATTACGTTTTCTTGGCGCCGCTCAGAACGTCACGGGTTCTCGGCATCTATTGGAGGCCAACGGCACAAGGATCCTCATCGACTGCGGCCTCTACCAGGAGCGGGATTTCAAGGCGAGAAACTGGGAGCCGTTTGTCGTCCCCCCCAATTCCATAGATGCCGTCCTCCTCACGCACGCCCATCTCGACCATTGCGGCCTGCTGCCCAAGCTCGTCAAGGACGGTTTCAAGGGCAGAATATACTGCACCGAAGCAACCTCCGAGATTGCCCGGATAATACTGTTGGATTCGGCCAAGCTGCAGGAAGAGGACGCCGAGTTCAAACGCAAACGGCACGAGAAAGAAGGCCGAAAGGGACCATACCCCGAAATTTCACTCTACACCACCGGCGACGCCGAGGCTACTTTCCCACATTTCTCACCAGTGAAATACGGCCAGACCCTCAAGATCGCCCAGGATATCCAGGCGACTTTCTGCGATGCCGGTCATGTGCTCGGTTCGGCGATCATAAAGATCGACGCACAAGCCGATGCCGGCGACAGGACAATCCTGTTCTCCGGCGATATCGGCAGGCCCGACAGACCTATCGTCCGCGACCCCGCTCAGGTTGACAGCGCTGACTACATCCTTGTCGAATCAACATACGGCGACAGGGTCCACCAGTGCCGCGAGGACATCAAGAATCGACTTGCCGAAGTCATCCTCTCCACCAAACGGGCCGGCGGCAACATAATCGTCCCCAGCTTTGCCCTCGAGCGCTCGCAGGAGCTGCTATATTACATTAACGACCTGCTGCTTGAGGATGCCATTCCACACATCATGGTCTTTCTCGACAGCCCGATGGCCGCGAGCATCACCACGATATTCAAGCATCATCCGGAGCTCTTCGACCGGGAAATGGCTGAGCGCATGAACCGTGATGAGTCGCCATTCGGCTTTGTTGGTCTCAAGATCACCCAGAGCACCAGGGAATCCAAGGCGATAAATCACATAAGGGGGACGGTTATGGTCATTGCCGGGTCGGGAATGTGCACGGGCGGTCGAATAAAGCACCACCTGGTCAACAACGTCGCCAAGCCGCAAAACACCATAATGTTCGTCGGATACCAGGCGGTCGGCACGCTTGGCCGGCGAATCGTCGATGGCGAAAAGGAAGTCCGCATACTCGGCCAGGATTACCCCGTAAAGGCAAGGGTCGAGCAGATATGCGGCTTCTCCGCCCACGCCGACAAAGAGGAGCTGCTCCAATGGCTCAGGAAACTACAGGCGGCTCCCAGGACCCTCTTTGTGGTCCACGGCGAGGCCGAGAGTGCTCAGCACTTCGGTGACTATGTCAGACAGGAAACCGGCTGGAAAGTGGTCGTCCCCGCATATCGCGATCAGGTCGTTCTCGACTGATCCTGCATCAGTGCACTTCCGGTTCGCTCGCCGGGCTCTCCTTCTCCTTTTTTTTCTCCTTCTCCTTCTTCATTTTCTTCCGCTCTGATAACCCGCTCAGCAGTATGCCCAGCTCGAACAGAGCGTACAGCGGTATCGCAAGTGCAACCTGCGAGATAACGTCCGGACCGGGCGTCGCTACGGCTGCCACCACGAAAATGCCCAGCAGCACGTACCGCCTCGACTTGCGAAGGGCGCCGAGTGACACCAGCCCCGTTTTGTTGAGGATGAACATGGCTATCGGAGTCTGGAAACCCAGGCCAAACACTAACATCAGCGTCGTCATAAACGATACGTACAGCCCAAGCGTCCAGGCCGGTTCTACGTTGATGAACCTGCCGAATTTCAGAAAAAATGTCAGAGAGAGCGGTGCCACTACAAAAAGGAAGAACATCGCGCCCGCCACAAACAGAATCACCGAGAAAGGCACCGTCGTGCGGACATACCGTCTTTCGTGCTCAAAGAGTCCTGCCGCAACAAACATCCACAACTGATAAAACACCCAGGGCGATGACAGTATAAGACCCGCAATCATCGATATTTTCATATACGCCATGAAGGCATCGGCCGGGGCAAGCACTTTCAGGTCATCCAGGCCATACTTGACTTTCAGATTGGTGTACGGCAGTTCGATGAAGTGAATAAGATATGGGCCGACGATAAGACAAACGATTGACCCGATCACCAGCCCGATTATGGCGAGGATCAGCCGCGCGCGCAGCTCATCCAGATGGTCGCCCAGACTCATCGTCGTATCGCGGAGATCGCGCTTCTTCTTTTTGGTCCTGGCCATTTCGACTTGGAGATGCTTGTATCAGGCAGTGCCGGGCTTCGGCGGTTATTTCATTCGCTCAATGTCGTCAAGCCCCGCTGCATCCTTGGCTTCTTTCACGACGTCGTTCTTGATGTCCTTCACATCATTCGCCAGTTCATCGGTGCTGTCTTTGGCTTCATTGATGCCTTTCTTGAACTCCGTCAGGCTCTTGCCCATGCTGCGGGCGATTTCCGGCAGCCGTCTGCCGAATATCAGCAGGGCTACGATGAGGATAACCAGCCATTCCCAGTGCCCGGGCATCCAGGCCAGGATATGTTGCGTCTGTTCAGTCATTGCAATCTCCTTTGTTTGGCATCGAGATCGCTGCGCCGGATACCGGCAGGACCATTAAAACGCCACCAGCCGATTCCCGGCATCTCGACACCCATAACGGGATATGATGAGAATACCCCGCCATTTCAGTCTCATTTCTATAACGTCAAGACTGCCCCGCTGGATACCGGCAGGACCATTAAAACGCCACCAGCCGATTCCCGGCAGCTCGACACCCAAGACGGAATATAACACGAATACCCCGTCATTTCAACATTATAATTATAACCCGCGTTGATTCGGTTTGTCAACAAGCAACAGCTTTCCAAAATTTATTTGCTTATCCGCCCATTTTCACACTGAGGACCCTTGTATCCCTCTCTCGGTCCGCGGCTTTCGTGATAATCTTGCCCGTTTTGTCGGCGGCAATGCTCTGCCCGCCGTAAACCCGGCCTTTCCACGGCCCGTTCGATATTACTCCCACCGCATTCGTCCCGGCCACAACCGCCCCCGTCTTCTTCGCAGCGTTTTTCACGACCCTCTCAAGCTCTTTCCCATGCCCAGGCCAGTCTTTCTCCGGTGCTGCATATCCGTAGGGAATCAGCAGTAAATCGGGCTTCAAAGCCCCCATCTTCTCCAGAATCTCATCTTCGTGCGTATCGGCGCAGATTAGCAGTCCTATCCTCCCGAACTTCGTCCGAACCACATTGATCTCATCGCCCGCGGTGTATGGCGGGTTCATCAGCTCCGCCAGCAGATTGATCTTCCGGTGCTTTAGAAGAATCTCGCCTGCATCGTCGATCAGCACCGCCGAGTCGTACAAGTCCTCGCCGTCCTTCTCCTCCAGCCCGATGCAAAGATGAATCTCGTATTTTTGAGCCAGTTTGCAGAGTCGTGCGGAGTCTTTCCCCGGGATTCCAAATGCCCTGACGTGCGCATCGGGATTGACCCATCCCAAGATAGCCGTCTCCGGAAAGCACGCGATTTCCGCGCCGGCGGCCTTCGCCTCGGCAATCCCATTTTCTATCCGAACGAAATTGCCCGACCGGTCGCCGTCAAGTATAAACACCTGACACATTGCAGCCCTAACCGCGCCCATTTCCATCCTTTATTCGTCGAATCCAAAATTGACAAAATCGCGGCAAAGACTATAATCCGTCTGAGCTTAACCGTCAAGTTGACTGCTTTTGTGGGAGTTGGCTATGGCTTCAGCCCCCGGCCGAAACAGGCGTCTCGAATCAGCCGTGAGCATCCTTCTGCTGGTGGTTCTTTTTCTTATCGCCCTTGCCGTACTAATAAGGCAGGCCGACGTCGATATGACTCGTTTCGGCCTGGGCGCCGCCGCCCAGCCGGATTCACTGCAAGCCCCTGATTTGGCCGACCTGACGCCCGATGGTTTCAAAGGGCTTTCCTCGCCGCTGGTTTACACCGCCGGCAACCTCTACGAAAAGATAAACGGCAAGGCCCCCCTCTATCTCGACGCCGGGTTTCTTAAGCTGTTCACCCAGCGTTTCGCAAGCCGGGCCGATGAGGCCCTCTGGATGGAGATATATCTCTTTGATATGGCCACCCTCAAAAACGCCTTCTCCGTCTATAGTGTGCAAAAGCGCGCCGACGTCGAAACTCTTGCGACTATGCGATTCGCATACAAAGCCACCAACGCCCTGTACTTCGTCCACGGTAGATACTACGTCGAATTGCTCGGCTCAGCCGAGTCGGCCGACCTGCTTGAGGCGATGAAGAACGTTGCCGACAGCATCACGGCCGGCTTGAAGGTCGATGAGGAAGCCCAAATACCCGAACTGGACCTGTTCCCCACGCTCAACCTTGTTTCGGGCAGCTTCAAGCTCTCTCTCAAAGATACCTTCGGTTTTGCCGACCTGACCGACACCTTCACTTGCCGTTACGAGCTGAATGGCCAATCTGTGACCGCGTTTATCAGCACACGCTCCGACCCTAAGAACGCCCAAAAAATCGCACTTAGCTACTCCGATTTCCTGATTGAAAACGACGCGAAACCAAAATCGACCGCCAACGAAACCATCAAAAAGGTCGCAGCGAAAGTCTTCGATTTCTACGATACCACCGAAATAGTCTTCTTCCTCGGCCCTTATGTCGGCGGTATCCACGAGGCCGAAGACCAGAAGACCGCAGAAGAAGTGGCTGTAATGCTTATTGACAGATTGACCGACCTGACAAAAACTCCAAAGCAATGACCGAGCAGAACAATATAGAGTTGTCGAGAAGACAATTTCTGAGCAGGGCGGCCAAGGCTGGCATCTCAATCGCCGCCGCCGGGGCGATTTCCTACGCCCTCTATGACCCCGAAGGTCCGACGCCCGGCGTCAGTGCGGAGGACCTCGTTACATTGCCCGATTTCTCTATTCCTCCCGAAGAGGGCCGCACAATCAGCATTGTCACCGGCTCCGACAGGACCAAGACCGTCGGCAGGGCGATAGACCTGCTCGGCGGCTTATGCAGATTCGTCAAAAAGGGCCAGACCGTTGTCATAAAGCCCAACGTCGCCTTCGCCTCCCCGCCCATGCTCGGCGCCACCGCCAATCCCGGCCTCGTCGCCGAAGTGGTCAGGTTGTGCTATGCCGCCGGCGCCAAGCAGGTTCTCGTCACCGACAATCCCATTAACGACCCTGCGAGCTGCTTTATGCTGAGCGGCATCGCAAAGGCCGCTGCCGCCGCCGGCGCCAAAGTGATACTCCCAAGGGACAGCCTCTTCAAATACACGACGCTCGCAGGCGGCAAGCTCATCAGGAATTGGCCCGTCTATTTCGAGCCTTTCAGCAAGGCTGATAGGCTGATCGGCATTTCTCCCATCAAGCACCACCACAGGAGCGGCGCCTCAATGACTATGAAGAACTGGTACGGCCTGCTGGGCGGACGCCGAAACGTATTCCACCAGGATATTAACACCGTAATCGCCGAGCTTGCTATGATGGTGAAGCCATCGCTGGTCATTCTCGACGGCACTGAGGTTATGATGACCAACGGGCCTACAGGCGGCTCGGTCTCCGACCTGAAGCGCAAGAACACCCTAATCGCAAGCACCGACATGGTTGCAGCCGATTCCTTCGGATGCAGCCTGCTGGACCTAAAACCCTCCGACTTGCCCTACCTTGCCAAGGCCCACCAGGCCGGTGCCGGGACAACCGATTACGAGTCCCTCAAGCCCAAGCGGGCAGCGATAAGCTGAAAGCGCAATTATGAAGATTGTAACAACCAGACGAATAAGCCAGGCATTCTTCTTCACGCTCTTCTTCTGGTTTTGCATTGTCAGCACCGTCGGCGACAAAATCTGGCAGTTACGCGGCTGGCCCGTTGACCTGTTCTTGTGGCTCGACCCTTTGGCGGCAATCGGCACGGCCCTCACCACGCATACCCTCTACCGGCCTCTCCTTTGGGCGCTTGCCACCATCGTATTGACGATAATCTTCGCGCGTTTCTTTTGCGGCTGGCTCTGCCCATTCGGCGCCATCCACCAATTTGTCGGCTACCTCGCGAACAGGAGGAAAACCACAGCCCGGAGGATTCAACTGAACAAATATCGAAAGGCCCAGTCCGTAAAATACTTCATTCTCATCGTCCTGCTCTTTATGGCCGCCTTCCCCTCCCTTGCCGCCACTCTGCAAACCGGCCTGCTTGACCCTATCCCGCTCGTGTCGCGGTCCTTCAACTTGCTGTTGCTCCCCGTCTTCGACAGGCCCGTCAATTTCGTCTCGGTCTCCGCCCGTTTTTACGAGGGCGCCTGGCTCGTAATGGTTGTATTTCTGACCGCCGTCCTGCTCAATCTCGTCATCCCACGGTTCTACTGCCGATTCGTCTGTCCCCTCGGCGCCCTGTTCGGCGTCATCTCCAGATTTGCTGTCTGGCGAATCGGCCGCAAAAAAGGCGACTGCACCGACTGCAAATTGTGCGAGAAATCCTGCGAGGGCGGCTGCGAGCCTCGCGGCAAAATGAGAATCACCGAATGTGTCCTCTGCCTCAACTGCCTCGACGACTGCAGGGGCGAGCTTATCGGCTATCAGACGACCCCTTCTTACGCCGGCGAAATCACCAATCCGGACGTCTCGCGCAGGGGCTTCATAATCTCTCTCACATCCGGCGTCCTCGCGGTCCCCGCGCTCAGGCTCAGCAACAAGATAGGCGCCAATTGGGACCACAGAGTCATCCGACCGCCCGGCTCTCTGGCCGAACCCGAATTCCTGAAAAGATGTATCAAGTGCGGCCAGTGTATGCGGGTATGCCCCACGAACGTCATCCAGCCGGGCGGCCTCGACGGGGGCCTGGAGAACCTCTGGACGCCCATCCTCAACAACCGCATCGGCTCCAGCGGCTGCCAGTTGAACTGCACCGCCTGCGGACAGGTCTGCCCGACCGCCGCCATCAGGCCGATTACCCTCGACGAAAAGCTTGGCCGAGGAGATTTCGCCCACGCAGGCCCAATCAAAATTGGCGCCGCATTCTTCGACCGCAACCGATGCCTGCCCTGGGCGATGGACAAACCCTGTATCGTCTGCGAAGAAAACTGCCCCGTCAGCCCAAAGGCGATTTATACCCAGGAGTCCTTCAACACCGTAAGAGACGGTGTCTTGACAGTTAGAAAGGCCGCGGACAATATCATAGAAGTCGAGCAGACCCTCATCCCCGGCAAATTCGCCACCGGCGATTACTATTGCGCCCTTGCCCGCCCAAGCACCGGCGGGCTTGCCCCGGACAACCGCGTCAAAATCACAGCAAACATGGAAAGCTCAATCGAGCTCTTCGCCGACCGGAACATCGAAAATATCCCTGCCCCGGGCGCCGGAATTGAAATTCAGGTCCGCCTGCAGAAGCCTTATGTCGATATTGAGAAGTGTATCGGCTGCGGAGTCTGCGAGCACGAATGTCCCGTCAGTGGAAAGAAGGCCATAAGAATCTCCGCCGTAGGCGAGACAAGGTCCGCAGACAGAAAGCTCCTCCTCGAACCCGGCTGAAAACTGAAGTGTCCGACAACTGCGGCGCTTATTCGCCGTCATTTATGGAGTCAAGTGCGATGAGAGACAGGCACAATAGAATCAACCGAAGAAACTTCATTCGGACCGTAGGGGCTGCCGGCATAGGCTCTTTTCTTGCCGGGTGCCGTAAAAAGCAGCAACCGCCCGATAACGTCGATGCCAACCTCGTCAAAACGCCCTCGAAAGACCCATCCGTCCCGGTGCCCCAACGAAAGCTGGGCCGAACCGACGCCGAAATCCCCGTCCTCTCTTTGGGAACATTCCAGGTTGATGTTGACAACCAGATACTCCTGCGAAAGACACTCGAAGCGGGCGTCTATTTCTGGGACACCGCCTACAGCTACGCGGACGGCAACAGTGAATTAGGAATAGGCAAGTTCCTCACAAAAAATCCAAATGTCCGCCGGAGCCTCTTCCTTGTCACCAAGGCCTCGGATGCAGTGGGCGCCGCCCAGATTGAGCAGCGCATTCAAACCTCGCTCAAAAGAATCAAGACCGATTACATTGACCTCTATCACGGCCTCCATAAGTGCTCCGACCCCGGATTGCTCAGCGATGAAATCCGTCAATGGGCCGAAGATGCCAAAAAGCGAAAACTCATAAAGTACTTCGGCCTCACCACCCATCAGAATACCGCACAGGTCCTCGCCGCCGCATCAAAATGCCCCTGGATCGACGCGGCAATGTTCTCCTATAACTTCCGCTTGGTGCAAGACGCTGAGTTACAGACCGCAATCGACGCCTGCCACAAGGCCGGAATCGGCCTTATCGCTATGAAGGTAATGGGTAAGGGTCAGACAGTCCCGACCGAGGCCGAAGAAAAGCTCATTAGTCAGTTCCTCGACCGCGGCTTCGACGAAAGCCAGGCGAAGGTCAAGCTCGTCCTCGAAGACCGGAGGTTTGCGTCCGCCTGCGTCGGGATGAACAGCATCAAGATCCTCAATTCCAATATCGCCGCCGTCCTCGACAAGACCGGACTGACCGTGGCCGACAGGGCCGCCCTTGCCGAATACGCCCACGTAACCTGCGCAGGCTATTGCGCCGGCTGTGCAGACATCTGCAATGCAGCCCTGCCTGATGCCCCTTATATCAGTGACATTATGCGCTATTTGATGTACTACAACAGCTACGGCGAGCACGCCGAGGCAAAGAGCCTTTTTGCCCGAATCCCCGCGCAAGTAAGGCGAAAGCTGCCGAGCCTGGACTGCCGCCTGGCCGAGACCCGCTGCCCCCAGCGCCTGCCCATAAGCGAGCTTGTCGCTGAGGCCGTGAGCAAATTAGCGTAACTTGCCTCATATCACCCTTCATCTATGACAACTCACGCCTCACCTGCCGCATATCACGCGTTATCCGTGGCATATCACGCCTCATCTGTGACAGATAACCCTTCATCTGCGACATATCACGCCGACTTTGCCACGGAGTAACCGTACTAATGCCCGTTTTTAGCCCAAAACCACACTTTTCCGCCTTTTCCCGCTGTTTCTTTACTTTCCAATGCCACGATGTAAGCCGACAGGGCTGACCCTCTATTTCCCCTGTATGGTGTCACCAGATTTCGAATCTTCATTAAGCTGATTTTCCAACGCTTAATCGGTTCCGTACAGCCACCAATCGGCAAAGATTGCAAAGTCAGCGAAATCCACCTTACAGTCATCATCAAGGTCTGCCCTCGGGCAAAACTTGAACGCATAAGCCGAGCCGGATTCGCTTCCTTTGTCATCATCATAATACGCCCCGACGATTGCCAAATCGCCGCTGATAGAAACTGAATAGCCAAAGACATCACTGGGAGCGCCATCCGAGGCGAGAAGCTTTTGCTGCTGGCTCCAGCTCGTCCCATCGCGATTGGATATATAAGCCGAGCCGGAGTTAGTTCCTTTGTCGTCATCGTAATACGCCCCCACGATTGCATAATTGCCGCTGATAGAGACTGACCAACCAAAGTAGTCACTGGCAGCGCCGTCCGAGGCGGTCAGCTTTGCCTGCTGAACCCAGCTTGTCCCACCCCGCAGGAATATATAAGCTGAGCCGGAGTCAGCTCCTTTGTCGTCATCAAGAGGCGCCCCCACGATTGCATAATCGCCGCTGATAGAAACTGAAACACCAAAGTAGTCGTTGGCAGCGCCGTCCGAGGCGGTCAGTTTTGCCTGCTGAACCCAGTTTGTCCCACCCCGCAGGAATATATAAGCCGAGCCGGAGTTAGTTCCTTTGTCGTCATCGTAAATCGCCCCCACGATTACATAATCGCCGCTGATAGAGACAGAATAGCCAAAGTAGTCACTGGCAGCGCCATCCGAGGCGAGAAGCTTTTTCTGCTGAACCCAGCTTGCCCCATTCCATTTGAATATATAAGCTGAGCCGGAGTCAGTTCCTTTGTCGTCATCGTACATCGCCCCCACGATTGCATAATCGCCCCTGATAGAAACTGACCAGCCAAAGTAGTCACTCGCAGCGCCGTCCGAGGCGATCAGTTTTGCCTGCTGAACCCAGCTTGTCCCATCCCATTTGAATATGTAAGCCGAGCCCTTCCCGCTGTCATCGTACATCGCCCCCACGATTGCATAATCGCCGCTGATAGAAACTGACCAGCCAAAGTAGTCACTCGCAGCGCCGTCCGAGGCGGTCAGTTTTGCCTGCTGAACCCAGCTTGTCCCATCCCATTTGAATATGTAAGCCGAGCCCTTCACGCTGTCATCGTAATATGCCCCCACGATTGCATAATCGCCGCTGATAGAAACTGAAATACCAAAGTAGTCATTGGCAGCGCCGTCCGAGGCGAGAAGCTTTTGTCTTTCAATAACAAACGGCGCATCACCCCAGCCATTACCGGCCCGAGACGCACCTGCAAAGGCAAAACACACGATAACAGCCGCTATCACAATAAAACATTTGTTGTTTTTCTCATTTCTGGACATTGCCAATCCTCCTGTAAAAAAGACCTATAACTGAGATTTCCAATTTCCCGTGTTTTGAAACATTTCTGCACCTTTTCAATGCCACAATTATATCAAAATCTT
>CAYGZM010000080.1:0-16465 GCA_964354365.1 uncultured Pirellulales bacterium
CCGATACTTTCGTCAATGAACAAGAGGAGCAGGATTTCAGATACAATGTCCCACGCGTATTCACCAGACCCAGAGCAGCGGCGAAGAAGTTGGTTGAAGAGAAAATCCGGTTGTTTTCCGGCCTGTAGCCATGGCACGGGGGAAACCTAAAACGGATTACTGTAAGATGTATAGGCAAATTGGATTTTTCTCCGATGCTTATTGCGTCGAATGGCTTTATGCGAAGTCTAAACTGGTAAGAATGGAGCTTGCCAAAGCGTTGGCCGACAGAATCGCACGTGGGCAGTACACGCTGGATGGAACCGTCGAGATTGCCAAGAAGCTCTTGCAGGAAACACCCAAGCATCTTTTAGGATTGAATTGCTGATGTGGAATTGCACAGTCGGCAATCCATTGCCCTGCCAAGTGTATAGAATGCGTTGACGCCCCTTACTTTATGGTGTATATAGCTCACAATCGTGTTTTTATTCCGCCGTTCATAGTAAAGTGATTCTCTCTGGAAGGGTCAAAAAAGATGAGCTCCCACAAGCTGGCTATTGAGGGTGGGCCAAAGGCCGTTCCGCAGCTCGGCCCGCTCCCCACTAAGATTGGGCAGGAGGAGTTGTTGGAAATCATCAGCATGTGGGAGTTCAGCGGTAACAATGGAGAGAAGCTGGCGAGGATCATTAATGGCGACCCATCTGTCAAAGGGCCGCATCTGTTCAGGTATTATAACCCGAAGCCGAGCAAGGTGGCTGCGGCCGAAGCAGCAATGAAAGATTTGACAGGGACGACGTATTGTCTTGCTGTCAACTCCTGCACATCGGCACTGGTTGCGGCATATCGGGCATTGGGTATCGGGGCGGGTGATGAGGTGATTGTTCCGGGTTACACGTTTTTTGCTACTGCCGCTACTGTTGCATCGTCGAACGCTATTCCTGTTATTATTGACATCGACGACTCGCTGTGTATGGACCCCGAAAGGGTCGAAAAGGCAATAACCAGGCGAACCAAAGCCATTGTCCCCGTGCACATGCGGGGGGCGCCGGCTCAAATGGACGCTATTATGGATATTGCCAACAAGAAGGGAATACCGGTGGTTGAAGACGTTGCCCAGGCGGGGGGTGGTTCGTTTCACGGCAAACGTCTCGGAAGTATAGGTGCAATTGGGTGTTTCAGCTTTGATTACTATAAAGTAATAGTGAGCGGCGAAGGCGGGTTTGTAACCACCGATAACGAATGGTTATACACGCGGGCACAAAGTTGGCATGACTGTGCAGCTTGCTGGCGGCCGGAGAGGTTTGCCAGGGAAAGGAAAGAAGGAGAGCTCTTTTGTGGCGAGAACTACCGGATGAGCGAGCTGGAAGGCGCGGTGGCATTGGCCCAGATACGCAAGGCAGATAAAATGCTCGCCGGTTACCGTCGCGCCAAAGAGCTTATCAAGGCGGCCGTTAAAGAGTTCAAACCTCTTCATTTTCGTCGCATCACTGACACGGCAGGTGACACGGCAATCTGCCTGGTTATGTTTATGCCGGATGTCGAAACTACCAGGAAATCGCTCAAGGCGATGCAAGCAGAAGGGGTGCCGGCAGGCGGAATATATGATTCCACAATAAGGGATTGGCATATTCACAGGTACTGGGAACATATTCTCGATAAAAAAGCTGTAGCGGCAGACGGATTGCCCTGGAGTGCTGTGCCGGAAAAGGAGCTGCCAGGGTATGCGATGGATATGTGCCCTCGTACACTTGATTTGCTGTCGCGTGCAATTATGGTAGATATAAATTGCAATTATTCAGAGGGCGACTGTGCAGCAATCGCCGAGGGGATAAACAAGGTCCTTCAGGCATATTTGAGGTAGCTGGTTTTGAAGGGAACATCAGAATGGAGCTGGGTCTGTGTATAGAGATGGCGTTTTCGAAGTTGCCTTTCGAGCGCAGATTTACTAAAGCAGCGCAGTTAGGATTCAAGAACGTTGAAATGTGGTTTGTGCATGATTTCAGCTATAACGGCACGGCTGAGAAATTAGCCGGGATAGCGGAAAAGAATAACGTCAGGATTACGAACACCGTAATCGGCTCTCCCGACGGCTCCCTCGGAGGCGGGCTGACAAACCCTGCCAACCGCAGGCAGTGGCTCGACAGGGCGAAAATGACGATTGAATTCAATAAGAGAGCAACCATACCGGCCACTATTATATGTACAGGGAACGTGATAAATGGAATGAGCCGGCAACAGATGATGCGCTCGGTGCTGGCAGGGTTGAAACAAACCGTTGAGATTGCAGAAGAGGCCGGCGTGACGTTGCTGCTGGAGCCGCTTAATGACAGGTATGACCATCCGGACTATTTCTGCACAAGCAGTGACCAAGCCGCTCAGATATGCAGGAAGATTGGCTCCGAGCGATTGAAAATGCTTTTTGATTGTTACCACATGCAAATAATGGAAGGCGACCTGATTAAGCACATCGAAAGAAATATTGACGTAATTGGTCACTTCCATTCGGCCGCTGTACCAGGCAGAGGTGAGCTTTATCAGGGTGAAGTAAATTATCCGTTTGTGCTTAGCCGGGTAGAGAATTTGGGGTACAAAGGCGTTTTTGGGCTGGAATATGTCCCATCAATCGATGATGAGGCGTCTCTTAAGAAGACTCTGGAATATCTAAGAACTTAACCTGGCCCGCCCTTTTAGGCGGACAGGAAAAAGTGGTGAGCGCACTGAATCACCTAAACTTACAACTTGCGGGATTTGGCTTGAACCCGGCGACCGGAGGGCCTGTCTGAGTGAATCTTAGTATTGCAGATTACGCGGTTTTCGCAGGTTACATGGTTGGTATTACAGCTATAGGCCTGTGGATTGCAAAGCGCGAAAAACCAACCGTCGCAGATTACTTTCGGGCCGGTGACAAGCTGCCGTGGTTTGCGATAGGGTTCTCGCTCGTAGCCACAAGCATCTCGACCGAGCAGTTTGTTGGAGAGGTTGGGTATGCATATCGTTACGGCTTAGCAGTCGCTAACTGGGAGTGGGGCATTTTCCCAGCTTTGACGATTATGCTCGCCTTTTTTGTCCCCTTCTATATCCGGCGAAGAATAACCACTATGCCTGAATATCTCGAACGCCGTTTCGGATTATCGTGCAGAGCAGTGTTTGCCCTGATCACGGTTCTTTCATACGCTTTCATAAACTTGCCGGGGGTCTTATACTCCGGCGGGCTGGCAATGCACTCAATCTTCGGCATTAATCTTTGGTTGGCGGTTGCAATTCTTGCTGTTGTTACAGGCGCCTATACAGTCGCGGGAGGACTGGCATCGGTAGTGTGGACTGACGTGCTGCAGGCGATACTATTGCTGGGCACCGGATTGCTGGTTTTCTTCCTCGGACTTGATAGAGCAGGCGGCTGGGATGCCATCCGGGGGACAGGAGACCGCGCCCACCTGATTTTATCGGCGAATCATCCTAAATTGCCCTGGACAGGAATGGTTGTGCTTTTTCTGTCCACGAACGTCTGGTACTACGCAACTAACCAATATATAAACCAGCGTGTGCTGGGGGCAAAGAACGAGTGGCACGCGCGGGCAGGGGTCTTATTCGCAGCTTTTCTTGGAATATTTCTTACCTTTGCAGTCTGTATGCCCGGTTTGATAGCATACCGGCTTTTTCCGAACCTTGAAAACCCTGATGAGGCATACCCGCGGCTTGTAAGTGAAGTGACCGGCGCACTTGGGTTTGGACTTCGAGGGCTGGTCTGTGCGGGGTTGGTTGGAGCAATAATGTCAACTGTGGACTCATTGATAAATTCCTGCGCAACGGTGTTGACGATGGACTTTTACCAGCGGTTCTGGAAAAAGCAGGGGGCCGAAAAGGAGCTGATTCGTTTCGGGCAGATGTCCTCGGGCCTTGTATTGCTGATAGGAGTATTATGGTCGCCGATTGTGGGGCGATGGGAGTCGATTTTTGCCTACTTCCAGGAATGCTGGTTTTTTATGGCTGTGCCGATAGTTGTGGTCTTTGTCTCCGCATTGCTTTGGCCAAGAGCAAACAATTTTTCGGCTACAGCCACCTTGCTGCTCTGTGTACCTCTTACTATGTTGCCAGTGCTAATACATCAGTTGAAGATTGAGATTAATTCTTACAATATTGCCGGGCTTCTTCTGATTCCTGTTACGGGCTTGCACATTCTTATGGCGTATCTCACCCCTGCGCCAGACCGACAGAAGATTGACCGATGGGTGTGGAAGCCTTCGATGGTTTGGCTGGAAAGTCCCCAAGCCGCCCAGCGGTGGTATAGGAATCTGCTATTATGGTGGATAGTTCTTTTAGTCATTTTTGTAGGGATATATGCGTGGTTCTGGTGAAATTTGTGAGGGATGAACCCGTGAAACTGAAATCTTTGGAAGTTTTGTCCGAGTCGGAAATCAAACATATTCACGCCGCAACGCTCGATATTCTCTCCGATTGCGGCGTCAAGGTTCTCTGTCGCGACATGCTCGACTTCTTGAGGCGCAAGGGTCTGGTTGTGGATGAGCAGTCTCAGAGGGTCCGTTTTCCCAAAAGCTGCATTGAAGACACGTTGAGCAAAATCCCGCATCAGTTTGAAGTCTTTGACCGCAATGGGAACTTTGTGTTTGTGCTGGGGGATAGGCAGCCGAAGATTGCGGCTGGTCATAACGCGGTGTTCTGGGTTGATTCGGACACCGGCGAAACTCGGCCAAGCACGGTGGCTGACGTTGAGCTTTTTGCGCGGATATGCCACAAGCTCGACGTCATCGACATGATAGGCATTCCGACTATGCCGCAGGATGTGCCGGAGCCAAGTTCGAGCCTGTTGTACGGGGTCAGGGCCTGTGTCGAAAACAGCACCAAACCTATCTACTTTTCGACGGACAACCTCAAAGTCAACAAAGCGTGTATCGATATGCTTCGAGCAGCTTTTGTGGGGAATTTTGAAGAGCAGGTTTATGGTGTTGCACAGCTTTCCCCAACCAGCCCGTTTTATTGGGAACGGGGCGTGTGCGAAGCATTGATGGATACAGTTAATACCGGCGTCCCCATCGCTGTGCTGCCGGAGCCAAACGCAGGGATTTCGGCGCCATACACGCTGGCGGGCTTACTGACAATGAACAATGCCGAATGCCTCAGCGGTCTGGCGATGATACAATTGCTCAAACCGGGCCACAAAGTGATGTACGCCAATTCGTGGACAGTAACTAATATGACAAGCGGAGCTGCATTGGTTGGCTCTGTTGAAACGACGGTGTGCCGTATCGCGGCCGCTCAATTGGCAAAGTTTTACAACGTGCCGTCTCACACCACGGCGCCAAATTCAGACAATCACGCCCATGATGAACAAAATGCCTGGGAAAAAACCTTCAGCCAATTCTGTGCGATTGCAGCAGGGCACGACCTGATAGTGAACTGCGGGATGTTTGCTACGGGCTTGACGTGCAGCCACGAGCAGCTGCTGATGGATGCTGAGATTTCTGCGCTGGCCAAACGCATTGCCGCCGGCGTTGACGTGACTGACGAGACGATTGCGGGCAGTCTTATGAAGAAAACCGGACCGCAGGGAGAAACCTATTTGACAACTGAGCACACCCTGAAATGGTTACGAAGCGGGGAGTATATAAGGACAGGCTTGTCTGTCAGCGGGCCACGGGCGTTGTGGGAGCAGCAAGGGTCAATGGACACATACCAGTTGGCGCGCGAGAAAACCAGGGAGTATAGAAACCAGGGAAAAGCACCGTCTTTGCCGATTGAGGCGTGTGCCAGGCTGGACGAAATAATAGACTCTATTGTAGTCTAATGGCGATAAGCACAGTGATCCAGGAGAGGTTCTTTTTGGGGGGCGAAGATCAACCTTCATAGTTAAGGGGAGACAGACCGCTGCAGATTCTTACCGAAGATAGGGTGCTATACATCGAATCTTTATGCCAGGCACTGCGGTCGAGAAAGCCTCTTGCCAATCCACCCGGCGGAATTGGCATGGTCGGCACATCAGAAACTTCATCAGTCTTGGCGTCAACTTCCCGTCAGGATAGGGTTTTTCGGGTGGACAGGCAATTACCCGTGTGCCCCGAGATGTTCGCCTGACACAACTTCGGTCATATACACCAGATAGCAAACAGGCAGGCGTTCCTGAGCGTGAACCGCAGCACAACGGGGCCCTCCAATCGTTTCAAGCCGTCATACTCCCAATCAATTGTAATGTCAAGGCTATCGCTTCGAATTGGTTTCGACCTGGCGATGCTATTGCCGGCAAGATCAAGCACCTCCACTAAGATCTCGCCGAAGTCAGACTTGGCGTTGAGATGCAAATCACTGCCGAGGAGTCTAAGAGGCTTGGTGAGAACCTCACCACCATCAAAGGATGCTTGAAGGGAGACGAAACGGTCCTTCTTGATAGTCGCCAAGCCAATCCCTCCCGCCTTGGGACCGGTATCTTTCCCTTTGTAAGGCGTGTGTCGATACGTTCGGCCGCCATAATAGAATCTAAGCTCATCACCTGCGGGAATCGGCGGGTTATTTGCCAGAGAGTGATTGAACCGATCCCAACTGCCTACGGGGCCAACCGGAATGAACGGCGTGCGGTCGCCAACGCGAGTGAAGTTCAGGCTGTCGCGGCTGACAGCTAATTGCACGTCTATGTAGCAGGCTTCCGGCCTGGCGTGAAAGACCTGCACTAAACCAATGTACAGGCTTTCGTATGGAAACACCATCATCGAGTAGATTTCAGTGCCCGGCTGGTCATTGATATCGGCGGTCATTACAACGGGGGCAGCGGCCGGTTCAGTGAAATCCCAATTCAGGAAGTCAGCCGACTCGACGCGAGCAACGGCCCTGCCGGAGTGATATTCTTCATACCAGCTATATTTGGACCAAGCCGCCTCCACATCAGGCAATGTTTTTTTGGTTCGGCCGTAAAGTACATACTTCTTGCGAGCTGGGTCAAACATCCAGTGAGTGGCGCCGTCACAAATCGCCTCGGTTGCCCATGCGTCAATAAGACGCCAGTGGATGCCGTCAGGACTGCCGGCAATGCCCAGGCCCCGGCGGTCGGTGGGGTGAAAGGGATCCGGTCGCGGACCGGTGTAGGGACGGATAATGCTCAAAAAACCCATCTTATAACGTTGCGACGCGTTGGGATCTCGTTCGTCCTTGTGTACTCCAAAGAGTTCCCAGAAAGTTGGGAAGGCTTCGGGACCCTTGAATTCTTCGCGTTTAACGAAGAGCAAATTCGTTTTTTGGCCATCGATCTTTACTGAATCCAGTTGTGGTTTAATCCACTTGATTCCATCAGCACTCTCTGCATATCCGACCCCCATACCAGCCTTATACCACATCCTATACTTGCCGCCATCTTGTATGACCGAGCCATAGAGGACACCCAGTTTGGGTTCCCAGGGTTCGGAAACCCAAAGGACAGGATTGCCATGGTATTTTTTCACAGGATGAATCCTCCGCTCGATATTGGTCATTGCCTTGACTATGTAATCGTCAAGAAACAACTGCTTTTGATGGCTTAGGGTAGTAAAGGGGCCCCCACTAACAGCAAAGCTGATGACCGCAGCCGTTACGGATACAAGTGTCACAATATATACTCCTAACGTGAAGGCTAAATCTCCGGTTCAGATTATTGACGGTTCCGATGCGCGTCAATTACAATCCATACAGGATATTCGAAAGGACACTCTTATGTACAGGTTCGGCATATTTTCTCTGCTTGCTGGTTTCGTTTTTCCGGCTGTTTGTTTGGCCGACTCTTCCGTTGAAAATAATGATCCAACCGTCGGTTCAAAACTTGTTCTCGTTAAGGATAGCCAACCGACTGCGACGATTGTCACCTCCGGTTCACCCACCGAAAACGCCCAAGCTGCAGCACAGGAGCTGCAAAAGTACATCGAAAAGATCAGTGGGGCGAAATTGCCTATTGCGAACGATTCCACCCCGCCTTCTGGTTGTGCAGTCCTTGTAGGCCGGAGCAAGTTGACCGATGGGATCCCCGACCTCGATATTCCGTCGGGGCTAACGAAGAATTTGCGAGAAGAAGGCTTTATCATCCGCACGTACGGCAATCGCCTCGTCTTGGCGGGCAACGACACGGAACCCTACTTGGGAACCCGGTATGCCGTTATCGAGTTCTTACATAGACTTGGCGTTCGCTGGTTCATGCCAGGAGAAATGGGCGAAGTAATACCAAACATATCGACGGTGACCGTTAGCGCTATGAATATCACGCAACGTCCCGACTTCCCGGTTCGGGATTTTTGGGAGCATGCCCGCGGGAATATGGCCTCCGAGTGCGCCGAGTGGAAGATTCACAACAAGATGAATCCGCGCAGCCATGAAGTTTTCGGCGTTCCCAGCGATGGCTCCGTCTCGAGATACCTGCCTGAAACACTGTTCGCAGAACATCCCGACTGGTTTGCCCTGAAAAAAGACGGCACTCGCGATAAGGACCATCCTTGTATGACCAGTGAGGGCATGATCAAGCATTTCGTGGAGCGCATCAAGGCTGAAGCTCAAACCGGAAAGGGCGTCACAGCTTTTGCGCCTGTTGACGGAAACCCTCGCTGTTGGTGCCAAAACTGTGCCGGGCTAGGCAACAGCTTCGACGGCTTTGGGGCCAATAACAGAGACCCCGAGCCGGAATACTCAATCAGTAATGAATGGTTTTACTTTGTGAATAGGATCCTCACCGACGTCAACCGGGAGTTTCCCGACCATATCATTGCGACGAACGGCTATGCAAACCGCGACATCCCGCCTGAGCTGCCACCCGAGATTCCCTTTAATCCCGGAAAGAACCTCACAATAATGTTCGCCAATATCTGCGCCTGCACAATCCACGCTTACGACGACCCAAAGTGCTGGCAGATGCAGCGCCAGGGCCAAATGATCAGGCAATGGTGCAGGCTCTCAGATAAGGTGTGGATTTACAATTACAATTACACGATGCTGGTGCACAAAGGCACAATAACTCCTATGGTCCACCGTATCCGAAGAAATATTCCATTGCTCAAGGAATGGGGCGTAATAGGTTTCTTTGATCAGGATGAAGCGGACTTCGCATTGACGGGAATTCCGACACGCCTGGTTCGCGCACGGCTGGAATGGGATGTCCACACGGACGTCAATTCTGTCCTGCATGATTTTTTCGACAAGTGGTTTGGCGAGGCCGCCGCGTCGATGGAAGCCTACTACGACGCATTGGAAAACGCTTTTGAGAAGGCGCCTCAGCATGGACACGAGGATGTAATTCTCCGGGCGATATATACCGAGCCGCTCATGTCAAAGCTCGAATTTCACATCCGCGCTGCGGAAAGAGCTGCAAAGTCCGAAAAGGAGAGAACGCACTTGCATATTGAGCGAGTTGTTTACGATCATCTCTGCGAATTCGTTGCAATGGAAGAGGCCAAACGGAAGTGTAACTTTGCCGAAGCAGCCAGCCATGCCGGGCGGATGGTGGAGCTGGAAGGTCAGATGAACAAGCTTAGCCCCTTCATGGGCTGGCATCCCTACAGTGTTTACGACTGCGAGTGGGAGAAAAAGCGGATGGAACAGGCGCTGGCCAAAACGCAGGGTACGGAGGGTACACTTGCAGCGATTCTTCCTGAGAATGCTCGTTTTCGCACAGACCCGTTTGACGATGGCCTTTATGAGCGTTGGCAGGACCCGGCCACAGATATACGCGAATGGAAACATATCAAGATAAGCTCGGGCTGGGACGCACAAGGGCTGCATGACGAGAAAGGTCGGCCGTATAAGGGCATAGCATGGTACCAATTCGATGTTGAAGCCCCCGCTGATGTTCAGGGAAAGGGTGTGCTTCTCTACGGCTTGGCTGTTGTTAATGAAGCGTGGATCTGGATAAACGGCCAATACGCGGGGCATCGGCCCTATAAAATGCCCTGGTTCCGCCCTCACCAAATAGAGCTTGATGTGAGCAGCTTGCTGAAGCCGGGCCAAAATAATCGAATTACAGTACGGGTCCTATGCAACTTCGACGTTTTCGGCGCCAATGGTATATATGAGCCGATATTCCTCTACACAAAGCCGCTTTCAAAACCGGTCTCGTCTCAGTAGCCCGGATTCAAGCCTCAATCGGCCAACTCCGGATAGGAGTGAAACGGCATTACCTACTCATACTGGGCTTTCACGCTGTCAATCCGCAAGATGATCTTTGTCCTGCGTCAACCACTCAAGATTGAAGCGGGCGAAAGTAATCTGCTCATACTGATTCTTCTGCCCGCGTTCGTAGAAGCAGCAGATTGTCATATCGGGGGCAATAGCTAACTCCGAATATGCGGATTTGCCCGGATACAGCGTGCGGGAGACCGGCCAAGTGCGACATTCATCGTAACTGAGCCTGATAGTCAAATTCTCTCTCTCGGTCCCTGCGGGACTGGAAAATAACACGCGGTTCTTTCCTTGATGCTTCCTGTCGGTGAAACGGACGATGCTCGCCTGGCATTTCGGCGCGCTTAATGATTGCTCCAGCTCGACCTTGGACCACGTGAGTCCCCCGTCGGCGCTCCACGCGCAGGCACGGCGGTTCCCGTCCTCGTAACTTCGAATGTTCAAGTAAACAGAACCGTCCTCGGTCTGGACAGCTTCGCACTCGTTGGTCTTCCCATCTAAAGCGCCCCCAAGTTTCCAGCTCCTGCCGTTATCATCACTGTATATTACGTGAGAGAAGTACCACTGAGGATTTTCTTTGGCGGCGTTCTTTATTTTGTGGTCGCAAGGAATGAGCAGCCGCCCTGCGCTGAGCTGAATTCCATGGCCGGGTCCGGTGGCGTACCAAGTCCATTCCCGTTGCGACACGGCTTGGGTGATTTCCACCGGCGCCGACCAGGTAGCGCCGTCGTCTGCACTCTTTGTAACAAATACCCTTTCGTTGTTCCGGCAGAACAGCAGCCAGATTGTTCCCGTTTGGCGGTCCACCACCGGGCAAGGATTCCCAACAGTGTTATCAGCATCATCCCATATCAGTTGCATTCCCGTCCAGGTTTCGCCGTTATCAAGGCTGCGTTTTATCACAAGGTCGATATCCCCTTTGTCTGAGAAGCTGTTCTTGCGAGCCTCACAAATTGCCAGAATAGTCCCTCTATTTGAAACAACCAAGGCGGGTATCCGATATGCCTTGTACCCATCCCGGCCGGAAATAAACAGGTCGGTTTCCTGAAGGCCCTTTTCTCCTGAAACTGACGACTCCTTTGCCAAGCCCTCCACATTTTCTCCGCTTTGTTCACCCCGGTTGATGAATACGATCTCCCACTTGGACAGGCCCGCAACGAAAAGTCGTGCCGTTCTGCCGGCCAGCTTATCTGTTTCGTACGTTGACGCGTCCGCGCCAACAACCTGCGGATACCACTTGGAATTCTCAAGCTCGCCGGCATCCAGGATTTTTATCGGCCTTGTCCAGCCGTGTGCATCGGAGAGATTGTCGTTGAAACTTACGTAGATTCCTTCTTGTGTCCAATCTTTGTCTTTCGCGCGATTCAGAAGCATCACCCAGGTATTCAGGTGCTTGTTGTAGTGAATAGAAGGGCCCCAGAATGCATCGGCGTCGGACCGATGCCAATCAATAGCCGCCCCGAATATGGGCGAGACGCGGCCGCCGACACCAGGCTCAGTCCACCTCCCTTGATACCACTTGAAAACCTTGCCCTTCGGCTGAGACAAGTCTTGATAGGCCATCCGCGCCACAGCCACACCCTGCTCTTTTGTGTCCGCGTGGTAGGTGCTTATGAAGAAGTAGAGGTATTCTTTCCGGCGGTCGGCAACAACAGCAAAATCACCATTGCCTCCGACAAAGTATTTGTTGGCCGAGTCAAGATTGTTGGAGCCTTCAGGCGCCTCCAGAACAATACCGAGATCTCGCCACGAAAGCCCGTTGTCCTGCGAAACCATCGTGCCTATGCGCGGCGCGGTCCTGTCGGGGGAAAGAGGCGGCTCATTGTGGTACCACATATAGAGCTTGCCGTCGTCGGCCTTATGCGTTGACTCAATCCAGCGCCCACCCATTTTCCACCCCGCCTCATTGTCGAAGGTGACTCGCTGTGAGGGGCGGCTGAAGTGAAAGAGGTCCGACCCGGAAGATCGAAAAGGATGGCCTGTCGAGTAGAACATATACGTTGTTTCTCCATCCCAGTGCGCGGGGCTGCTGCAGTCCACATCGCCGGCAGTGTTGGCATCCGCCGCCCCATGCACCACTCCGGGAAACTGAAGCCGGGCGGCAGGACGCACAATAACCGAGTACTGCCCCGGGGGCGGATCGTTGCCAAAGCCAGTTATAGGAAACACTGTCAGCCAAAATGACCATAACGTCAATATCTTCACTGTCTCGTTTCCTTTCATACATACATCGGCGACCCGCATAATGCGGCAAACCAAACGACCCCCTCGGTGCGTAATCGCAAGGCCGCGAGAGAGTAACCGAGTGTAACGATATGTGTTCAGCTTGGCAAGAAAGATGTCCGGTCTGCGACATAGCGCCATTCGGCTTTCAGGTGTCGGACACAAATGGGAGGTGGCATGGTATCCGGTGGTCCGAGCCACGGAAGATCAGACGGGTGGTTGCCCAGTTTGAAGACGACCTGACCCCGCCGGATCCGTGCGAGGTAACTGTGCAGTACTGGCACAGGGCCTGGAACGATATGCCACTTAAGTGTCCACTCTGGTTTGTCCACGGTCTGCCCGGAGATCGCAATACGATGAGACAGCATCCCACCGGCGATATAGATGTAACCGCGGTGGGCCGATGGTTCGCACTACAGCGAAGCGAGCGAGACAGCGACCGGAAACAAAGCCGCTCAAATCGAAACGCCGGAACCGTGGATCAACGATTTCTACAAGGCCCATTTGAGGCATCTGCTGTTAACGGCCAACCTTATGAGCGTTTTGACGCCGACAAGGAGTGGATCGTTTTGACGGGCCCGCTCGACGGACAGCAGGAAATCATCGCAAGGTACTGAATCACAACTGATTCGAACCTGTCTGCGAGATCTCTACGATATGTACGCCGGACAACCAAAATCTTGACGCCGATAGCGGCAAGGCGTACCATAGTGTCATCACAAACACGGCTTCGTTACAAACAGAAACGGGACGGCTTGAGCTATGTTGGGTAAAGGATTTACGCATCTGCATCTGCACAGTCAGTATTCGCTGCTGGACGGGGCGATTACGTTCGACAGGCTGTTGGAGCGCTGCAAGCAGCTCGAGATGGACTGCGTCGCCGTTACGGACCACGGCAACCTGTTCGGCGTCGTCGAGTTCTACACAAAGGCGATAGCGGCACACATCAAGCCGGTCATCGGCATCGAGGCATACATTGCTCCCGGCAGCAGGCTGGACAGGACAAAGACGACCATAAGCGATGCGGCATTTCACCTGATACTATTGGCTCAGAATAACATCGGCTATCAGAACCTGCTGAAATTGGCGAGTATCGGTTATACGGAGGGGTTTTACTATCGGCCAAGGATCGACAAGGAAACTCTGGCGGAGTTCAACGAGGGCCTTATCTGCACCTCGGCGTGTTTGAAGGGCCAGGTCGCTGCTGAGATTGCCCGAGGCAATGAGCAGGCCGCGCGCGAGGCGGCCGAGAGCTATCTGAAGATCTTCGGGCCGCAGCGCTACTTTATTGAGATTCAAAGTCATCAAAGCGACGACCCCGGCGTGCGCCGAGGACTGGTCGATCTGGCAAACAGCCTTGGAATAGGACTCGTCGCAACCAACGATGTGCACTTTCTCGAGGAGGCCGACCACGAGGCCCATAACTGCCTTTGCGCCATCAGCACCGGCAAGCTGAGCGACGCCCCGGACAGGATGATTTACCCGCCGGACGTCTATCTCAAAAGCCCCGACCAGATGCGATCTCTTTTTGTCGATGTGGCCCAGACGTGTGACAATACGCTGGCGATTGCCGAGCGCTGCAACGTCGAGATCGATCTTAAGACTCGCCACGCGCCGCGATTCGAGCCGGAGGACGGCTCAACGCCTGAGGACTTTCTTACGAAGTTGTGCTATGAAGGGGCGAAAGAGCGCTATGGCAAAATTACCGACCGCATAAAAGAGAGGCTCGACAGGGAGCTTGAGGTGATCGAGTCGAAGGGCTTTGCGAGCTACTTCCTTATTGTGTGGGACTTCTGCAAGTACGCGCACCAGAACAACATCCCCATCGGCGCCAGGGGCAGCGGCGTGGGCACGCTGGCCGGATACTGCCTGGGCCTGTGCGACGTCGATCCGATTCGATACGATTTGCTCTTCGAGCGGTTCATGGACCCGGAACGCAACGAGATGCCCGATATCGACATCGACATCTGCCAGGTCCACCGCGCGCAAATCATCGACTACGTCCGGCGGAAATACGGGCACGTCGCCCAGATAATAACGTTCGGGACGATGAAGGCGCGGGCGGTGATCCGCGATATATGCAGGGTCATGGGCGTGCCGTTGGGCAACGCGGACAGACTCGCCAAGCTTGTGCCCTTTTCGCTGGATATGACTCTGGATAAGGCGTTGCAGAGCGAGCCGGAGCTAAAACGGGCTTACGAGAACGACCAGCAGACCAGGAAGGTAATCGACATCGGCAGAAAGCTCGAAGGGCTGGCGCGGCACGCCTCGGTGCACGCGGCCGGCGTGGTGATAGCCGATGAGCCGTTGACCAATTTCGTGCCCCTCTACAAGGCCCCGGGGTCCGAGGACATTATCACGCAGTTCGAAGGGCCGATAGTCGAGCGAGTCGGGCTGCTCAAGATGGACTTCCTCGGACTCAAAACGCTCAGCGTGCTGGAGCGGGCAAGGCAGCTCGTCCGCGAGATTCACGGCGTCGATATCGACTTTGAGAAACTCGACATAGCCGACCGGAAGGTCTTCAAGCTCTTCGCCGAGGGCAGGACAAAGGGCGTCTTCCAGTTCGAGTCGGGCGGCATGCAGAACATGCTGATAAGGATGAAGCCCGACCGGATAGAAGACCTCATAGCAGCCAACGCCCTCTACAGGCCCGGGCCCATGATATTGATCCCTGACTACATCGACCGAAAGCACGGCGCAAAATGGCCCCTGCCGCACCCGATAATGACGGAGGTCCTCCGGGAGACCTACGGCATTATGACGTACCAGGAGCAGGTGATGCGGATATGCAATCGGCTGGGCGATATACCGCTGCGCGAGGCCTACAAGCTCATCAAAGCGATAAGCAAGAAAAAGGCGCGGACCATCGCCAAGGAGCGTGAGAGATTCGTAGCCGGCTGTGCGAACAAGGGCCTGACGCAACAGCAGGCCGAGCAGATATTCGAGCTGATCGAGCGATTTGCCGGTTATGGCTTCAACAAGAGCCACTCGACCCGCTACGCCTTTATCGCGTACCAGACGGCGTATATGAAAACACACTGGCCCGTCGAATTTATGGCGGCCCTGCTGACATACGAGATGGACAACACCGACAAGATTGTCGATTACATCGCCGAGTGCAGCCAGATGGGCATCAAGGTTATGGCGCCCGACATAAACGAAAGCGGGGTCGATTTCACGCCGCTCTACGCCGAGGCCGACGACGGCCGAAAGAAAAAGGCCGTTATACGGTTCGGATTGGCGGCGGTTAAGGGAGTCGGTGAAAAGGCGGTCGAGCAGATTATCGCCGCCCGCAAGAAGGTCGGCAGGTTCGAGAGCCTGCTCCACTTCTGTGAGAACGCGGACTTGAGGGCGGCGAACAAGCAGGTCGTCGAGGCGCTCATCAAGGCCGGGGCGTTCGACAGGCTCGGCGGGAACAGGCACCAGATGATGGTCGGCCTGGAGCAGGCAATGGAGAACGGCGCCAG
The DNA here is from genome assembly GCA_964354365.1 of uncultured Pirellulales bacterium. Classification (GTDB taxonomy): domain Bacteria; phylum Planctomycetota; class Phycisphaerae; order Sedimentisphaerales; family Anaerobacaceae; genus CAYGZM01. The sequence goes on from CAYGZM010000080.1 coordinate 15,807, forward strand.
CCTCCAGGTTGACCGGGCCAACGGACAGATGACGTTTTTCGGCCAGGCAGCCCAGCCCGATTATTCCCAGGACCACAATCGCCTGCCACATGTCGCACCCTGGCCCGAGCCCCAGATGCTGGCCTACGAAAAAGAGGTCCTCGGATTCTACGTGACCAGCAACCCCCTGAGCCACCACGCCGAGATAATAAACATCTACTCCACGCACAACAGCTCGCAATTGAGCGAAGCGACGCAGGAGAAAGAGGTCGTGATCGGCGGAATGATAACAAGGATTAGATACAACCTCACGAAAACGGGCCGGACCGCCGGGGCAAAAATGGCCGTCTTTACGCTCGAAGATCTGCAGGGCCAGGTCGAAGTCGTAACGTTCCCCGAAGTGCTGAAGAGATACGCCGATCTTGTGAAGGATGATGCCGTCATTTTCGTTAGGGGAAAGCTCGATTTTCGGCGTGAGCGGCCGAACGTCCTGGCCTCGGAGCTTATACCCATCGAGCAGATAAGGGAGAAAGTGGCCGCGAAGGTCAGAATCAGACTCAATGCCCCGGACGTCACCGAAAAAACAGTTGCCGAGATAAAGAGCATCTGCCAGCACCACAAAGGTAAGAGTCCGGTCTTGGTGGCGATCCGGACCGAAAAAGGCATGGTCCGCGCCGCCG
>CAYGZM010000081.1:0-5385 GCA_964354365.1 uncultured Pirellulales bacterium
CGGCGCATAGTCGAATTCGCCCGCGAACCTGAAGCCCTCTTCGCAGACCTCCGCCAGCTTCCCCGCGCCTATATGCCTGAACAAAAACTGTATATCGTTGTTATCCCTGTAAAAATTCGCCATAACCAATTTCCTTGTCGTGCCGAGCGGAGCGAAGCATCTGGCTGCCAGACTATGACTTACCTTTGCGCTTCGCCGTTTTGTTCATTTGAACATTTGAATTTTGATATTGTTTCGGATTTAGGATTTCGTGCTTAGGATTTAGTCTTTGATCCCTTTCTCCTTGATCGTCTTTATCATAAGCGGCACAACCTCGTTCAGATCGCCTAAGATTCTGTAATGGGCCACCTGGAATATCGGCGCATCCGGGTCATTGTTGATAGCGACGATTTTCTGGCTTTGCGACATCCCCGCCCGGTGCTGAATCGCCCCGCTGATTCCCACGGCGACATACAGGCTCGGCCGAACCGTTGTCCCCGTCTGCCCCACCTGATGCTCGTGGTCGATATAGCCCAAATCAACCGCCGCCCTGGTTGCCGCCGGCGCTCCGCCAAGACAATTTGCAAGGTCCCAGACCAGCCGAAAGTTGTCCTTGCTCCCTACCCCCGCTCCGCCGGCCACGATTATCCTCGCCGCCTTGAGATCGACCTTCTTCGCCCGCTTGTGCTCGGCCAGAATCTCCAGCGGCAAATCTGTTTGCGACAGCTTCACCGTCTCTTCTATCACCTTGCCCTTCCGCGAGGTGTCCCGCTCCGGCATCGGCATCACGCCCTCGCGCACAGTCGCCATCTGAGGCCAGCGGTCGAGATTTATAATCGTCGCAACGATATTCCCGCCGAAAGCCGGCCGTATCTGGAAAAGCAGATTCTTATGCAGCTTCTTGTCACTCGCCGTCGTATGATCGCCGATCTGCAGGTCCGTGCAGTCCGCCGTCAAACCCGCCTTCGTCGCGCTGGCAATCCGCGGCGCCAGGTCCCTCCCTGTGACTGTCGCACCATAAAGAACAATCTGCGGCTGGTGCTTATGAATCAAATCGTACATCGCCTTCGCGTAGCTGTTCGTCTGGTAGTGCGCCAGCAGCGGATGCTCCACGACATACACCTTGTCCGCCCCGTACTGTATCAGCTTCGTCGCAAGGCCCTTCACCTTGTCCCCCAGGACAGCCGCCGCCAGCTCCACCCTCAACGTATCCGCCAGCCTACGCGCCTTGCTCATCAATTCAATCGGAGTATCCTCCAGCCGCCCGTTATGCTGCTCCGCAAATACCCAAACCTCACCTTTCCTGTTCACATCAATCATAGTCTGTCTTCCATATCTCCTGCTACGGCCTCAAATGCAGTGCTATCGCGCGCCGTCATTGCGAGTCCCCAGGGACGAAGCAATCTCAAACTCCCGCACTACAGCTTTACCTCTCGCCGGTCTGAACCTCGTTTTGAATTTCGAATTTCTGTCATTCGCATTTGTTTCGTATTCTTGTCCGCCGTTGTTCTGCGGATCGTATTTCGCATTACCTATCGCCGACTGTCATTCCTGCGCAAGGCCTCCCCTGAGCGGAGTCGAACGGGCAGGAATCCATCCTTTTACTGCTTGAAATTTGAAATCTCTAATCTGAAATTTGCCTCTTTTCACGCTATCGTCTTCTCCTCAATCAGCTCATGTATCATATCCGAAATTCCCTCCCGACTCGCCTTAACGTCCTTGCTCTCCTTCGCCGTCAGCACCACGCTCTGAATCCGGTGCACCTTCGTCGGCGAGCCGCTCGCCCCGCACCAGTCCAAATCCGCATCGACGACATCCAGGTCCCACTGCTTGATAAGCAGCCCCGTTTTCTCCAGTTCCTGGCGCCTGCGCTCGACTAATTCCTTAATCTCCGCCTCCTCGGCGTGCGGATTGGCCGCTCTTATTTCCTGCGCAACCTCAATCGGCGTCCGCGCCTTCTTGTACTTCATCATCTTTCTCGCCGCCGCCACCCTCGGCTCATTTGCATCGCCCACAACCGTCAGCAGCACCGGCAGCTTCGTCTTGACCTGCTGCCACCCATTCCCGATATTCCGCTGCGCCGTTATCGTCTCCCCGGCCAGCTCAATAAGCTCTTCGACGTAAGTAATCTGCGTAACTCCCAATTTCTCCGCCAATTGCGGCCCCACCTGCGCCGTATCCCCGTCAATCGCCTGCCTCCCGCACAGCACAATATCGTAGTCCAACTTCTTAACCGCGCATCTCAGGATATAGCTCGTCGCCAATGTATCGCTCGCCGCGCATCGCCGGTCCGTTATCAGTATTGCCTCGTCCGCCCCGCGATACAGCGACTCCCGCAGTATCGCGCTCGCCCCCGGCAAACCCATCGTAACGACCGTTATATGCCCTCCATACTTGTCCTTTATCTGCAGCGCCGTCTCCAGCGCGTTGAGGTCCTCCGGGTTGAATATGGCCGGCAGCGCGGAACGCTTCACCGTCCCGTCCTCATTCATCACATCGCCCGTAATCCTTTTCGTATCAGGCACTTGCTTAATCAATACGACGCACTTATAACCCACTTACAGTCTCCTTTATAAGGCTTCTGCAAAATTGCAGGTTAGGCCTACTTAGAAAAGAAAAAATCGTTTGTTGATTACCTGCAATTTTGCAGAACTCATTAGGGATTTTGGTTCTTTCGATTCCCAAAGGAATGTTAGTCTAACGGGATTCCCGCCCAAGTCAACCCCAAAACGCCGCAGTGCGCCCGACTCTATCGAGGGCTTACACCAATCAGAAAAAGATAAATGCGCTTTAGTACCCCGTAACAATCGAAACTGTGGGCATCATCGTGACGCGCTTCGGCACCGGAACAGCCTCTACCTTCGAGGGGTAGGAGATTGCCACGTCGGCCTTCGGCCTCCTCGCAATGACGAGGGCCACAAAACCAAGTGTTACGGGGTATTAGTGTGCATTGCCTGGGTGGCAGCCTCAAGCCCGCAGGGCTTGGGGATGGCCTTAACTGAAATCGGCTTGGCGCAGTAGCTCCACCCGCCTCACGCCTCACGCTTCACGCTTCACGCAGCGGGCGGATACGAATTACGAAGCCATCGCCTCCGTCAGCTTCTCTCGGTTCTTAGTGAGCCATTTCACCTTGCGGAGTATCATTTTGAGAAACTCCGGCCCGGACAGATTTCCGAAGAATCCCGTCGCCGCCACCGGCAGCACCGCCTCCGCTATCATCGTCTCAATCATCAGGTCAAGCAGCGAATCGACCTTGTGTTCGTCCAGCTTAATGACCTCACGGTACCCGTTCAGGACCTCAACCAACTTCGCCTCATCGAAATAGTCCGGCCAGTCAGCAGGGTTCGGCCGACCCCCTACAATCGAAAACTGCAGCATCCCATTGGCCAAGTCCGTCACCGGCGGAGCGATCCTCACCGAATCAAAATCCAGCACCGCAATTATTCTCCCGTCCGAGAAAAGCATATTCCCCGGATGCCAGTCTCCATGCACCACCTGCTGCTCCCACGAGTCGAATCCGCACTGGTTCACCAGCGAGCTCGAACCGTTATAAATGCTCATCAGCTCCTCCGCAGCAGCCTGCGGCTCTTTGTCCGTACCGGCCATCCTGTCCGAGCCTAAGGTTTTCAGATGCCGCCGAACAGTCGCCGAATCGTGGGAGCTCGCACGCGGCGGTTTCCACTCGTGAACAAAGTCAGCCACGTACCCGTGAAACCTCGCCAATTGCCGGCCCGTATCGAGCGTCTCCTCGGCCGACCCGCTGTACCGCGAGCCCGTTACGAATTCGAACAGCTCGTAGAGGTGGTTGTTAAGCTGCAAGATTGTGTTGTCCTCGTCGCGAGTCGGCACTAACGAGGTAACCGCAAATCCCTTCGCCGCCAAATGACTCTGCACCGCGTGTGCAAACGCAACGCGCCGCACGTCGTCTCTGCCCCGCGGACGACGCTTCAGGAAGAATTTCCCCCGGTCCGATACGAAAACCACCTTCGGCACGCGCCGGTTACCGCCCGACAAAGGCCTGACCTTATGGACCACGCCGATATCGTAATGGCTCAGGACTCGAACAAGCTCCTCTGTACTAAAATGTGCGCCGCCTCTTGGCATGTCCTCCTATTTAACACCTCCCCCGCTGATTGCAAGAAATTCTTCCTTCTGTCCCACACCCATCCCCAACCGCAGCACGGGCATTGTGGCACGGGCATTGTGGCACGGGCATTGTGGCACGGGCATTCTGCCCGTGTCTTGTGTAGCACGGGCTTCCAGCCCGTGAAATCGACCTTCTCAAACATCCCCCCCATCGTCCCCTGATGAGCCCGCGGACCTGTGCCGCGGGTCATTTCGACCGAGCACAGCGAGCGGAGAAATCTATTCAAACTCGTCATTGCGAGGAAGCCTGCCCTGAGCGCAGTCGAATGGGTGGCAATCTCCCGTCCGGCAAGCGGGGTAAGCTGTTTCTGTGTTTGAAATTGGCTTTGATCGTTTGAAATTGGCTTTGATTGGGTTTGTTTTGAATAACGTTTGTTGTTCATTGTTCGTTGTTTATCGACATAAGCCTTGATTGGTGCTGTACTTATGGCTATTTTACCCATTTTGAAATTGGCTTTGTTTTGCATAATTAACTGCCGGCCACAAAGCCACTGAGGCACAAAGGGACCGAGTAATAGGGGGAATTTCAAGAACCTTGCACGTGTGCGGGCTTGCTGCTTTTTCTATGTGCGGCAGACGATATACCATATAGTACATACCATTGCCTATTCTGATTCTGTTAGTTTGATATATATTATACTCCGCCGGAGGTTGGCCGTCAAGGAAAATCCCCAATAACCGCAAAGGCTGTCCTGAGCTTGCCCGCCGGTCCGTGGGCGGGCTTGTCGAAGGATCGGAAATCTCAAAATCACCCCCCAACCGAAGCCAGATTCCTTACAACCGCGTTTAACCTCGCCGCTTCCGGCCGTGCCCATGGGCATCCTCACATTCACGCTCCATCCCCCATCCTGTCATGCTGAGCGTAGAACCATCTGGTCTTGCCATGGGACTTATCCCGCTCAACCAACTCCCATTCATGACTCTCCCTGGTTTATCCCGCTGACCCAAAAGATGTAGCGGACACCTCTAATTCCCTTGGACAGTAAGACTATTGTCGATGAATTCTAACCTTCGGCAGCGCCTTTTGCAGTTCCTCCACCTCCTCATCAGGTACCTGCGTGCCCTCAAGGTCAAGCCATTGCAAACCGCTCAGTCCCTTTATCGGCTCAAGGTCGCTTACCTTCGTACCCCCAAGGTCAAGCCTTTGCAAACTACCAAGTCTCTTTATCGCCTCAAGGTCGCTGACCTGCGTCCCCCCAAGGTGAAGCCCCTGCAAACCGCTCAGTCCCTTTATCGGCTCAAGGTTGCTTACCTGCGTGC
>CAYGZM010000081.1:5485-16441 GCA_964354365.1 uncultured Pirellulales bacterium
CCCCAAGCTCAAGCGTTTGCAAACTGCTCAGCCCCTTTATCGGCTCAAGGTCGCTGACCTTCGTGCCCCCAAGGTAAAGCGTCTGCAAACTGCCAAGTCCCTTTATCGGCTCAAGGTCGCTGACCTGCGTCCCCCCAAGGTGAAGCCCCTGCAAACCACTCAGTCCCCTTATCGGCTCAAGGTCGCTTACCTGCGTGCCCCCAAGCTCAAGCGTTTGCAAACTGCTCAGCCCCTTTATCGGCTCAAGGTCGCTTACCTGCGTGCCCCCAAGGTCGAGCCATTGCAAACCGCTCAGTCCCTTTATCGGCTCAAGGTCGCTTACCTGCGTGTCCCCAAGGTCAAGCCGCTGCAAGCGCCTCAGTCCCTTTATCGGCTCAAGGTTGCTGACCTGTGTGCCCGCAAGGCCAAGCCACTGCAAACCGCTCAGTCCCTTTATCGGCTCAAGTTCGCTGACCTGCGTGCCCCCAAGGTCAAGCCACTGCAAACTGCTCAGTCCCTTTATCGCCTCAAGGTCCGAAATCTCTGTTCCGCTAAGGACCAACTCTCTAATCTTACTATAATCCTCATCGTTCAGTTCATCCGGCTTCTTTTCCACCCGACGTGCTATGGCCTCACGGATTATATCTCCATCCTTGCTCGTCCCCACCACGGCGGCAATCTCAGCCGCTTCAGCCGGATACTGAATCTGCATCAATTCTCCAACCTCCTCATCGCCGAGCAAATGAAACAAGGTCACAAATCTTCGGTTTTGTAACAGTGGCCGATACGCTTCACGGCACTCCTCTCGTACGAAAGAAATATCCGTTATCCGCCTGCCTTCTTCTACATACATCGGAACTTGTTTTCCTTCTACTTCTATGAAAGCTTTGCCCTCAACATCGACTTCCAGCCCCTTGCCAAAATCTTCAGGGACTTTAATCCTCTTCGGAAAGTCCTTATCCTTTTCTCTTCCCTCACACACAATCTTCGACCATTCCCCGAAAAACTCATTTCCACGGTCGCTGCCGACAAGGAGCCCCATTGTATATCTGTCTTCGAGAATCTTCCGTACAAAGAATAGTTGCAGACCCTGATTGAATCTAATCCCACCGTCTGCGTCCTTCTGAGTCTTTATCATAACGGCCCCCGCCCCCATTATCAGCGCACTATTAATCAGCCGTTTTACTTCCCTCGGATTCCGCTCAGCCAATTTGTAAATAATCCCGCGGAACAGCTCCCTTTCATTTTTTGAAAGGTGCGGTTCCTTCCAGTACGAAATCTCTTTCAACTGCTCATCGAGAAATTCGCTTATCTGCTGCTCGCTCGGCTCAACCTGTACCTCCACCTGGAACATCTTTGCTAAATAATTCCTGCTTTTATCCTCATCGAGACCGAGTCGTTTGTAATGCTCCTTTACCAGCTTATCAATAACCTTCTTATCAACACCGACCACAAAGAAAAGTTTTTCTACATTGAGGTACAACTTAAGCGCCTCAAGCACCTGCAGAGCAATCTCCGGCATACATCGGTCCAGGTCATCTATGAAAACCGCCATTCTTTGGTTCTTTCCAAGCGATTTCTCCACCCAGGTCTTAAGTGCGTCTTCATACACATTCAAATATGGTTTTTCTGGATGACTGGCATCTTTGAAATTATCAGGTATTTGTTTTAGCGCTTCACCACGTAGTTCAAAGCCCGGCAAATTCATCTTTGCTGCTGAAATGATGTCGATTGCGGATTTCCCGATAAACATACCCAGCATCTTGAATGCTTCGGTTACGGTTTTCACGCTGGCTGTTTTAACATCCATCGCTTCCCAAATTACTTCCGCGATCAGTCCCCGCCAAACATCTTCCTTCTTGTCGTATTTCCATGGATAAAACCATACCGGCCTGATTTTTATCTTCTTCTTTGCCTTACCACTTTCATTCCACTCGTCAATCAGGCCGTGCAGCCATTTCATCGCCGTAGTTTTGCCCGCACCCCAATCACCATAGACCGCAATCGCCATTGGCGTTTGAGTATCAGGATGACGTAGAATATCATATACTGGTCCAAGTCTGTATCTTAGATTAAAACCGTCGCGATATGTCTCTTTCGGCTCCAGTGCATGGTCCATCAGAACCGTAAGATCAGGTACTCTTGTTGCGAATTCATTATGTTCTCGCTTCTTTTTGTCTCTTCCATCTGGCATAAATAGAGACTTCCATCTCGGCGTATTTCATTTATCTTTCTTTTCGCCCTTTTATTTTTTCCCGCTTGATATGATACCACCAACCCGCGAGCATTCCAAGCAAATCCCCGAAAAAACCGGAATTTCTTACCCAAGTTGACAAACGGCGAAGAAAAAAGTGGGGGTGTTTTGAGTCTGCCTCTCTTCTGGCTCTCATCGCCGAACCGCTCACAGGGCCAGTAGGATAACGATGATCAGGAGCACCGCCGCCACGGCACTGAGAATCAGGATCGCAATTCGGTAGTTCGCAACGGCATCCGGGCTATAGACTCGCTCTTCCTGAACCTCAACCTCGTCACCCTTCTCCAATTGCTCGAGCATAGAGACGTCGAATCGCTTGTGCGCCCGCAGGGGAGGCTGTCCGTTCTGAAGCGCCTCCAAATCCAAAAGCAACTCCTCGACGTTTTTGTATCGGTCCTCCCTGCTCTTAGCCATCATAATCTCAATGACTTCGGAGACCCCCGCCGAGAGAGAAGTGTTTATATGGTCCGGCGGAACCAGCTTCTCCTTGAGGTGCTTCTTCATAACCTCCGACGAATCCTCGGCCATAAAGGGAACCTGGCCGGTCACCATGTGGTAGAAAGTGGCGCCCAGCCCGTAGATGTCGGCCCTGCCGTCGATGTCGATCCTGCCGCGGATCTGTTCGGGTGCGATGTAGTACGGTGTGCCGTAGGCCTTGCCGGCCTCGCTTTGCGCCGCCGCGATGTCGGTGGTCTCGCGGGCCAGACCCATATCGGCGAGCTTCACTACCCCGCTTTTGTCTATCATAATGTTCTTGGGCTTGACGTCACGGTGGATCAGGCCCTTGGCGTGGGCGTGAGCGAGGGCGTGGGCGACCTGGATTATGATCTCAAGGGCTTCCTTCTCGGAAAACACCTTCCCGGCGACCAGGTCGTCGGAAATTGTCTTGCCCTCAACGTACTCCATTACAAAATAGTGGTAGCCCCCCGATTCGCCGACGTCAAAAGCCTGGACGATATTAGGATGGTTGAGCTTGCCGGCGGCCTGGCCCTCCTTATAGAACCGCTCGACGTACTCGGGATTCTCGGTAAAGCGTTTCGGCAGCACCTTGATCGCAACAATCCGGTTCAGGCTCAACTGCCTTCCCTTATAGACAAAGGCCATCGCGCCTGCGCCGATCTTGCCCAGGACTTTGTAGCCGGGAATTTTGGTGACGTCGGGCTTGCTCTCCTTTATGGCCGTCCTTAACCTCTCGGCCTGCGTGTCGGTAACAAAGCCGAGCTCCACCATAACGTCCTTGAGCATCATAGGATTGACCTGGCTGCGAAGCTTGAGCTCCTCCAGCGAGTGCTTCAGCTCCTCGTCGGTGCAGAGGCCCTGCTCAATCGCCATTTTGCCGAATATGGTGTCGTAGTTTGTCTCGTTCGTCATTATTGTCGCCCGGATGAACTGCTACGTGCGTGCCGCCAAGCCACCCTCCGGGCTTTAGAGCACATCCGATAACAAGTCCTGCTGCGCTAAATTATCGGTTCACAAAGAGCCTTGTCAAAGAAAATCTGGCCTTTCTAAAAAAACGCCGGTCCGTAAGGGAAATCGGCCTTTTCGCCAAGCCGGTTTAGCGTTTTTTGGGCCAAGAGGTCGGTGCGAAGATGCGCGGCAAACGCATCCCGTTCACCCTCCGAGGCGGGCAAGGCCGAACGCGCAGGAATTGGAAAACGCAGATTGTCTGCCGAGCCGTTGGTTTATAGTGACTGTGGAGTCGGCAGGATCGGATTTCTCGCTTCGGATTTCATCGATTTTCGACGTATCAGCCGACTTTGCTGATCTCGAAAGTCACCGTCCCTCCGCCGGTGAACGCCACCGAGTCCGGGCAGTTGACGTAGGCCTTGCTCTTATCTTCATAATGGATAGGTGTACTTCGCGACTCGGAAGACCGAGAAAAATCGTTCGGGGCCCCAGAGGTCCAAATTACCCCCCTGGTTGCCCTAATTTGGCCCTCTGCCCAAACGATTTTTCTCTCCAGAGGACTCCAAGGCCCTGACCTGCAACGGCCACCTACTCATTAACCGGATGAAGCGTATTTTGGTCCGCCGGCGGGATTTTCGAGCCGTTTTCAATTGTCAATCCGACGCGAAGCCATTATTATCGCCGGCGAATAGTAGCCACTCACAGTTGAATTTGTGGGTGCTGTTCGTTCAGCAGCCGGCTAAGGGTTGTGGATTCCTGCCTGTGCAGGAATGACAACTAACAAGATCAACGTTGACGGGCTACTATGTCGAAGGAGGCAAAAGACTATGGCGCAGGAATTGGTCGGGATAATAGGCGGGTCCGGGCTCGGCGATGCACTAACCGAGCGCATCACCGACGCTGAGTTTCACGACATCGACACCCCGTTCGGCAAGCCGAGCATGCCAATTTGTGTCGGCAGCTTCGGCCAAAGGCGCATCGCTTTCCTAAATCGCCACGGCGCCGGACACAAGCTCTCACCCAGCGAGGTGCCATACGCAGCGAACATCTTCGCCCTCAAGAAGCTGGGTGTTCACGCCGTAATAGCAAGTGCAGCCGTCGGCTCGCTTCGAGAAGATATCGCACCCGGCAATCTCATTCTCGTTGACCAGTTCATCGACAAGACGTTCAGGCGAACGGGCAGCTTTTTTGGCGGGTTCGCGGCCGTGCACTGCGAGATGGCTCAGCCCGTCTGCCGCCGTCTTCGAGACGTGCTTGCCGAGACGGCGAAGAGGCTCGACGTAACGACGCATCGGGAGGGCGTGTATGTGTGTATGGAAGGGCCGCAGTTCTCGACCAGGGCCGAGTCGCTGATGCACCGCGGCTGGGGCTGCGACTTGATAGGAATGACCGCAATGCCCGAGGCAAAGTTGGCGAGAGAGGCCCAGATGTGCTATGCGCTGATTGCGCTGGCCAGCGATTACGACTGCTGGCGCCCGCGCGAGCGGTGCGAAGACAAGCAGACGCTGCTCAAAGAGATAATCGGCAATCTGCGGGCCGCCACGGACAACTGTCTTGAGCTGCTCAAGGCCGTCCTGGCCGGGAAGGCCGGAATTGTGTGCGAGGATTGTTCCTGCCGCCACAGCCTTGACTTGGCTGTTTGGACCGACCGGAGGCGAATCGGCCCCGCCGAGAAGGACAGACTAACCGTCCTGTTCGAATAGGACGTGCAGCGTCAGAAGATCGCCAAGGCCGCATGAGTTTTTTCAACTGATTCTCAATGACAAACGGCACATCCTCTATGAACGACCAATAGCCGAGCTGGAGAATCCGAACTTGTCAAAGAGCAATCGTCCCCCATCCGCCTGTCAGTGCGCCTATAGCAGGCTGCAAGAAGAGTCCCAAGAGCCGCCGAGAGTGGGGCCAAGTGGTCTATGTCACCGACGTTTTCGCCCTGCGACCTGGTTCTTGGTGGTCACGCAACTCATTTTGAACGGCGAAAATCGGTTTTTTTGGTGTCCTGCCGGAGCCAGGTCGCTGCCTATTTCACTTTAGCCTTGCCGATGGCGTTGATTATCAAACCGAATTGAGAATCGCTTATTGGCTCCAGATATCTCAGCGTCAATGATCCTTCCGGAGGATTCTTCATAATTTCGTACTCATGGGACAGACGGCCGTAGCGTGTGATGATTTCCGTGTAACGCTGGACCTTCTCACTCTTGAAATTGCAACCGGCGGCCTTGACGATTGCCTCCTGCGCAGAGAACTCAACGGAGGTCCCCAAAGCAGCGGTGGCCAGGATTTGTCGATTGTAAAGGCTGGCCTCAACCAGCATGTGAGCCGCCGCGGACTCGAAATATACCGGATTATTATAGAATTCATTTCTCTGCTCAATGGCGAGGTCGATCACCTGCATAACGGCCGACCTCGCCTCTTGGAGTTGAAGGTTGCCGGCAATTGCAAGCAAGGCAAGCATTTTGAACCGGACTCCCAACAGGGTGGGCCGGCCATGTATGTTGTACGCCGGCAGCGCGCGAGTCGGTTTGTTAGGGTCCCTGTATTGCACTTTCTTAACTTGGTCAGTGCACTCCATCTGTTCATCCCAGAGTTTGCGATAGAGGCTCAGCGTGCTCACGATGTCCTTTCCGACCAATTCCCCTGCCTTGGCCCTTGGAAGCATCCCAAGCTGTTCGATAAGTTTGAGGAATCTGCGATTGGACATTATGCATATCATGTCCTTTCGACATACGCCGGGCTTCAAAGGAATATCGTCCATCCGATACGTATGCTTCTCATAGAAGATCCACTCTCCGCCCCATGTGTACATGTTGTACTCATCTAAACGGGCCAAACTTAACTGAATTGGCTCTTTCTCCAGAATGCGAATGATCATGTCTATGCGCACTTCGTCCGGTAGTTCAGATCTCATTACCTTGAGTGTCTCGGGCCACTTGCTCAAAGATTCTATCGGAGCATCCCCTTTGCCTTCGACAGGCTGATTGGCGTCCTCGCCCGCAAAGGCAGGGGCTTGCAGATTAACAGCCATAAGCAGGATTAGCACGAGCAACAGGCCGCAGGCCGGAGAGATGAAGGCGTTCGCCTTGCCTTGATACGGTCGCAACTTTCCGAATCTTTCACAATATCTCGTTCTCATTGTACCGTCCCTTTACAGTATTTGTTGAAGTCACTATTTCCTATCTGCGATTATAGCCTACTCGCCTTTCGGTTTCCAGTAACGCCAGTCGCCGGGCGGATCAATGGGTGGACTATACGTCTTCTTATAGACAGGCGATTTGCCGTTTTTCTCCTGTCTTTCCTTGATCTTTCCGTCCTCCCACTCAACGATCTTTATGGAATGGCCCGGATTACTGCCGGCCGGATGATTTTTCGTGGCCAACGTGGCTTGTGGAATGTCGTCACCAAAGAGCTCAACATAGTCGTCGGCTAAAATCGTCGTCATTCCGGAGCCGTTGATCCAGGTAGACAAGCCCAAAGCAAAGCCATGACAATTCTGAACACACGTGGCCGCGCAGACAATCCGGCTCGCCCGAATACGACTTCGATGAACGTCCCACGCTGCTTTACAATCCACATTGCTGCAATTTTATTTACCCCCGTGAAGTCGATATATCAACAACAAAATAGAAAATCTTGAAAAACTTCTCCTCATTTTTGAGCCAAAAACGCAGGTTGCCAAATTTTTTTTGAAGAAGGTCTTTACAGCCGATTTTGACCGGTGTAACCCACAGCCGTCTAATCTTGATGCGGTAGCACCACCGGAAACCCTTTTTTAGGATAAAGCGTTTCTCTCGAGGTTGTGCCACTTATCGTGGAAATTCGCGCTGCGGTCGGGTAACGACGGGGGCATCCTCTTGACAACCGGCGGGGCTGGCGGGGGGGAAAATTGCGCGTAGGCAGTTGACGGGCAAGGGTTTGGTGATATAGTAGAGCCGAGTTTTATGCGTTCTAATAGAAAGCTCGAATTGGAAAGGATTCTGAAAATGAGAAAACCGGCTCGCAAAGCACTTATTCTGGCCGTCAGTATTGGTCTTATGTCCATTGCAGGCTGTCAGGAGGCCCAGACCGAGACGCCCGGCGCGAAGACAAGCAGGCTCATCGCTGCTCAGAACATCGAGCTGAAGAAACAGGTTGCTCAGCGCGACAAGCAGATGGAAGACCTCAAGGCCCGCCAAGCCAAGCAGATAGAGGCCCTCAATGAACAGCACGCCAAGCAGCTCAAGGGCGAGCAGAAAAAGCTCGAAGACTGTCAGAAACAGGCGAAGAACTGCCAAGAGCAGCTTGGTAAGAAGATGGACGAGACAGTGGGAGAAATACTGACGTCCGCTCTTGAAGAAGGCGCGAAAATCCGGGAGGAAAACGAGGCGCTCAAGGCGCAGATAGCCGAGCTGAAGACCAAACTGAATCAGCCCGGAGAACCCGAAAAGAAGGAGTGACAGGCGGGCGCTCGGGCCGTTCATAATCGCTCGTCAAGTGCTGTGGCTGCACACCTTTCGCACGGCTTTTACGCAATCGGGCAGATTTTCGTTCGGTCGATGCCTCTGTATCGCCGCCGCCACGAGCCCTACAAACATCGGCTGAGGCCTCAAGGGGCGCGAAGTGAGGCACGGATGCGCCTGAGTGCCCATAAAGAACGGATGTGACGGAAGCTCCAGAATCTGCATAATCGGCTGGTCCGGGGCCTTCCCGGAGAATACCAGCCCTCCCGCTTCCAACCGCTCAATATATCGCGGATCGACCTCGTAGCGGTGTCTGAACCGCATCCTGACCGATTTTGCCTTGTCGAAAAACTCCCACGCAATTGTCTTTGCCTTTAGTTCAATGTCCCTGCCGCCGAGCCGCATATTGCCGCCCAGGCCTTCGATTTTCTTCTGCTCGGGCAGGATGTCTATTACAGGCTCGGCGCAGTCCGGCTCGATCTCCGTGCTGTTGGCCTTTGTCAGGCCGCAGACGTTGCGCGCGAACTCTATTACCGCCATCTGGAACCCGAAGCACAATCCGAGATAGGGCAGGGCGTTCTGGCGCGCATATTTTATGCACGCGATCTTTCCTTCCGCGCCGCGAGTGCCGAAGCCGCCCGGGACGATAATCCCGTCCACGTCGCCAAGCTCCTCGGCTACATTCTTATCGGTGAGGCCCGTCGTGTCGATCCATTTTATGTTGACTTTGCAGCCAAGCGCGACGCCCGCGTGCTCCAGCGAGTTGATTATCGAGGCGTAGCTGTCACGGACGGACGTATATTTGCCCGTGACGCCGATTGTCGCCTCGCCGTCGGTCGAGCCGATTTTGTCCATAAAATCGCACCATTTAGCCCAGGCCTTGCGCTCGTGGCGGAGGTTGATGCGGTCCTCTATCTTGAGCAGCCTGGCCACCTCGAAATCCAGCCCCACTTCTCTTATCATAGCCGGTATCATATAGACGCTGGTTGAATCCGGCAGGCTGATGACCCTGCCCAAAGGGACATTGCTATAGACGCTGATCTTCTGACGGACCTTTTCGGTGACGGGGCTGGCGGCCCTGCACGCGATGATGTCCGGCTGAATCCCCAATTGCATAAGCTGCTTGATTCCCAACTGGGCGGCCTTGGACTTCTGCTCGCCCAGGGTTTTAGGCTCCAAGATGTACGTCAGCGCCACGCAGCAACTGCTGTTGGGGCCTTCCTCGTACGCCAATTCGCGCATCGCCTCGATGAAATAGGCGTTCTCCAGGTCGCCGACCGTCCCGCCGATCTCGACAAAGACAATGTCCGCATCGGAGTCCGCCGCCAATTGGCGAAGCTTGAGCTTGACCTCCCCGGTGACGTGCGGAATCATCTGCACGTCCCTGCCCAAGTAGTCGCCGTGCCGCTCCTTGTTCAGCACCAAGCTGAATATCTGCCCGCTCGTGACGAAGTTGGCCCTGCTCAAGTCCTGGTCGAGCATCCGCTCGTAGGTGCCCAAGTCCATATCGCATTCCATCCCGTCGTCGAGAACGAATACCTCCCCGTGGCGGAACGGATTCAGTGTCCCGGAATCGACATTCAGATAGCCCTCCAACTTGATTGGCGCGACCTTCAGCCCCTTATCCTGCATCAGCTTGGCCAGACACGATGAGAATATGCCCTTGCCTAAGCCGCTCATCACCGTACCCATCACGAAGCAATAGCGCGTCTTGCCCTTCTTGTACCCGGCCGGCACCGGCGAGAAGAACTCGCTCTCAGTAGAAACATCACTAACCGACGCCAACAGATCATTATCCTTCACCATCGCTTTTCCTTCTTCCTATTCAGCCACAGAGAACAAATACATTTACTTTTTTAGCCATAGGCGATTTCTATTATTGTTTAGCCACAGAGGACCCAGCGCGGCTTCGCTTCGCTCAGCCGCAACCAAAAAGTTCGTCTGGCAAAAAAGTCTCATAACACATTGATAATAAAGAGGTTGTGATCGCCCAATAGAAAAAACGTGCATAAAAAACAAGAAGATACAAGATTGTATTACAGAGATAAAACATTTGGATCATTACAGAACGTTTTTAGGTGTCATTCTCTGTTCATCAATAGCTTTTATCGAGAAGCTATGATTGTTCGCGATATGGACCTATCCTCATACTCAAAAACTATGGTTTTGGCTCCTGTGCGAGTAGTCCGGTATCCAAGACCGTTGGCAATCGTCTCCAAATGTCTTTTTGAGCTGCCAGTCTTTACCTTGCTGATTCTGTCAAAAAGATCGAATCTGATTGTTAATCTTGGTTTGTATATCCCCCCGGCAACTCCACTGAACTCTCGAAACTCTAACTCGATGATGCTTTTTATATCGCCCTCATCAGTGTAAACTGGTTTCCAAGGTTTCTTTGTTGTTAGCCAAAACGAAAGTATTGGCAGGCTTGATATTAGCAGAAACATCAAGACCCATAACCACCCAGAGATACTAAGCGAATGCTTGCTCGTCAGCCATCTCCAAAAGATGGCGCTCAGTGCGAGAGCGGCAACAACAGCGAAACCTGCCACAACATGTGCAAGATGATCTACAATCTTGCTGAGTACCCTGCGCGAGAATTGCTTCAACCATTCCATCACTTCCATCTTGGTTATCTCTGTCCCCTCTGTGGCTATCTTTCTATACCCTATCTTTCTCTGTGGCTGGTTTTCCTGCATCGTTTTACGAATTCGGCGTATTGCTCCGGCGTGTCGATGCCGTCGCAGGTGTGCTTGACCTTGCCGACTAATATGCCGAAGCCGTTTTCGATTGCGCGAAGCTGCTCCAGCTTCTCGATTTTTTCCAAGGGCGTCTGCGGCAGGGCGGTTATCTTGAGCAGAAAATCCTTGCGATACGCGTATA
>CAYGZM010000082.1:0-16435 GCA_964354365.1 uncultured Pirellulales bacterium
GTTCAAGTACGTCAGATTCCGAGTTACATTATTTGTGGCTCCATACGGTGTGGCATCCTCAAATCCGAAGGATTTGGGGATGGTTGCACCGCTCTTGGAGCTTTGCCATCTCCAAGCTGCGCTTGAGGCTGCCACCCGGAATTGAACCATCCCCGAAAAACCTGCCGTCGAGACAACCAGCTCATCCTGGATAAAGACGGTAAACGGGGGATTTCTGGCTACTTGTTAGAGTTTCCAGGACAAGGATTTTGCTATGCGCTCTCACCCCATCAGGAACATTTTGTGTTTGTCAATTCTTTTGGCGTGGATTTGTGCACTCCACTCACCGGCATACGCGGAGTTCCCCAAGTTCGAGTATCACCAGATTGACCGGATCGGAAACCAGATGGGCCAGACCTCGCTCGTCGATGTCGATAAAGATGGAGACCTCGACTGGATTGTCGGCTGCAACGGCGGCGATATATGGTGGTTCGAGTACAAAGGCCCCGACAACTGGGTGCGCCATCTGCTCGGCCAAAAAGTGCTCACCGAGGTCGGCGGCACCGCCTTTGACATCGACGGCGACGGCTGGATCGACCAGGTCTCCGGCGGCGCCTGGTACAAAAACACGGGCAGACCCCGCGAACAGGAATTTATCAAATACCCCAACGATGTAATACCCGGCTCCCACGACAACGTCGCAGCCGACATCGACGGCGATAAGAAGCTCGACGTCGTGGTTATGAGCGACAAAAGCGCCCTGTTCTGGTACAAAATTCCCTCCGATCCCACCCGGAAATGGCAGGCCCACAGAATCGGCGATGCAGTCCACGGCGCTATCGATCCTGCCGGCGTGGGCGATATCGACGGCGACGGCGACAATGACGTCGTTCGCACGAATATCTGGTTCGAGAACGCCGACGGCAAAGGCATGAAATGGATGCCGCACGATAACATCGACTTCGGCCAGCCCGATGCGCGCTGGCCCCTTATGACAAAATCCTGGGTAGCCGACCTCGACAAGGACGGCGATAACGACATTGTCCAAGCCGAGGGCGACTGCATCAGCGGACGCATCGCCTGGCACGAGAATATGGACGGCAAAGGCAAGGGCTGGACCAGGCATATCATCGCCGACAAATCGGGCCAGGACTTCCACTCGCTGGCGGTGGCGGATTTCGATAACGACGGCGACCTCGACGTCTTCGCGGGCGGCGGCCCCCTGACGGAAGGAACCCGTAAGTGGTTCATCTGGGAAAACGCAGACGGCAAGGCCGGCAGATTCGTCCAGCACGAAATCTTCGCCGGCAAAGAGTGTCACGAGACAAAGGCCGCCGACGTTGACGGCGACGGCGACATCGACATCTGCTCAAAGCCCTGGAACGGCGACGAACATATCTACCTTCGCAATATGCTCAAATAGACCGCTCGGCTGGCGCACGCCAAGCCGACGAGTGCTAACTGCCTTCCTCGCCGAGCACGAGCCGCTTATCAATAGGGGCAAGCGTCTTGCTAAAACTAACGGCCCTACATAGACGCGCGAGTATTGTTTGGGGGACTGGTTGCGACACAGGATGGATTCCCGCTGGCTTATGAAGTTTTTGCCGGCAATCGAGTGGACGTGACGACCGTAGAAGAGATCGTCGAGGTCATGGAAAGCAAGTACGGCCGGGCGCGACGCGTGTGGGTAATGGATCGCGGCATGGTCAGCGAAGAGAACCTCCAATTTCTACGGGATCGTGGCGGTCTGTACCTTGTGGGCACACCCCGGGGAATGCTCAAGAAGCTTCAGGCGTATTTGCTCGATAGCGATTGGTCCGAAGTCCAGGAAGGTATCGAAATCAAGCTCGTCAACTCTGAAGGAGGTGTAGTATAGACTTTTACACAAAAAGCCCTCTGCAGGGCCTATAGATGAAAAACCACCTCACAACTGGCGGACTTGGGCTAATGGGGCGGGGAGCCTGACGCGTGAAGCGTGAAGCGTGAAGCGTGAAGCGGGAGGCGCGCGGGAGTCATCGCCTGGTGAGAAACGCCCGCACGAGGACTGCGGGAGATAAAACGCGCAACGTAAAGTTGCGGCCTGACCAGGGAGAAGGGGGAGTTTAAGGTGATATAGGAAAGGACCGGACAAATCGGACAGGTTGGACGAGTTGGAGAGGGCGGACGAAAATGTGGTTGGGTGGTTGCGTAAGTCGTTTGTGGGGCCGGGGTTAGGGCGAATTTGGGGGCGATTGGGTGTATTTGGGGGCTTTCGGGGACGTTGGAGAAGGTGGGATTATAGGGTTTTGAGGGGGATTTGGGGGGCGTATTTTGTTATCATATCCCGGCAAAAGGCCGAAATTGAGGGAAATGGCGTTACTTCCCGGGCTCTTTGCGCATCTTAATACCGACAATACCATTGAATGGAGAAAACTGCTGATCACGTCAGACTGGTAAAAGGAGCCCAGCTCGGCGACAAGGAGAGTCTTGATAAGCTGACCGAGGTGGCAGAGGAACGTCTGCGCGTTGACGTTTTTCGTCTCGTATTGCAGGAAGAATTGGCAGGTGAAATAGTACAGGAGAGCTTGTTCGAGATGTTGCGGGTGCTAAAAGATTTGAAGGATGCGAATCGCTTCTGGCCGTGGCTGTACAAGATAGCGTTGAACAAGGTGCGGCTGCACTACAGGGCTGAGCAGCGTCGCAGGGCGGTGACGGCGTCTGCGGCGGCGGAGAAGGGGGCTCAGGAGAGCGGTGAAGCGGTAATGGCGGGTGCGATAAGCGAGGAGTTGAAGGATATTGTTATCGGCGCGATGCGTCGGCTGAAGCCGCGGCACCGTGCGGTTCTGACGATGCGGTGCTACCGGGAGATGGAGTATTCGCAGATAGGGGAGTCGATGGGCTGCAGCGAGTTTGCGGCGAAGATGCTTTTTTATCGTGCGAAGAAGTCGCTTCGCAAGCAGCTTTCGCGGTTTGGGTTCGGCAAGGGTATGCTGCTTGCTGCGCTGGTTTTGTTCGGGAAGCTGACGGCGCGTAGCGAGGCGGCGGCGCATCTGACGGTATCGGCGGCGGCGATGAAGGTGGGCGCGGCGGCGGGGGCGGCGGGTTTTGCGACGGGCACGAGCGGGATTGTATCTCTCGCGACGGCTGCTGTTCTGGCGGTCGGCGCGGCGGCGGTGACTTTGGGTCCGAGAGATGACGTGGCGGCGTCTGGAGCGATAAGCAGCGCGCAGATTGTAGCGCAGATGGGAGGTTTGCGCGAGGGCGTTGAGGAATCGTGGTTTTACTATCCGGGAGGCGCGGGCGGTCCTGTGATGACGCGGCTGCTCAGGTGGGATTCCGCGGAGGACCAGTCTTATTGCCAGTGGCTTCAAAACGAGCAGGCGACGTATTACTATGATAAGCGCAAAGATACCGTTTATATGAGGAACAGCCGGATGTGGCGTGAGAATCTGGCGGTATGGCGGCTTCCGACGGACCCGCCGGAGTTGAGCGAGTTTCTTTCGCGGGTCGAGGGTAGGATAGACGGAACGCAATACATTCGGGGCGACGGGGCGGGGCTGCTGGTGATATCGAGGCGGAATGAGGCTGACAATTACTCGCGGGTGACGCGTCAATTCAACATTCTGGATGAGCAGTATTTTCTGTACGACTGGGCGGCGCGGGCGAAAAGGGTTGATAGCCGCGATGCGATGCACAAGCGCGGGTGGACGTGTTTTGTGGTCAGCGGTCGGATTGGCGACAAGGAGGTATCGGGGAGCGGGCGGATACCGTTCGTTGGTTCGGCGGCCGGGCGGTTCGGGCCGTGGGTGAAGATGGAGATTGGAGGGTTGAGGGTTGGCGACAACGGGGTGGAGGCGCGTGTATATGACGGGGAGAGATTGGCGGCGAGCTACGTCGGCGGGAGCTTTTTTGCGGGTCTGGGGCGGCCGTGGAAGGGGCTGCATACGATTGATACGGTGCGGCGGGATGCGGCGCTGGAGCAAATATGGTTTGAGACCTCACTGAAGGATGGAGAGGGCAAGGCGGAAGTGGCGCTGAGTGCGGGAAAAGCGAAGGCGACTTACACGATCGATATGGATAAAGACGTTATCGAGAGGATAGGTTTTCTGACGGAGGATGGCCGGGAGGGTGAGTTGAGATTTTCTTATCTTGAGGAGATTGGCCCGACGAGGGAGGGATTTGTTTCGCCGAGCTGGGGAAATTCGGGCAGGCTGCAGCGGAGAGGTCCGGGGATGCTGTGGATAGTGAATTTAGTGAATGGTAAATGGTGAAGGGTGTCCTGTGCGAGCTGTGAAGCTGATAAAGAGGCCTGCGGGAAGTAATCTGAGGGGGCAGGGACGATGAAACCCAAAGCGGCCAAGACAACGATAGCAGTGTTATTGTGGCTATTGTCCGTGGCGGGAGGCGCGGCCTTTGGCGGTCAGATCTTTGTTGACGCCGATGCGGTGGGCGCGAACGACGGATCGAGCTGGGAGAACGCCTTTCATCATCTTCGTGATGCTTTGGCCGCTGCGTCGAGCGGCGATGAGATCCGGGCGGCAGGGGGCATTTACAGGCCCGATCGGGGAACTGGCGTTACACTGGGTGACCGCGGCGCCACATTTCAGCTGGTCGATAACGTGACTATCCGAGGTGGTTACGCAGGTTTTAGCGAGCCGGTTCCCGATGCCCGGAATATAGCGCGGTATGAGACGGTGCTGAGCGGGGATCTTGGGGGCAACGACGGTGCGGTGAGCGATCCGCGTGATTTACTCAGTGAGCCGAGCAGGAGCGAGAACTGCTACAACGTGGTGACGGGGACAGGCTGCGGCGAGACGACGGTCGTGGACGGCTTTACGATCACGGGGGGCAATGCGAACGGGACTCGTGAGCGAGACAGATACGGCGGGGGCATTCACGACGGGAATATGACTATAAGCCACTGCCGGATAGTGGGCAACTCGGCGTACTATGGGGGCGGCGGCGTAGGCTGTTATGGCGGCGGGACTCTTAGCGAGTGCACGATCAACGGCAACTCGGCGCGTTTCGGGGGCGGTGTTTACGGCGTCGAGCGGGTCGATAACTGTACGGTGAGCGGCAATGCGGCGACTGAGTACGGCGGCGGCGGGATAAGCATAATAAGCGACACAGGGAGGGTGACGAATTGCACAATCAGCGGCAACTCGGCGGCGAAGAACGGCGGCGGGGTCTATGTTGAGCATTGCGACCCGGTATTGACTCACTGCATATTTCTCGGCAACCACGCGGACAGCGACGGCGGGGCGATTTATGTTGACGGGGGCACGAGCGGAGGCTCGCCGGAATTTTCGCAGTGCCGGATCGTTGGCAACTCCGCGGGGCGCGACGGCGGCGGGCTGCACAGTTCCGGTTTCTCTTTGAGCCGATTGAGCAGCTGCATTTTGACGGGGAACACGGCGGTCGGCAACGGCGGGGGGATGTGCGAGACATTTAACGGGGGCGGGTTGCTTGTGAACTGTACGTTCGCTCACAATAGCGCTACTGGCCGGGGCGGCGGTATCTGCTACGACTCGGATCCGAATGCGGGGCGGGCAGCGACGAATTGCATTCTTTGGTACAACTCGGACGCCTACAGTTTGACGAACGAGCGGTCGCAGGTTTATGTCAAGAGCGGACCAGTTAGCGTGCCGCTGAGGTATTGCTGTGTTCAGGGCTGGACCGGCAGCCTTGGGGGATCGGGACAGATCGGGACCATAGGCGACAATCCTCTGTTTGTGGATGCCGACGGGGTTGACAACGTGGCGGGCACGGCGGACGACAACCTGCGTTTGCGGGGCGGTTCAGTGTGCATCGACGGCGGCGACAACGGCGTGGTTGTTCAGCCGGCGTTTGATTTGGACGGGAAGGCTCGGATCATCCACGGGATAGTGGATATTGGGGCGTACGAATCGGAGGGCGACGGCGAGAGTGTGCTGCCTCGGTACGAGGTCATTGATTTGGAGACCCTGGGCGGTGCGCGGAGCCGCGCTTACGGGATAAACGAGGGCGGCCAGGTTGTGGGGTATTCGCAGACGCCGGGGGGCGGGCAGCGCGCGTTCCTCTGGGACCAGGAGATCGGGATGATTGATCTTGGGACGCTCGGGGGCAACCAAAGCACCGCTTACGCGATAAATAATCTCGGACAGGTTGTTGGTTCTGCGCGGACGTCGAGCGGGGAGCTGCACGCATGTCTATGGGAGAAGGGCGGGATGAGTGATTTGGGCGTCCTGACCGGCGGCAAGTGCACGGAGGCGAAGGCGATCAACGATGCCGGTCAGGTGGTGGGAGAGGCGCGGACTTCGGAAACAAACTATACGTGGACGCGGGCGTTTTTCTGGGAGAACGGCGCAATGGCGGATTTGGGGGTGCTGGAGGGGGCGTGGTGGAGCAACGCGGCCGGGGTCAACATTCGCGGTCAGGTTGCGGGGACATCCGGAGACCGGGCGTTTCTGTGGGACAGCACGAACAACATGGTTGACCTGATGGGTGTGCAGAGCTGGAGCACCGCGATAAACGACGCCGGCGAGGTGGTTTTGCATTCGGGCGGGAGGTGTTATATCCGGGACGGCACGGGCGGTCTGTTCGATATGGACCTGATAAGGTCCAGCAGGACGAATGCAATCAGCAATACCCGGCGGGTGGTTGGAGATTTCGATTATCTGAGCGACGACGATTTACACGCATTTCTGTGGGATAGCAGTTACGGGATGATCGATCTTAACGACCTGGCGCCGGCGGGTTCAGGCTGGAAGAGCCTGTATTCTGCGGGCGACATAAACAGTCGTGGTCAGATAGTGGGGTACGGGGAGACGCAGGACGGCAAGTGGCATGCGTTTCTGATGAGCCCGATACCGCCGGAGGCTTATTTGGTTGCGCACTGGAAGCTGGACGAGAGGAGCGGCGGTGTGGCGGAGGATTCCGTCGGCGAGAACGACGGTGCGTTGGTGGGTGGCCCTGTATGGCGGCCTTACAGCGGGCGCATGGACGGCGCGCTGAGCTTCGACGGCGTGAACGACTATGTCAACTGCGGCAACAGCGAGGTATTTGACATTACGGAGGAGATCACAGTTGCGGCGTGGGTGAATATCAGCGCAGTGAACGTTGACTGGCAGACGATAGTAGCGAAGGGCGACTCCGCGTGGCGACTTTCCACGGCGCAGAGTTACCGGAGATTTCACTTTGCGGTAACGGGCGGTCCTCCGTGGAATTATATCAACGGCAACATTGAAGCTGGTTTGTATGAATGGCATCACGTTTGCGGCACTTATGACGGGACAAATATGCGTTTGTACGTTGACGGGGTGGAGGATTCGGCAAGCCCGGTCGCCGAGAGCAACGGTGTGACGACAAACGACTATAATGTCTATATCGGCGCCAACGAGGAGATGGATGGCCGGTATTGGAACGGTATGATTGACGATGTGCGTCTGTATAACGTCCCGCTGACCTCGGGGGAGGTGTATGATCTGTTTATGCAGGCGCCGATTTACGTGCGTGCCGGTGCGGGTGGAGCAAGGGATGGTTCGAGCTGGGCGGATGCCTTCAGCTATCTTCAGGATGCTCTGGCTGCGGCTTCGAGCGGCAATCGGATTCACGTGGCGCAGGGCGTGTACAAGCCGGACCGCGGGGCGGGCGTCACGCCGGGCGACCGGACAGCGACATTCCAGCTTATTAACGGTGTGACGGTAAAGGGAGGCTACGCCGGTTTGGGCGGGTCAAGTCCGGGAATGCGGGACGTCGCCAAGTACGAGACTATACTGAGCGGCGACCTTGGGGGCAACGACGGTGCCAACTTCGCCAACAATGGCGAGAACAGCTATCACGTTGTTACGGGGAGCAGGACGAATTCGACGGCGGCGCTGGAGGGGTTCACTATAACAGCGGGCAACGCGGAGCGGCTGGGCGGCGGCGGGATGCGGAACCTGTCGGGCAGTCCGACGGTGCGCGACTGCACGTTGCGAGGGAACACAGCGGGTCAGGGCGGGGGGATGTACAACGAGCTGGCGAGCCCGCGCATCGTCAGGACGAAGTTCAACGGGAACCGGGCGTACCTGGCGGATGCGGCGGAGGATCCGAGGGGCGGAGGGATGTACAACTACAAGGGCAGCCCGATGCTGAGCGACTGTGTATTGGCGGGGAATTCCGTGAGCGCATCGACGGGCGACGGGGGCGACGGGGGCGGGTTATTCTGCAGCGAGAGCAGTCCGATGCTCGTCAACTGCATTATACGGGCGAACACGGCGCGGCGGTTTGGGGGCGGGATGGCGAGCTGGTGGGGCGGGAGTCCTGTGCTGGTGAACTGCATATTCAACAGTAACTCGGCCGGTGAAGAGAGCGGCGGGCTGGACAATTATGAAGACATCTTGCGGCTGACCAACTGCACATTCGTCGGGAACTCGGCGCCGAGCAGCGGCGGGCTGTACAACGAGGACGGGACCCCGACGGTTGTGAATAGCATTTTCCAGGACAACAGGGATGACCGGGGGGACTTGGAGTCGGCGCAGATTCGAACGCAGGGCGGAGGGTTGGTTATCAACTATAGCTGCGTTGAGGGCTGGAGCGGGTCGCTTGGCGGAATGGGCAATATCGGAGCGGACGCGTTGTTTGTGGATGCGAACGGCGTCGATGAGGTTGCGGGGACGGAGGACGACAACCTTCGGCTTTCAGTGGGGTCACTGTGCATTGACGCAGGCGATAATTCGGCGATTGAGCCGCTTGTGATTACGGACCCGGACGGCAACCCGCGTATTTTTCACGGCGTCGTGGATATGGGGGCGTATGAATACCAGGGCCTTCTGAGCTGGTACGTTGACGGGACCAACGGCAGCGACGAGAACAACGGGATGAGCCCGGAGACGGCTTTTGCAACGATGCAGAAGGGCATCGATTCGGCGCGCGAGGGCTACACGGTGGTGGTGTATCCCGGCGTGTACAATGAAGAGATAAACTTCAAGGGCAAGGCTATAACGGTAGCGGGGGAGGGGAGCGGGGCGACGATTCTGGAGGCGCCGCTGGGGTACGCGGTGACTTTTCTCAAGGGTGAGGACGCGAACAGCGTTCTGAGGAACGTGGTGATAAGAAATTGTGGGCTTGCGGGCATCGTTGTTTCCGGCAGTTCGCCCAAGATAACGAACATTACGGTTGTGAACAATAGGATCGGGATTGCGCATTTCTCCTGGGGCGTGCCGGATATAAGCAGCAGCATTTTCTGGGACAATACCGAGGCGGATTTGATTGACTGCGTGGCGAGGTACAGTTGCGTGCAGAGAGGCGGCGGGGGTGAAGGGAGCATCAGCGCCAATCCGCTGTTTGCGGATGCGGCGGGCGGGGATTATCATTTGCGGTCGGAGCGCGGGCGCTACAGGGCGACGACGAAGGAGTGGATACTCGACGACGTTACGAGTCCGTGCGTGGATGGGGGAGATCCCGCGGTGAATCCCTCTGGCGAGCGGATGCCGAACGGCGGGAGGCTGAATATGGGGGCCTTCGGGGGGACGCACTACGCGAGCATGAGCGAATGGAAGATAAAGGGGGACGTAAACCGCGATGGCGTGGTAAATATGGCGGATTTTGCGGTGATAGCAGAGAACTGGCTGTCGGCGGCGGAATGGGCCCAATAGGGGGAAAATAGCGGGGGAGGCAAATTTTTTCGCAGGGCAAACGCATCCAAATGGAAATCGCGGTTCTTGACCGCATAAACGCGGCTTCACTTGCAGTGCAGGTTACAGGATTATCTCATCGACCTTTGTTTCTGAGCCAAAAAACGCCAAATCGTAAATTTAGATGCAATCACCCTGTTTTTTTTCGGGCTTTTGTTGACACACACTTTGTAAACTGGTAGAATAGGGAGGTTTTAATATAAGAAGTCTAACCTGAGAATTGGATGATGGGTCCAGGAACGGGGAAAAAACCCGGTATTCTGCGACGCAGGCTCGCTTCTGTGTTGGGGGAGTGCGAGGGGTTCACCCTGATTGAACTACTGGTCGTGATGTCCATAATCTCTCTTTTGATGGGCATATTGGCGCCTGCGCTCGGGCGGGTTCGTCGTCATGCGCGGGCCGTCCTGGGTGTAAGCGATCAGCGGCAAATTGTGAACGCGGTGCTGTGCTATGCGCTGGACAACGACGGGTGTTTCCCGCAGTCGGTGGCGAAGGTGGGTTTTGATTCCACGTGGAACTGGTATGAGCCGACGACGCTGACGGGGATTCGCAAGCGCACCTGGGAGCCGAATCGTTCGATTAGCGCTTATCTGAGGGAGTACATTTCCGACGCAAGTATTATGTCCTGCCGTAATGCGCCGCGGGAGCACGAGCACTTTCAGGATGCGTGGGACGCCGGGGAGGATTGGGATATTGGGCCTCTGACGGGGACATATTGTTATTACTGGAATTATACGGGGTATCTCGGTCCCGGGAAGTTTTTCAAGGGTCCGTCCGGCACTGCCGGGGGGCCGGGAGAGAGCAAGCTGCTGATGAGCTGCTATTTCGGATACGATAATTGGCGGAGTCTTGGCCTTTACATCAGTTGTGAGAAGTTCAGAGACGCGGGCATTACGGAGGAGACGCGGTATGCGTCGGCTTATTACTGGTCTGGGCCGAGCATCGATGCGGATTTATCGGCACTGAATATCAAACTTCACGCCGGCTATTCGGATGGGCACGTTGGAAGTTATTCGGCATTGGATGTCGCCCCGATGGAAGTGATCGGGGATCCCCTTACCGGAGAGCCTTATGATCGGACAATACCGGGGCCCGGCGTCTTCTTTCTGCCGAGCGACGGATTGCGTTGAGGGCGGGCTGCCTGGTTTTCACGACGGGGGGATGGGTTTGACATTCATCATTCGACATACGGTTTGGCTGCGCCGGCGGCAGGCAGTTATAGCGAGAGGATGAACAGGGCCAGGTCGTTGATCTGTTCGTCGGTCAGATTTGAGGTTTGGCCGTGTTTGTCGTTGTCGTTGTATTTTGTGAGCACCTCTTTGATGGTGATGGCGCGGCCGTCGTGGAGGTATGGAGCGGTTCGCCAGACCTCGATCAGGGTTGGCGTGTCGAATTCCATATTCTTCTCCCTGTCCCTTCCGGTGGCGACATCGTATTTTTCCATATTGGTGTAGAGCGGAGCAGGGTGGCATTTTGCGCAGCTTGCACTGTCAAAGACCTTGCGGCCCCGTTCAGCGGCTTCGCTGAGCTTGCCGTTCACGAGGTGCGGACTGGGGACGGGTTCGAGCGACTTCAGGTATTCGTCGATGGCGACGGCGTCCTCTTCGGGTCGAACGGCGAACTGGATGTGCTTTATACCGGCGCGGACGGCCTCTTCAGCATCTTTACGGACTCCCAGGCCCATCGCGGGCGGGGTTTTATGTGCGAGCAGGAGGCTCTTTGTGTTCTTCGGGTTGCCGAGTCCGTCGTTGAGGAGGTCCCAGTTTAGCCCGTCAGGTCGGCCCTGGCCGGGATGACAGCTTGAGCAGCTTTGCCACTTCTGGAAGCACAGGGCGGCGTCGTTGAAAAAAGTCTGGCCTTTGCGGACGACGGAAAGAGGCTTTTCGGGTCCGAGCGCGAGCGATTGAGCCTTGGGGCGGACGCCGCCGGGGCTCAGGGCCTGGGGATCGATGTCAACGACGGCGATGGTGTCGGTGAAGTATTCGGCGGCGTAGGCTTTGGCGCCGATGATGGCGAGGCCTCGCGGGCCGTTGCCGGCGAGATTGAGACGCCTTTTGAGGCTGACGAGGAAGGACAGGTCGTTGGGGACGTCGTCGTAGGATGAGGTTGCGTCGGAGACTTTTTCTCCCGCGGCGGCCTTTGCGAGCTTATCGTGGAGTTGCGCCCTGTCGATAACGCAGAGCTGGTGTGTGCCGGCGAGTGTGGCGCAGAGGTACTTGCCGTCGGCGGTGACAGCGGCGCCCCAGGGATTTGCGGCGCCGAGATCGACGTCGTCGAGCAGGACGGTGTTGAGGAGTTTTTTGCCGGGCACATCAATGATGCTCAGGGCGTTGGTATTCATCCAGCCTCGTTCGAGTTGTGTGGTGGGGAGTTGGTAGCGTGCGAGGATGTGGGTGACGTAGGCGTGGCTGCCGTCGGGCGAGATACAGACGCCGCGGAGGGACATGCTGCCGTTGGGCAGCCGGATTGAGGCCGCGACTTTTCTTTCGGTGGTGTCGATGACGGAGACCTCGGCGGCTACGTAGTCGCGGTCGGCGGCGCCGCCGGGGATGAGATTTGCGACGAAGAGGAGCTTGCCGTCGGGCGTGAGGGCGGCGGCGACCGGCTCTCTGGCTACGTCAATCGCAGCGACGAGCTTCTTTGAGGGCAGGTCGTAAATCGCGACGTTGTTGTTGAAGCGGTTGCAGACGTAAAGGGTGTTGCCGTCGGGGCTGAGCACCGGCGCGGTTGGTGTGTGTTCTGCGGGCAGTGTGTAGTCAACCGTGCCGGTTTTGAGGTTGACGGCGTGAATATGTCCATTCGGGCCGCCGGCGGCGACATAGAGGGTCTGGCCATCAGGGGACAGCGCCAGTCCGCCGGGCGGGTCCGGCAGCGAGATGGTCTTTACGACCTTTGCGGCGGCAACGTCGAAGACGGCAATCTGTTTGGCGGTTTCCTCGGCGACGTACAGGGTCTTGCCCTGGGCATCTGCGACCAGGGCAAGGGGCGAGAGGTAGTCCTGCGTGGCTGCCGTTGTGTTTGAGGGAATAGATGCAAGCAGGCAGAGTATGCCGGCGAACACTTTTAGAGATAGATTCCTGCTGACTGACGTCATTTGCCATTCTCCTGTAAAGATTCCTGGTCTGCAAAAATCATCTTGCAAGCTATACGGCGAACACCTGAATAGAGACTAACCCATTTTTTTCCTTTCCGCAACCCCTACTACTTCGTCAACATCAAAACTGTGGCCGTCATCGCGAGGCGCTTTGGCGCTGGAGCGGACTCTATTCTTCGAGGGGTGTGAGATTGCCACGTCGGCCTTGGGCCTCCTCGCAATGACGACGTCCACAAAATCAAGTTTGACAGAGTACTACTGCGCAAGCGAAGTCCGCACAAAGGCGGGGGCGTCGGGGGGCGCTTCGATGACTATGCGGAATCCGACGTTATAGACTTTTTGCCAGGGCGGGTAGCTAAGGCGGAACGCGGAACGGCAGCGCTTGGGGCGGTCTCGCCAGGAGCCGCCGCGGACGGTTTTTTCGCCGGTGCCGGTGATGTCGTTGCGCCCATCGTCGGGTTTGTAGGGATACGGCGTGTATGCCGAGCGCGTCCATTCCCAGACGTTGCCGTGCATATCGTGCAGCCCCCAAAGGTTCGGTTTGTACGTGCCGACGTTTGCGGTAACGAGCTTTCTGTCGTCGAATCGGTCATCTCTGGGCGTAAGGTCCATAGTATATCTGCCGTCGGTGTCATAAGCGAGCTGTCTTATTGTTACGTCGGCCATGTTGGCGAAGGCCGAGAAGTCGGTATCGAGGCCGCCGTAGCACATCGGGGTATCGGCGCCTGCGCGGCAGGCCCATTCCCACTGGGCCTCGGTGGGGAGAGTTACTTTTTGTCCGGTTTTTTCGGAGAGCCAATTGCAGAATGCAACGGCCTGCTGGTAGGAGATTCGGACGACGGGCTGTTTTGGGTGGTTGAGGGGCCAGCCGAGATGTCCTTCACTGAAAATCCAGGAGCCTTTGTGCTCGAATCTGCTGTCGTGCGAGGGGTCGAATTGGGCGTACAGCTCATTGGTGACTTCAAATTTGCCCATCCAGAATGGTTCTTCGATAATTACGGGAGTAAGCGGGAACTCATCGGGAGCTCCATTTTTGTCGCCCATTACGAATCGGCCCGCGGGGATGAGGACGAGGTCGAGCTTGAGTCCACCGGCGAGGTCGATTGAGCGAGTGGTCGAGCCGAGGGCGGTTTGTCGGCGTTTTGCCTCGGCGGGATCGAAAGGCCAATCGGGGACGGCGGGGGTATCGGTCGGGTGGGTAGGCGTGTGTTGCGGCAGGACCGGCTGGATTTCCTGCTTAGGCGTTTCGGGGTACACTTCGGGGTCGTCGTTGATGCCGACCTCCCCGGGAGTGGCGTAGAGGGTGCGGAGGTCGCGGCGGCGCTGGTGGTCGTTGGCGGTTTTTTCGACGCCGACGATTTCCTGCCAGGTTCCGTGGCAGGGGGCGTTGAGGTCGATCCAGGTTGTCAGCCGGTCCCAGGCGTCGGGGTCGAGCTTTACGCCGTAGTGTCCTTTCTTGAGCATCTGAAATAGCTCGGATGTATCTGTGTGAAACTCGCCGGGGGCGAGGAGGCGGAGGTCGCTTTCGAAACCGCCGACGCGGATGAGCCGGCGAAGCTCGATGTAAGAAGGCTCGAATACCCCGGCGTATTGCCCGATGAGCTTTTCTCTGGTTGTGTTCTCGGCGAAGACGACCCTGGGGTCGCTGTCTTTTAAGACGGCGAACCGGTTCTGGTCGGCGCGGAGGTCGGGGATTTGGCGGTTGTCGTGTCGCGGTTTTCCGTCGTGGCAGGAGACGCAGTATTTGTCGAGTACGGGCTGGACCTCGCGGCTGAAACTGAAGCCTCTGACGGGTCCGCCCCAGGGTTCGATTTCGGCGGGCAGCCGACGCGAGGCTATGGTCAACCGGTTTGCCGGGCCGGTGTTTTGTTTTTCGTGGCAGCCGGCGCAGGAGACGATCTCGCCGGGCATTGCCGTCATCCAGCTTCGCATCAACTGCAGGGCCTTGCCGTCGGCGTCGAGGGGCTGGATTGATATAGGGGTGTTGGCGGGGACGCGGAACATAGCCGAGCCGTCGGTTTCAACGGGGACCGTGCCGAGGACCCGCTTCGGCTCCCAGGGGCCGTCCGCTCCGACGCGGTGGTTGATTCCTGCAATTCGGTGGTATGCGAAGTGGTAGGTGAAGAGGCGGAGCTTCTTGACTGAGCCGTGAGGGACGGCTTTTAGGCCGGGGCCCTGGTAGATATTCTCGAGATATACGATTGCGTCCTTGCGCGTCAGGTCAACTCTATCGGGGATGACGGGCGGCCTTTCTATTTTGCGCAGCGGAATTGGCTCGAGCAGGGCATAACCTTCGATTTCCTTTAGCAGGAGGATATTGTCGAAGACGTCAACGAGATATATGCCCCAGAGGTCGGCGGGCGCAGGTTTACAGGAGACAAGGAAATAATTTTCGCTGAGCGGCCAGGGGTGGAGGAACTTGGGCCAGGTGTTCAGGGTGAGCTTGTCCTCGATGAGCGGCTGGACTTTCTGGCCTCTGCCGGGGATTCTCTGTACGACGCCATCGGTTTCGGAGCGGCCGAGCGCGGGGTCGAAGACGACCAGCTCGCCGACTCGCCCGACGTGGTGACCGGTGACGATGCCCACGACTTTTGTGGGATGATCGGGGATTGGGCGGGCGAAGAAGATGGCGTTGGGCCAGTAGCCGCCGGAGCCGTAAAACTCTCTCTGGGTGGTGCCGTCGGGGTTCATAGTGAAGAGGAATCGCGCCCAGACGTGGGGGATGTCGGTATATTCCCATCGCAGGTAGAGGATGCGTCCGTCGGGCATTATAGTCGGGCAGAAGTTGTGGTCCTGCTCGAAACAGAGCTGGCGGACATTTTTGCTGCCGGCGTCCATAATGTAGAGCATTCCCACGTTGACGCCCGCATTGCAGGGGACGCCCTGGAATGGAGCGGTTGAGACGTAGGCGATTCTATCGTCGGGCAGGTAGCAGGAGTCGAGGTTGTGAACGTCCGGCTGGTCGTGCGGAGAGAGCTGGCGGAGATTTGTGCCGTCGATATTTATCTCGAAGATTTGCCAGTTGTTGCGCGCATCCGGCATCGAGAACATGAGCCTCTCGGCGTCGAAGTGCAGGTCCATTTCGTTGATGAGTCTTTCATCGGGCGGAGTGTAGAGGGTGGTCAGGCGTCCATCGGGGCGGAGGGGGCAGAGGACTGAGATTTCGTTCTCCCAGCCGGTGATGTTGGTCATTGTGTGTAGCTGCCAGGAACTCTGCTGGGGCAGGCCGAGGAATTTGCCGAGTCCTTTGTCGTCGCTTTCGTCCCCGGTGGGGCGACGGGCATCATCTATGGGCTTGCGTTTGATAAGGAGCAGTCGATCGAAGTCGAGCAGGGGATTGTCGAGCAGGGCCTTTTGTTTGAGGGCGGTGATTCGGTCAACCTGCGTTATAGCTGCGGCGTCGCGGCGGTTGAGGGCATCGGCGATATCAGGCAGGCGTCTTTCGTATTCATCCAGCGCCTTGAGGTACTTTTGGCCCGCGGTGTATCTGTCGGGGAAGGTCCCGGCCAGGTCCCGGACGGCCAAGCGCAGGGCCTGGAAGTTGACTTTGGCCAGGTCGTCGGCCGCTTTAGCGAACAGGTCCGCGGGCGGGGCCTGGCGGTCGGCAAAGGCTGGCGGCTGGACTATGGCCAGCATCCAACAGACGACGAGGAAAAAAGACGCAGGAGTCCGTTGTTTTGCGGTTTTCATTGCAAAGCCCATTCATAGCACAGTGTGTCATTCCCGC
>CAYGZM010000083.1:0-13206 GCA_964354365.1 uncultured Pirellulales bacterium
GCTGCACGAGTTTGTGGCCGATGCAATCGAGCTGACCGGGGCAGCGTCGGTGTATGTGTGCACGGATTGCGAGGAGGACCGGGCGTATATTCGCCAACTGGCGATGAAGAACGGGGAGGAGAGGCCGTTGAATATATCCGGCCATACGTGCCATTTTGACGGATGCAACGACCTGGCCCGCGATAAGGGCGGGACGAAGTACCTGCTGCCGCCTGGCTCGGATTTGGGGGCGATCCTCAATTCCACCGACAAACAGCAGGGCGCCGAAGAAATCCGCTCACTTTTGAAGGATTTGATGGCGGGACGGGAAATGCTGGTGCTGTTTTTCTGCCTCGGGCCGGTGGATTCGGAGTTTTCGATTCCGTGCGTCCAGATAACGGATTCGCCATACGTCGGCCACAGCGAGATCATTCTGTATCGGCCCGGGTACGAGCAGTTCAGAAAGATCGGCTCATCGGGCGACTTTTTCAGGTTCATCCATTCGGAAGGCGAGCTTGAGAACGCGGTAAGCAAAAATATCGACAAGCGCCGGGTGTATATCGACCTCGAAGAGAACTTGGTATATAGCGTCAACACGCAGTATGGGGGCAATACCATCGGCTTGAAGAAGCTAGCGCTGCGTCTGGCGATACAGAAGGCCTCGAACGAAGGATGGCTTGCGGAGCACATGTTCGTGATGGGGGCGCACGGGCCGGGCCGCAGGGTGACTTATTTTGCAGGCGCGTTTCCGTCGGCCTGCGGAAAGACGTCCACCTCGATGCTGCGGGGACAGACTATCGTCGGCGACGACATCGCGTATTTCCGCAAGAAGAACGAACAGATGCGATGCGTGAACGTTGAGAAGGGCATTTTCGGCATTATTGAGGATGTAAATGCAAAGGGCGACCCAGCCATATACGAGGCGCTGACGAGTCCCTGCGAGGTGATATTCTCGAACGTACTGATTGACGACAAGAAGAGCCCGCACTGGCTCGGCGACGGCGGCGAGATGCCGAGCGAGGGTACAAATTACTCAGGCAGGTGGCACAAGGGCAAGAAGGACGCCAAAGGCGACGAGCTCATAGCTTCGCACAAGAACGCGAGGTACAGTCTGAGCATTGAAGACCTCAAGAATATGGACCCGTTGATGCACGACCCGGAGGGTGTGCCCGTCGGCGGAATAATCTATGGCGGGCGAGACAGCGATACGTGGGTCCCCGTTGAACAGGCGTTCAACTGGACCGAGGGTATTATTCTCAAAGGCGCCTCGCTCGAATCGGAGACGACGGCTGCCACGTTGGGGCAGATGGGGGTCCGGGCGTTCAATCTGATGTCCAATCTGGACTTTCTCTCGATACCGCTTGGTCGGTATATTCAGAACAACCTTGATTTTGCCGAGGGGGTAGAGAATCCGCCGATGATTTTCTCGGTGAACTATTTCCTCAAGGACAAGAACGGCAAGTACCTCAACGGGATGGGCGACAAGTTGGTATGGATTCTCTGGGCGGAGCTGCGGGTGAACGGCGATGTTGAGGGGATCAGGACGCCGACGGGCGTGATACCGAAACACAAGGATTTGGCCGGGTTGTTCAAAAAGAATCTGCGCATCGAATACACGCAGTCCGATTACGTGCGGCAGTTCACGATTCGCGTGCCGGAGAACCTCGCCAAGCTCGACCGCGTCGAGAAGATATACAGAGAGAAGGTATCGGATACGCCTGCGATTCTGTTTGAGACGTATGCCGAGGCTCGCAAACGTCTGAAAGCTGCCCAAGATCGATACGGCGATAACATCTCGCCGCTCGATTTGCCGGCTGAGTAGCCGCAGTGGGGTTCAGACGCAGACCCACGGTCCCACAGGGATTCATGCAGGTTTTCACGGTATTTGATTAACCGCGCAGAACGCAGAGACGAATCAAAGATCAGAGTGCGAAGTGTTAAGTGGAGAGCCCCGGAGTAGAGGGCAAAAAGTGGTCTGAGGGCGGATACCTGGACAGGGTGGCTGATAACCCAAGAAGAACACTTCAAAAACCGGCGTTGACAAACTTGGTGCGTCTGTACATAATGCTCCTGCAGTCGGTAAGCGCCTTTTACGAGAATTCGGAGGCCCTATGGCAACGCTGAATTTCAAAGGAAAAGCATTTGTCCAGAACTACCACCTCTCGGTCAAATACCACCAGCTTATCCCCCGCAAGAATAAATCCCTCACCAAGAAAGTCTCCCTCCACGACAACCTGATCATTCACGGCGACAATCTCAAGGCATTAAAGGCGCTGCTGCCCACTTACGCCGGCAAAATAAAATGTATCTATATCGATCCCCCTTACAACACCGGAAACGAAAAATGGGCCTATAACGACAACGTCAACTCACCTATGATGCAGGACTGGCTCGGCAAAGTCGTCGATAAAGAAGACCTCACCCGACACGACAAGTGGCTCTGTATGATGACGCCACGACTGCGACTACTGCGTGAGCTCTTGAACGAAGACGGTGTTATCTACATTTCGATTGACGACACTGAAGCTTCAAGACTTCGAATGCTAATGGACGAGGTTTTCGGAGAAGAACGATTCTTGGGCCAATTCTGTTGGAAGAGCAGGCAGAATAAGGACAATCGTAACATTACGGGTATTTCAAACGACCATGAGTACGTTCTATGTTATGGTCAAGGCTTACGTGGTTCAGAACGTCGTAAAGAGCAATTCTCTAATCCAGACAATGATAAGCGAGGACCATGGACCAGTGGCAACATGGTTGGACTTGCAACGCAAAAGGCAAGACCAAACCTTCACTATGATTTGGCAAATCGTGAAACAGGTGTCGTTTACAAAAAGCCCGATCTCGGTTGGCGATTTGACAAAGCAAGGATGCAGAAACTAATCGAGGAAGAACGCATTTTATGGCCAAGCAATCCAGAAGGTCGCCCACGACTCAAGGTATTTCTATCGGAAATGTCACAGGAATTCACCGGATACTCGTCAATAATAGGGTCGCAGATTTTCACTCGTCATGGGACTGCTGAAATACGCGCGATATTCGGTGAACGCGTTTTCGACTTTCCAAAACCGTCTTCACTAATACGGGACCTACTTGTTCAGGCCACAGATGGGGACTCTCTCATAATTGACTCTTTCGCAGGTACGGGGCCGACGGCTCATGCTGTTTTGGCGTTGAACAAAGAAGACCTCGGCAATCGCCGGTTCATTCTGGTCGAATGTGAGGATTACGCGGATAAGATAACTGCCGAGCGCGTCCGGCGGGTCATAAAGGGCGTGCCAAAGGCAAAGGATGAGAATCTCCGCAAAGGTCTTGGCGGGAGTTTTAGCTACTTCGAGCTTGGCCCGCCGATTGAGATGGAGAGTATCCTTTCCGGGGATAATTTCCCGTCTTATATGGAGCTTGCCCGCTACGTATTTTATACGGCCACCGGCGAGGAATTCGACCCGGATGCCGTCGATGAAAAGAAAAACTTCATCGGGCAGAGCGCTCAATACCTGGTCTATCTGTTCTACAAGCCCGATATGGATTACTTAAAGGCCACCGCCCTGACTCTCGATCGCGCCAAGGCCCTCGGCCCATATAAGAAAAAACGCCGACTCGTCTTCGCCCCGACAAAATATCTCGACCAGGAGCATCTCGACGAATTAAGGATTGACTTTGCCCAACTGCCCTTTGAAATCTACCAACTCGTGAAATAATACTTAGCCCCCAGGCCTGCCTGGGGGGCATCAACAATGGAACCAAAAGAATACCAAATAAAAACCCTCAACCGCCTAAAGCAGTACCTCGATCTGCTCTATGACTGGCGTGCCAAAGCACTGGCCAATCCCGATTTGGAAATCGAATTCCCTCTCACAGCCTGGAGAAAACTTGAAGGGATGTACGATTCTTATACCTCTCGGCGGGACGGCCTGGGCAGGCCCCTTCCCTGCTTCTGCCTGAAGATTCCCACCGCCGGGGGAAAGACATTCCTCGCGGTTAAGGCCATAGACCTTATCAACACCAATTACCGAAAGTTACGCACCGGCTTGGTCCTCTGGGTCGTTCCTTCCACCCAGATTTACAATCAGACAATCAGGAGCCTGCGAAACCGCGACCATCCGTATCGCCAGCACCTCGATATCGCAAGCGGCGGCAGGACACTTATCCGCGAGAAGACCGATTTGTTTTCTCCTTTGGACGTCCGCGAAAATCTCGTCGTCCTTATGCTTATGCTGCCATCCGCCAACCGCAAAACCAAAGAAGTCCTGCGTATGTTCAAAGATTCAGGCGGCTTCGCGGAATTCTTCCCGCCCGAAGACGACCTCGAGGCAAACGCACGCCTCCTCGAAAAAATCCCCAACCTCGATACCTTCGAAAAACAATCCGCCTTCTGGGGAAAGCAGGTCAAGTCCTCTCTGGGCAACACGCTGCGCCTGCTAAATCCCGTTGTCATCCTCGACGAAGGCCATAAGGCCTACAGCGAAACCGCTCAAAAAACACTCGAGGGATTTAACCCCTCCATCATCGTTGAACTCTCCGCAACACCGCCGGATAAAAGCAATAAACTCGTTGACATTACCGGCATCGAGCTAAACCGCGAGGAAATGATCAAATTCGACCTGCATATCTTCAACAAGGCAAACCCCGACTGGCGAGAAACACTCCTTGAGGCCCACAACCACCTCGAAATGCTCAAAGAGAAGGCCAGAGAATACCACGCCAACACCAACAAGTACATCCGACCGATATGCCTTATACAGGTTGAACGCACCGGCAAAGACCAACGCAGATCGGGCCTTATCCACTCCGAAGATGTCCGAGAGCACCTGATAAACATCGTCGGATTGCAGCCCGATGAGGTCGCCGTCAAGACAAGCGAAAAAGATGAGCTGAAAGAAGTAGATGACGTGGGCGGCCTTATCTCGGAGAATTGCCGAATACGCTACATCATCACGAAACAGGCCCTCCAGGAAGGCTGGGACTGCGCCTTTGCCTATTGTCTAACAATCCTCACGCGCCCCGGTTCAAAAACCGCCCTCACCCAGCTTGTCGGCAGAATCCTGCGACAACCCTTCGCAAAAAAGACAGGCGTTAAAGAACTCGATGAAAGCTATGTCTTCTGTTACCAGCAGAAAGGCGCTGAGCTTCTTGAAGAAATCAGAAAAGGCTTCCGGGGCGAAGGACTCGGTGACCTGACAGGCCGAATCACTATGGCCGATGAATTGAGCGGCGAGGAATCCGAAGAAGTTGTCGCCCACGTGCGCGACAAGTTCAAAGACGCGGCCGAGCAAATCATTTTGCCGGTCTTTGCCATACGCGATGAGTCCGGCTGGAGAAAAGTCTCATACGAAATGGACATCGCAAGCCAAATCCCCTGGACCGATGCCGACCTTTCGCCCTTATCCGAGCTTAACCTCTCCATGCTCGACCAAAAGGACCTCGAACAGGTCGCTTCGCTGTCCGAAGACGTGGAGCGCGTTATAGAACTCAAAAATTCTCTCGAACTAAGAGCCGGCGCACTCAGGCTCGACCCCGTTTTTCTTGCCCGTCATCTGCTCGATATTGTCCCCAACCCCTGGGTCGCGTATGAATTCGGCAAAACCGTCCTCAATAAACTGCTTAGTAAATTCCCAGAAAAAGTTGTCATCAATAACTTCGTCTTCATTATCGAAGAGCTTCGAAAGCATCTTGCAAAGGAGAAAGATCGCCTTGCCGAACAGGTCTTCCGCAATATGATGTCGCAAGATCAGATGCACTTTCTGGTCATCGCCAACAAGCTCGGGTATAAACTTCCTAAACAGAAGAAAACTCACCCTCCCCGACTGAATAAGGCCAATGGCGACCATCTTGAAAAGTCACTTTTCGATTACGTTTGCCGCGATGATTTCGATAGCGACCTGGAGCGCCAAATTGCCTGCTATCTCGACGATCAGGACAAGCTCTTCTTCTGGTACCGCAATGTCCCCAAGCAGGATTACGGCGTTCAGGGTTGGCGAAAACATCGTGTCTTTGCCGACTTCATCTTCACCGACAAATCTAATGGCAACGGCTTCAACAAGGTCTTCGTCGTCGAAACAAAAGGAATTCACCTCAAAGGCAGCGAAGATACAGAGTACAAGAGAAACCTCTTCAACCTCTGCAACGACCGCGCAAAGGAGACCACCCTTACCGACCTCGGAATCAAACTCCCCGCCAAAGACATCTCGTTTCTCGTTGTTGATGAGCTTGAATGGCAAACCCGCTTCAATGCTCTGTTCAATCGTTGAAACGCATTCCGCACCGACTCTACGGGGCCTTTGCGGTTATTGGGGATTTTCCTTGACGGGCAACCTCCGGCGGAGTATAATATATATCAAACTAACAGAATCAGAATAGTGAATGGTATGTACTATCCGTGTTAATGAGCGTCTAAAAAATGAAATCGGTCACTTTGACCCTATTACTTCATCCCTTTGTGCCTTAGTGGCTTTGTGGCCGTGAGTCAATTATGCAAAACAAAGCCAATTTCAAAATGGGTAAAATAGCCATAAGTACAGCACCAATCAAGGCTTATGTCGATAAACAACGAACAATGAACAACAAACGTTATTCAAAACAAACCCAATCAAACCCAATTTCAAACGCAGAAACAGCTTACTCCGCTTGCCGGACGAGAGATTGCCACGGCCTTGGGGGCCTCGCAATGACGGGTTTGAATAGATTTCTCCGCTCGCTTCTCTCGGTCGAAATGACGGCAGGCACAGGTCCGCGGGCTAAGCATGCGTCGCCATGCCAGCGACGGCTAAACGGGGCGGGGGCGAAGGGGACGTTACAGAGGCAGCGTTGGTTAGAAAGCACGGGCAGGATGCCCGTCCCACGAGGCCCGTGGCACAAGGTGTTAGTCGAGGTTTCGTCGTACTACAGCGGCGGCGGCGACCTTTTTCTCGACGCCGTCGCTCGCAACGCTGATGGCGATCTGGACGCTTTTCACCTTGGTCACGCCGTCTTCAACAAAGACATCCTTCGTGAAGGTTACAGAATTGACATTGCTGCAAAGGACGTAGTCCTCATCGGTTGCGTCGTAGTTCGTAATCAGATAGAGCACGTGTGCGGTGCTGTCGTACCGATAGGTTATGTCTTCGCCGGCGGCGGTTATCATCGAGCACTCGTTGGCAGGCGCAGTATCGTCAACCTCAGTTGCGGTGCGAAGCTGACTCGTTATCCGAAAGAGGGTTTGTCTCGCGCTGTTGATTGCCTTGAAGATGTCTTCATTCTCCCGGTAATTTATGACCGAGGCGTTGAACGCGAGGGCGACGGCGGTGAGCAATATGGCCGTTATCGCCAGGGCGAGGAGCAGCTCGATGAGAGTGAAGCCGGTTCTATGTCCCATACATCGTATATCGCATATCGTATATCGTGTTTTTTGTGTCGTCTGTCGCATATGTTGTATTCCGTAATCGGCCAATTGGGTGTGGCACGGGCTTCCAGCCGGTGAAAACACGGCCAAGCCAGCCGGCGCCACTGTGTTTAATACTACTTCAATAGCGGGCGCGTACCCAGCTCGCTGAGCTGATTTCAGCAGAGTTATGAAGGACTTTTACCGTGACCCGAACAAAGGCGGTGCTGCGGTCGGGGTCAACGATCCCAAAATCCGACGCTCTGACGTTCTCAACGGTAACCTGCTGGGTGAAGGCGGCAAAATCACCCAAGGAGGCTCTGCCGGCACTAATGGGCGGCGAGAAGCTGGCGCCATCAAGGTCATCAAGGTCGTCGTAGGCGGCCAGTGACGCTTCTTCCGGGCCGAACGTGGTCCAAGTAGTAGCCTGCGGGTCGCTGACAGGCAGCGTGGCGGTAAGCTCCTTTACCTGTTCTAGTAGGAACTCAGCGGTCGATAATTCGGCTCCGGCGCCGTTGGAGCGAGTGAACGAGGTATTCGCCGCCATAAGGGAGGCAATTGCCAGCCCGACGAGCAGAATTGCGAATAGCGCCTCAATTAGAGTGAATCCGTTGTTTTTCATTTGGCGACTCCCAAACGCCGGGGTCCCATAGTTTCTTTTTGAATTCCTTCTATTTGCCCATAACGAGGCTGGACATTCTGAAGATGGGCAGAATAATACTCATGGCAATGAAGCCCACCAGAACACCCATAACACAAATCATTATAGGCTCAATCATAGACGTTACTGTTTTGATAACTGTTTTGAGCTCTCTTGCGTAGTAGTTGGAGACGTCCCTGAGGACCTCGCCCATTGTTCCTGAGTCTTCACCGCTTCGTATCATCTGTACGACATTGCCGGGCAGAAGATTGTACTGGCCGAGGCTGGATGCGATTTTCTTACCCTGTCTGACTTCCTCGTGAACGCCAAGCCACATCCTCCTGAAAAGTACATTTCCGGCGATTTGGGCGGTTATCGAAATTGTGCTTAAGATCGGCACGCCGGCCGTTATGAGCACCCCCATTGTGTGCAGGCTCCTTGTAATGTAGAGGCTTCGGCAGAGCGTTTTTATCAGAGGGAGCACGAGTTTTGTCTTATCCCACCAGAGCCTTCCTGCGGCAGTGCCTATAATATACCAAAAGGCCCACATCGCAGCCCCCACCGCGGGGACAATGAAGAACCAATATCCCCTGAGAAAGGCGCTGCTGGCCATCAGAATCTTGGTTGGCATAGGCAAGAGGCGCTCCTTGCCTGCAAAGATGGCGGTGAACCTTGGCAAGACGAAGCACAAGAGGAAAATGGTGACAACGACGGCCATAACGGCAATGATAATGGGATAGACCATAGCTCCTTTGACCTGAGAACGTGTCTCGGTCTCGGAGTCGAGGTACTCGGCGAGTTTCTGGAGCATCGAGCTGAGCGAGCCGGAGACTTCGGCGGCAGCGACCATGTTCAGGTAAAGGTTGGAGAATACCTGCGGGTGCTCGCCGAGCGCCTGGGAGAAACTTTGTCCGGCTTCGATTCGATTCTTCAGGTCGGTGATGATGACTTTGAACTTGTGGTTAGTGTTCTGCTCGGCGATGGACTCAAGAGAATCCTGGAGGCTTATTCCCGCCCGTATCATAACGGCGAGCTGGTTAGTGAAGTTGAGGATGTCGTTCCTGCTGGGCCCAAACTCAAGTCTGAAACTCTTCAGCTTCTGCCAGCTCTTTACTTCCGGTGCAGAGTATGAGGGTTCGGGCGGCTCGGCGCTTCGCTGCCTCTGCTCCCATGAGCCTTGATTTCGCTGGCGGTTCTCGGCGACTGCAGTGCCGCCCCGGTCGTTTTGTGAAGATTCCTGGAACATGTTTATTTACCTTAAGCTTTTGCGGTGACAGCGTTTGGTCGTTGGACAATTTCAACATCTCCCATTGGGACGAGCGTTTTCTCCATCTTGCCGGGGTTGCTTGAGCGATTAATCGCTTCTTCTCTATCTATGTAGCCTTTGAAATACATATCAGCGATGCTCGTATCGAGATTCTGCATGCCAAGCCTGCGGGAGGTCTCAATGATGTTGGGTATCTCGTAGATTCTGTTCTCACGAATACAGTTTCTGGCAGCGGATGTGCAGAGCAGTATTTCGGTGCAGGGCACCATACCGGGCTGATCGATGCGTCGGAACAGGGTCTGTGAGACGACGGCCTGGAGTGTATTTGCGAGCATGGCCCGGATCTGGTTCTGTTGAGCGGCGGGATAAATATCCACGATACGGTCTATAGTCTGGGCAGCGTTGATTGTGTGAAGGGTGCTGAAGACGAGATGGCCGGTCTCGGCGGCGGTAATTGTGAAACTTGTGGTTTCGAGGTCTCTCATTTCGCCGACCATAATGATGTCCGGATCCTGCCGCAGGACGTGCCGCAGCCCGGATGCGAATGCGGGGCAGTCGGCGCCGATTTCCCGCTGCTCTATCATACTGTTTTCGTTTTCAATCATGTATTCGATAGGGTCTTCCAGGGTGATTATTCGCTTTCTGTACTTTCGGTTGATGGCCCCGACCATAGCCGCGAGGGTTGTGCTCTTGCCCGACCCTGTATGTCCGGTGACGAGCACGAGCCCCCTGGGCAGATCGGTAAGATCCCTGACTATGGGCGGCAGGTGGAGGTCATCGAGATCGAGCACCTGGTTTGGTATGACTCTGAACGAGATTGCTATGGTATCTCTCTGAACGTGAGCGTTGACTCGGAATCGCGTTCCGTCATCGACACTCGTCGAGAAGTCAAGGTCCTTTTTTTCCAGAAAGATTCTGAACCTTTCCGGGCCAACCATGGAGACAACCATCTCTCTTGCGTCTTCATTGGTGATGGGGGACAAATCCAAATCAATCAGCTCGGTATTTTTGCGCAGCACGGGCGCCATACCAACGTTGACATGGATGTCGCTGGCGTCGTTTTCTATTGCGGTCGCCAGAATGGTCTTTATATCGATCATTTTACAAACCCTCAAGAGAATTCACGTCTCGAATTACCCTGTTCTATCC
This sequence comes from uncultured Pirellulales bacterium, assembly GCA_964354365.1. GTDB lineage: Bacteria > Planctomycetota > Phycisphaerae > Sedimentisphaerales > Anaerobacaceae > CAYGZM01. The sequence goes on from CAYGZM010000083.1 coordinate 10,396, forward strand.
GACATTTTCCACGAAGACCTCATTTTCGCTTTTGCCGTAGATTTCGGTAACCCTGAGCACTTCTTCAATGGTTGTCAGTCCATTTTTTACTTTAATAATTCCGTCATCGAAGAGGCTCTTCATTCCGCTATCGTGAAAGACCCTTCGCATACTGCTAACCGAGGGGTCCTTGTTAATCATATCTCTGAAGAGGTCATCAATAAGCAGGAACTCGTAGATTCCGATCCTGCCGAGATAGCCCGAACCCCTGCACTGTTCGCAGCCCTTTCCGTGAAAGAGCTGATCCGGCGAGACCCCGGTTCTTTCGACGTACTTTTGCATGTGCTCGGGGACCTGAAAAGGCTCCTTGCACTTGGAGCAGATTTTTCTAACGAGGCGCTGCGCAAGGACTGCATTCAAAGAGGCTGCTATGAGGTACGCGTCAATGCCGATATTGATCAATCTCGTTATGGTGCTGGCGGCATCGTTTGTGTGGAGCGTGGAGAGCACCAAATGGCCCGTGAGGGCGGCCTGGACGGCTATGCGCGCGGTCTCGTTGTCTCTTATTTCGCCAATCATAATGACGTCCGGGTCCTGGCGGAGCAGACTTCGCAAAGCCACGGCGAAATCGAGCCCGATTTTGTCGTTTGCCTGCACCTGATTGCAGAAGTCAAGCTGGTATTCGACAGGGTCCTCAACGGTTGAGATATTCAGCTTGTCTCCATCCATCTGGCAGAGTGCCGAATAGAGGGTGGTGCTTTTCCCGGAGCCTGTTGGTCCCGTTACAAGCATGATCCCGTGCGGAAGCGCAACCTGTTCACCGAAAGCCGTCATAATGTCAGGCTCCATACCCAACAACTCAAGGCCGCGGAGAATGGATCTGCTATCGAGGATACGAATAACCACCTTCTCGCCGTGACTTGTGGGGAGGGTCGAGATTCGCAGGTCAATCGGCCTTCCGCCGACTATGACGGAGATTTTACCGTCCTGGGGGAGCCGCCTTTCGGAGATATCGAGATTGGCCATAATCTTGATGCGCGAGACAATGGCCGGATGCATCTTGAGAGGCGACTTCATCGTCTCGAAGAGCACTCCATCTATGCGATACCTGGTCCTCATCGATTTTTCCTTGGGCTCAATGTGGATGTCACTGGCGCCTTCGCGTATTGCATTGCTGATGATATAGTTGACGAATTTAATGACAGGCGACTGGCCCGCCATTCTTTCAAGGTCTTCGGACTGTTCCTGCTCATCCTGGACGACTTCGACGTCGGTCATATCGCTGATGATATCATCGACGTTGTAATCGAGCCTTTCGATTTGTTTGAATGAATCGCAGACGGCCTCGATATCTTCGCGGGTGCAAACGACGGCCCGCACATCCATCTGGGTCTGCCTTTTTACGTCTTCGACGGCGAAAACATTCGCCGGCTCACTTGTCGCCACGACGAGGACGCCATCTTCTACAGCAACAGGGCAAATAGAAGCGCTCCTTATGAAATCAACTTCGAGCATTTCGAAGGTCTGCCGCTCCACGTCTTCGGGCTTAATCCTTCGGAAGTCGAGGTCATACACTTTTGCCTTGGCCTGGAGAATGTCATCAGCATCGACCCAGTTGGCCTCGGCCAGCAAATGCACCACATCAGAGGCGGGATTCGCCTTCTCCCGGCTGCGGATCTGAGCATGCTGCTCGGTGGTGATTTTGCCCATATCCAGCAGGACATCGACAATATCATACACGTGTGATCCGTCGGCTTTGTCGGGGGAGTACAGCTCGCTGAGGCCGCGGACGGCCTGACCGGCGTCTGCGTCCCAAAGAGGCTGCAAGGCTTCCCGCGACTGCGACGAACCCTCTCTATTTCCAAATGAAAACGGTAATCTCATTCTTCCAACAACTTCAAAACTATCTGGGCTTTGTCAGAACCGGCGGGAAAACGTGCGGAATCCTCTTTGGGATTCCACTGAAGCTTTACGAAATTGGCGCCGATTTGGGTGACTGTGAAATTGCCAATTGAATCATTCATGTAAATTATCTTGCCGTCTATCATGCAGCAACCGCCGCGGTCGGACTGCATTATGCTCTGCAACTGGAGATCCCCGGCCTGCTTTTCCATTTGCTGTCGCCTGACAACGTCAGGGTCAATTTGGAGGACTTGTTCGGCGGCCTCAGCTTTTGCCTTGAGACCCGCGAGGAACGATTCAAGCTCAAAGGGATTCTTGACAAGCTCGTTGACGCCAACCTGGAGGACCTGGGAGAACTCATAGAACTTGCTTACGATCTCATCCATCCGGTCGAACATTTCGGACCTGACACCGGTGATTCTGGAAATTGCCGAGGCAATATCGGTTTCGTTGGCATCGGCGGCGCGGGCGCCTTGCGGCGAGGTCTTCTTCACCATAAACCAAATGCACAATAGTCCCGCGACAAGCAGCACAGCCAGCAGGGTGGTGCTCCTCCTGACCCGCTGTGAGTGAGTCGCGACGGTGAGAAACTCCTGTGCGGATGCGCTTTGCTTACCGTCGGCGGGCGTCTGGCCCGCGGCGGATTTTTTTTCAGCCGGCAAATCCTCAAAACTCTGCTCGCGCATAAATGACAACATAGTCAAGCTCCGTTAAAATATCCTATGTTCCTGGCGTTGAGTTTTGAACGCGGCAGCAGCCGGGAATTCAAAACTCAAGACCCAAGTTAACCTGTTTCGTGCTGAAAAAATATGCTGACAATGAACTTGGCGTCTATCTGGCCCTCGTCGTTCGCCTGCTTATCGATCTCGAGCTCTCGAAGCTTCATAATACGCGGCAATTTTTCGAGTTCGAGGAGGAACGAATAGAATG